>NZ_JAZDQV010000012.1:0-77168 GCF_036324225.1 Altererythrobacter litoralis
AATTAGCTTTCCCCATCGTCGCCTCCTGTCCTCAAATTTAGGAAAGAAGGCGTCCACAAATCTAGGGGCTATTCAACGTCGGCATCCATGAACTGCGCAAGAGCTTCCTTGCTCAGACCAGGCTCGATCGCCGTGTCTCAGTCTTCGCTTTCAGCCTGCCCGAAAATAGCCGGAAGCGTATGCGCGCTAAGATGCGGAAGCGGATCAGCAGCGAGGTCGCGGTAGACAATTTCCGCATCGGGATAAACCTGCGTCAGCTTTGTCATGACCTTTGCGGAACATGTCCCGCGAAAACGAGTTCGGCTTGTGAACGCCGACATCGAGCCATCGATATACACTATCTTCATTCTCGTTTCCCGCCACCAATTATGGAATGGCCCGCCCCTTTTCCAGCATCTGATAGGATGCGGTTGTTGGTGAAAAGGAAAGGAGCGAGCCATGACTATTTGTACACTTGGAGTCGATCTGGGCGAGAACAGCTGCAGTGCTGCCGGGCTTGATACGACTGGCAAAGTCGTGCTGCGCAGACTCATGCGCCCGTCCACAATTCCAGGCTTCACAGCGAAGCTGGCGCCATGCGTGATCGCGATGGAGGCCTGTTACGGGGCGCATCATCTGGGTCGGTTGCTGGCGGCTCAAGGCCATACCGTCTGGTTGATGTCGCCGGAATATGTCCGTCCCTACGTAAAGGCGCAAAAGAACGATGATCGCGACGCAGAGGCGATCGCGGAAGCCGCAACGCGACCGACCATGCGGTTCGTCGAGATGAAGACCCAGGATCAGCTCGATGTTCAGTCGCTCCATCGCGTGCGGTCGCGGCTCGTGGGAGCGCGTACGAACCTGATAAATCAGGCGCGAGCGATCCTAATGGAACGCGGGATCGTAGTGCCCCAAGGCCGCCAGAAGTTCGAGAGGGCACTCGATGCGATGCTAGCCGATACGGATCGTCTTCCCGAGGGTCGGATCCGTCGGTTCATGATGGAAACACGCGAGGAGTGGAAGACGCTGGACGACAGGATCGCGGCGCTTGATATGGAGTTTCTAGAACTCACCCGAACCGATGAACTGGCGCGCAGGCTTTTGACGATCCCAGGGATCGGTTCGCTCAATGCGACAGCCCTGGCAGCCGCAGTCGGAGATGCGTCGACCTTTGAACGGAGCCGTGATCTCAGCGCTTGGCTGGGCTTGGTACCGAAGCAATACACGACAGGCGGGAAACCGAAGATTCGAGGAATAAGCAAACGCGGAAACAGGTACCCGCGAACCCTTTTGATCCATGGTGCAAGAGCTGCACTGCCATCGCTTGCCAAGAGCGAGACGCCGCTGGGGAGCTGGCTGCTCGGCTTGCTTGCCAGATGCCACTACAACACGGTGACGGTGGCACTGGCCAACAAGCTGGCCCGGATCGCTTGGGTCACACTGCGTCGCGGAGACACGTTCTCGATCGACCGTGCTGCAATGCCGATCTGAGTATCCTGGTCACCGGTCCTCGACCGGTTGTGTGACCACGATGTCTGCGGGAGGAATTTTGAAGATGGCCTGACGGTAAATCGACGCCCTGAAAGCCTGGTACCAAGAACGGCACTTTGCTGCCACCCCCATTATGAGGTTCAGAGCGTGCGAAGCTCCATCTTGGCGACAGCGCAACGCTGATATGCCGTATACGTTGATGCAGACCAGTCAGTTGCCAGCCTCAAAATAGTCCTTGCAGACGGGGCGGGCCATACGTTCTTGAACCGCTGCGGGATTGCCGGAGGCCCTAACTCCTGAGAGGAAGGGTCTACGATGAGCAAGACAACGAACAAGTTTTCACCTGAGGTGCGTGAACGGGCTGTTCGCCTGGCGCTGGATCAAGAGAGCGAGCATCCCTCCCGTTGGGCAGCGATCACATCCAAAGCGGCCATGATTGGCTGCTCGGGTCACACGCTGCTGGAGTGGGTGAAGAATGCCGAGGTGAACAGCGGCAAGCGTGCCGGCGTTCCGGTCGGGGACTGTCAGTAATTTTGTGCGCGAGGTCATATAGATGGAATGGAAAGGACCATCGATATGGCAATCGACAAGGAGTTACTGGACCAGCTGGACGGACGTGACCCGCAAGAGTTATTCGCCCGGGACGGACTGATTGACGAGTTGAAGAAGGCGCTGTCGGAACGGATGCTGAGGGCAGAACTGGACGATCATCTCGAATCGGAAGCGGAGGCCGGCGTCGCCAATCGGCGCAACGGCAGCTCGAAGAAGACGATGCTGACCGGCACGTCGAAAGTGACGCTGGATATTCCGCGCGACCGTTCGGGTACATTCGATCCCAAGCTGATCGCCAGGTATCAGCGCCGCTTCCCGGACTTCGATACGAAGATCATCTCGATGTACGCACGCGGCATGACGGTGCGTGAGATCCGGGGGCACCTGGAAGAGCTGTACGGCATTAACGTGTCGCCGGATCTGATCTCCACGATCACCGACGCCGTGCTGGAAACGGTGACCGAATGGCAGGGCCGGCCGCTCGATGATTGCTATCCTTTGGTGTTCTTCGACGCGATCCGCGTGAAGGTCCGCGACGAAGGCTTCGTTCGCAACAAGGCGGTCTACATCGCGCTCGGCATCCTGCCCGACGGAACCAAGGAAACCCCCAGACGAGGCCCGCACTCCGCTAATCTACGCCGCGAGTTGCGCCAAATGTTCTGACGACGGACACTATTGCTCTCTCCGTATTGCCCCCCGAAACAATCAGACTGCTTCTGTGCACATAAAGCGATGCCGGAGCAACCAGATGGGCATGCGCGTCGATGATCATCTATCCTTACCCCCGTTGGTCTAAGCGCATTTTCGGGCTGAAGACAGAGTGCAGCAACTCAAATCGGGTAGACCAGATAACGGGGGAGAACCGATGTATCGAGCTCGGCGCGGCGGAACAGCAACTTGGCGCCACCATCGTCTGACAGTCGCATTGTATCGAGATAGCGGCCGGCGGCTAGGACTTGGGTGACGCCGGCATCCATCGGCGTCATGAACACCGAGAAATTCGAAACCACTTCCACCGTTCGGGCATCGACCTGGCGATGGCTGACGCGCTGGACGAAATGACGGGTGCGGTAGTCCTGAAAGGTGCCGGCCCAGATCTCGTTCACATAGGTGACGCGATCTTCGAGCCGTGCCCGGCAATCGTCGAACATGAATCCGAGCTCGAGGTTGTGCTCGGTATTTTCAGCCGCGCGGCAATAATAGGATGCTTGGTCTTCCTCGGCATAGTTCGCCAGCCAGCCCGGCATGTCCTTGCTGTCAAGCGCGTTGGCATCGGCCAGCAGCAATCGGTCGATCGCTGTTTCCAGCTCGGGAGTGGTGGCCGTCATGCCTCTGCCCTCTCGAAACCCATCGCCGAGCGGTAATATTCCCAGCGGGGCAGATTGCCGCTTTCATCGTTCTGCAGAAACTCCGATTCCAGCTTGCCCGGATCACGCACGCCTTTCTGGAAGATAGCGTTCCCCGGCGTGTGACTGCCGATGTGGATCCGGTGGAAGATCGAGGCGTCTTCCATACTGATCAGCCCGCAGGGACCCAACAGGTTGGAACTCTGCCGCAAGCGGTGGCGAACCATGTCCGCATCGTCGTCCTGGTGGGCGAAATAGGCGTAGTGAACTTCTGTAGTCTCTGCGTCGACCGGGTTGGCAAAGCGCAGATTGATGACATCGAGGTGCTTGGTCGAGACGAAGGTGGGGAACAGCTGGACGATCCGCGACCCGACCGATGGATCCTGCCCCTTGAACGCGATCAGTTCCTTGTCCTTGAGAACACTGGGGCCACTGGCCACCGAGAGCGCCGATTCGAAGCACACGTGCCCACGCTTAGTGCAGGTGTATTGCCGCCCTTTGCCGCCCTGCCAATTGAGCATCTTGAATGCCGCGTGGAGCAGCGGGGCATGGTAGCCGTCGTTGTCGTTGTAACCCTTCCAGTTGCTGTCGTAGCGAACCTTCTGGTAACCCAGCAGTTTGAGGCGACCGTCGCCCGCCATCAGTTCGCGCAGTGTTTCGCCGGCTTCGCCGAGGAACTCGTCAAGTGGCTCAGTCTCGGCCGAAAACGTGACGAAGATCAGACCATAGAAAAGTTCGAAACGCGGTTGCCCCAAGGGGTAATCGGCCTTGTCGAAGCCGGGCAGGAATTCGCGCGGGTTGGGGCAGCCGACCAAGTCCCCCTTGGCGTTGAACAGCCAGCGGTGATAGGGGCACTCAAACTCGGTCTTGTTGCCCATCACCGCGGTTTCGAGCTGGTTGCTGCGGTGCGAGCAGGCGTTGTAAAACACCCGCACCACGCCGGCCTCGTCGCGAGAGATCAGAAGCGGGATTCCGGCCAGCCGCATCGTCTTGAAATCACCGGGATTGGGCAATTCGCTTTCATGCGCAATCGGGTGCCATTCCGGGCCGTGAAAAATCCGCCTGATCTCGTCAGCGTAGAGATCCGCTCGAGTAAAGGCCGCTTTGGGAACTTCATTATAGTTCTTGGGCCAGGTCAGTGTTGTTTCAGCCATCCTCGTTTCCCCACAGGTTTGATTGCAGCAATTCAGCTCATTTCAACGCTCTGCCTCGAGCGCCTTGCCCAGTTCGGCCCACATCCTGCCCGAATTACGCGCACCTTCGAGATAGTTTTCGGGACACAGGTGATAGGGCGGACGGCAAGGTCCGGCGTTCATCCATCCACCGGCGGTCATCCGCGCCTTTTCCAGCGGAATGTTGTAGGTGGAGAATTCCTTGAAGCTGCCGTTGGGAAACAGCGTTGCTGCCGTGGGCGCGAGCCGCCCCATGAATGTCTTGGCCTTGCTCCAGTCGCCGGTGGCGCGGGCCTGCGCGACGAGATCCCGCAATGTCGTACTGACGAGAGGATGGCAGACCGCGCCGCTGGTCCAGAAGGCATCGATCGAATCGTCCATCCGCGCCGCGCCATAGTAATCGAAGTCGATCGGCAGCAGCTTGATCCGCCCCTTGATTGCGGCCAGATCGGGCAGCAGTGTGCCGACACCGATATACTTGGCGGTAACAACTTGGGGAATTTCGGCGACCTGACCCCAGAAATGGCGCGGGAAATCGAACTTGAATGCTTCGGGATTGGCATAAATTGCAATATTGATATCGGGCACCGCCTCAGCGACATCCTTGTAGAATTGGACCGCGACATCGACGCTCGGCGCGCACCACATCGGTACGCCCAGCATCGTCCCGGTCGCGCCGATATCGACTGCCTTGCGGGTCAGCGCGATGGTGTCGCGGGTGTTGATGCAGGTTGTGCCGACAAACACCGGCACCCGGCCCGCGGCGGTATCGACGATAGTCTTCATAAAGACGAGCTTTTCGTCAAGTGTCATGGTCGCGGCCTCGCCCAGCGTCCCCATACTGAGAATGCCGTCGACCCCGGCCTCGATCAGGCCGTCGACCATGCGGGCCGCTTCGTCGACATTAACAGTATCAGTGGCACGCCAGTCGGAAGCACCTTCCTTGGCCGGCGTCGGCACGATCGCCCAGGCACCCTTCACATCAGCAGCAGTCAGCAGTTCACGCGCCAAGAAATATCTCCCAAAGACTCTTTAATCATTAGCCAATGTGTAACGCATTGCCTATTGACTTGGCAAGGGTGGAATACGGATTTATGAGGCCGAATGCCACTAGGATTGCACGCGTCCGGCCGGATGCGGTGTGGGTTGGGAGAAATCAGGGATGACAGACGCGAACGGCAGATTTGCAGGCAAGATCGCAGTTGTCACAGGAGCAGCCCAGGGGATCGGCTTTGCTACCGCCCAGCGCCTAGGGCGAGAAGGGGCCACGGTCGTGGTTGCCGATCGTGCAGAACAGGCGACACTGGATGCGGTTGCGCGACTTATGGCCGAATCTGTCGACGCGCACCCCGCCATCCACGACCTTGAGCAACAGGCTGGAGCCGCTGCCCTGTATAACGCTGTAAGCGATAAATTCGGGCGGATCGACGTGGCCGTCCATAATGTAGGTGGCACGATATGGGCCAAGCCCTATTGGGAATACACCACCGAAGAAATCGTCGCCGAGATTAATCGATCGCTGTGGCCGACGCTGTGGTGCTGCCATGCAGTGCTGCCCCACATGCGCGCGGCAGGTCGCGGCGCGATTGTCAACATCGGCTCGGTGGCAACGCGCGGGGTCAATCGCGTGCCCTACGCGGCTGCGAAAGGCGGCGTGGCGGCGCTGACCGCTGCGTTGTCTCTGGAATTGGAGGATTGTGGCATCAGGGTAAATTGCGTGGCTCCCGGCGGGGTCAACGTGACCCGTGTCACCCCGCGCAATCCTGCCCCGCCCTCCGACGCGGACCGCAAGGGCTTTGGCGAAGTGATGGAGCAGACCTTGCGCGATACCCCGCTGGGCCGCTTCGGCGAGCCCGAAGAACTGGCCGCCGCAATCTGCTTTCTCGCCGCTGACGAGGCGTCCTACATCACCGGCCAGACGCTCTACGTCGCAGGTGGCGGGATCGGCTGATCCCGCCCGCCTTGCGAGCCTAACCAGCCTGCTTGAGGATTTCGCGGAGCGACACATCGGCATCGGCCAGCTGCGCGGCCGACGCCTTGGCCCGGCGCTCTATCAGCCGTTTGCCGATGCCCATGTCCGGGGCGCGGTTGACAGTCAGGATGCCCTCGATCGTCTCGCCTGACCGGAAGAATGCGGTAAACTGGTTGCTTGCCATGTCTCCGCGCAGGGTTACCTCGGCTTGCGCCGGGATATGGCCGCAGAACTGGATGTTGAGATCGAACTGATCGCTCCAGTACCAAACCGGCTTGCAGTAATCGACGTCCTGCCCGAGCATCGCGAGCGCTGCGGCCTGGGCCTGGTCGGCAGCGTTCTGGTAGGTTTCCTGGCGGATATGACCGCCGAAGAAGCTGTCCTGTTCGGCGACGTCGCCGGCGGCAAAGACATTCTCATTGCTGGTGCGGCACTGCCTATCGACGATAATGCCGTTATTGGTGACGATGCCTGCGTCCTTGGCAAGGCTAGTTTCCGGCACGATGCCGACCCCGACCACAACGGCATCGCAATCCACCAGCGACCCGTCATCGAGTTCGACCTGAGTCACCCGACCATCTAGGACTCTCATCGCGTTCACGCCGCGTCCGAAGCGGGTATCGACGCCGCGCTGGCGATGTTCCTCGCCCAGCCATTGCCCGAACTGCGGCCCGAGCGCGCGAATCATCGGCGCGGCAAGCGGCTCGATCGCGGTCACTCGGCACCCCAGCTTGATCGCGCTGGCCGCCACTTCCGCGCCGATCACGCCCATGCCGATTATGACGATGCGGGCGCCGTCCTTGAGGTCCGTTGCCATCCGGGTGGCATCGTCCCGGGTGCGCAGGTAATGCACGTTAGCGGCATCGGCACCCTCCATGTTGAGCTTGCGGGCGGAACCACCGGTGGTCAGCAAGATGCGGTCGGCCTGGACCAGGTCTCCGCCCAGGCGGACGCCGCCTGCGGTCAGATCGAGCGCTTCTGCCCGCACCCCGAGCCGCATGTCGATACGGTTGTCCGCGTACCATGCTTCATCGTGGAGGAAAAAGTTGTCCGGTACGTTGGCCGGATCCCACAGCACTTCCTTGGACAGCGGCGGGCGCTCATAGGGACGCCAGGGTTCCTCGCCGATCAGGGTGATCCGGCCATCAAAGCCGGCCTGCCGCATGGCCTCGACTGCCCTGCCACCGGCAAGATTGGCCCCTACGACGACTATGGAACGCATGTGCTTCTCCCAACTTTGAAAGCATACCGGAACAGCCGGCTGTCATTCGACTACCTTCCTTCCATACCTTTCCACATTATGTAATGCGTTGCAAATGTGTGATTGCTCTATGTCCGGCCAGTGGGTCCGATCTTTTCCATTCTCAACGCCAACTGACGACGCGACAGCCCCAAAGTACGGGCGGCTCGCGCATAATTTCCGCCCGAGGCTTCCACCGCCTCCCGGATGACGAGGCCCTCCACGTTCGACAGAGTTTCGCCACCCTCGACAATCAAATCGAGCACCTGGCGAATCAACTCCGAACGATCATGGATATCGGTAACAGGCATAATCTTGCCGTCACTAGCCAATCCCATGGCCGGCTTTAGATCGGGTAGATCGGTACCCAGAAACAGATGCCGGAGGTCGATCGCCTGCCCATCATCGGCCAGCAGCACCGCCCGCTCCACCATTCGCTCGAGTTCGCGCACGTTGCCGGGGTAATCGTAGACCAGCAAGGCATTGATCGCCCTCGTGGTGAACCCAGCTACCGCGCGTTGGTGACGACGCGAGAAACGAAAACGGAAATGCTCGATCAGCCCGGGTATGTCTTCGCGGCGCTGGCGCAGCGGCGGCACCCGAATCGGCAAGGTCGAAATCCGGTAGAACAGGTCGGCGCGAAACAGGCCATCGCGCATCGACTGAGTCAGATCGGCGTTGGCAGCGGCCATCAGGCGAACATCCACCTTAATGGTTCGCGTGTCGCCGACACGCTCGAATTCGCCTTCCTGGATCGCACGCAGGATCTTGCTTTGGGCCAGAGGCGAGAGAGTGGATATCTCATCGAGGAAGAGCGTCCCACCATGGGCAAGTTCGAAGCGACCCGGTCGCGCAGCCACGGCCCCGGTGAAAGCGCCTTTGGCCACGCCAAAAAGCTCGGATTCGATCAACCCTTCAGGAATGGCGGCGCAATTGAGCGCGACAAAAGGAGCTTCCTTCCGCCGGCTCAAGCGATGCGCGAATTTCGCCAGCACCTCCTTGCCGACCCCGGTTTCTCCCGTGAATAACAAGGTTGCGTCGCTTGGCGCCGATCGCTCGATCATCGTCTTCACGGCAATGAAGCCAGCCGATACGCCAACGGCCATGCTGTTTTCGCCGGAATCCAGGACCGGCGGTTCCAGCGGCGAGGCCGATTTTTCCGGGCTGTCAAGGTGTGACCATTCCTTGGCTGGCTTGGCATGCAGCAGACATGCCGCATCGCCCATACCGGCACACTCCAGTTCGCGCATGATGATCGGCTGGCCGGCAAATGCAGTGGCAAAACCGCTGGCAAAGCCGGTCTGCATCCAGCAGACCGGATCGGTGGCGCGGCCTTCGGCGTTGAGGTGAATGGCGGCTTCGATTGAATCGTGGACCAGGAACCGTCCTTCGAAGTGTCCGCGGGACATGTCGTTTTCGAGGGCTTCGATCTGGGTCCAGCCAAAACCGGTCAAAGCATGGGCCTGGGGTCCTACGGCAAATGCATCGAGAAAGTCTCGATCGGGTCGTAGTTCCTTCGCGCCGACTGCACACCGCGCACCTTCGGCAAAGCCGAGCTCCCAGAAGAACTTGCTGGCCGCGTCCAGTCCTAACTGGGAAACCATGTGTCCCCGAAGCCCGGCAAGGGCAGAATTGCTTAGCAAGACGCAACGCTCGCCATCGCGCCAGATGCGGCCCATCTCGGGTGAGAACTGGAGCTTGCTAGCTAGGTCGGTAAAGTCCGGCAGTGCTTTCATCACCGCAATTTGCCATATCTGTCACATTTTTCGAGTCCTGATCGCAGCATTTTTGACATATACGTAAATTTTTCTCAATCATTTGTGATTGGATTACTACGGAATCCTGCAATTTCAACCCTTTTGACACTTGGCACGAAATGTGCTTTGGGTTCAGCGTAGGCACCGGGAGCAAGGGACTCGGGCGGCACTAATGGGAGCAGTTTGCATGGCTTTGGACATCGCCAGTCTTGTCGATACCGGCACCGGTCGGCAATCACGGTTGATTTACGCGAACGAGGAAATCTACCGGCAAGAACTGGAACGGATCTTTGGACGCTGCTGGCTGTTTCTAGTCCATACAAGCCAGATTCCCAAACCAGGCGATTATTTCCGCACGTTCATGGGCGAAGACGATGTCATCGTCATTCGCCAGAAGGACGGGTCGATCAAGGCGTTCCTGAACAGTTGCACCCACCGCGGGAACCGCGTCTGCCGCGCCGACCGCGGCAACGCCAGGGCGTTTACCTGCAACTACCACGGCTGGTCGTTCGCCCCCGATGGGGCGCTCGCCGGGGTTCCGCTGGAAAACGAGGCCTATTTTGGTGAGCTAGACCGCAGCAAGTTCGGGCTGGTTCCCGTGACTAAAGTGTCCGAATACAAGGGTCTTGTCTTCGGCTGCTGGGACGCAAATTCGCCCAGCCTCGAAGACTATCTAGGCGACGCAAAGTTTTTCCTCGATGTCTGGCTGGATGCCATGCCGGGCGGATCAGCGCTGCTCGGCGAAACCCAGAAGATGGTGCTAGGCACCAACTGGAAGCTGCCGGTCGAGAACGTCTGCGGCGATGGCTATCACCTTGGCTGGGCCCATGCCGGCGCGATGTCAGCCGTGCAGTCCATGGACCTCACGGGGCTCAGCGTCGGCAATTCGGGCGTCGATCTTGATGGCGGGCTCTCAGTAGCCGGAATGAACGGCCACATGGTGCTGAGCGCGCTCGACGGTGTTTCGGGCTACGCCTTCTATCCCGATCCCAAACCGATCCTCGAATACCTGGAAGCCAACCGCCAGACGGTGATCGACCGCTTGGGCGAGGTGCGTGGTAAGCAGGTCTGGGGTGCGCAGGTCAACATTACCATCTTCCCCAACCTGCAACTGCTGCCCGGCCTCAACTGGTTTCGGGTCTATCATCCCAAGGGCCCCGGGCAGATCGAGCAGTGGACCTGGGCCATGGCCGAAAACGACATGCCCGAGGCGGTCAAGACACAAATCCTCGAGAACCAGTGCCTGACCTTCGGCCTGGCCGGACTGTTCGACAACGACGACGGCGACAACCTTGCCGCCTGCACTGAACAATCGCGCGGCTGGCGCACGGCGCAGATGGATGTCTATACCAATATGGCCCTGGGGCGTTCCGGGAAACGCGAAGGCTTTCCGGGCGACATCGCCGCCGGCCTGGTGAGCGAACACAACCAGCGTTATTTCTACCGCCGCTGGCAAGAGCACATGATGGCGGAAAACTGGGCCGAGGTGCCCACCTACAACATCAACTCGCTGACAGCGCAGGAGGCCGAACATGCTTGACCGGCCCCTGTCCCCTCCCCCGGTCGAGGTAATCGTCGCAGTCACCCAGGCGCTCCACTGCGAGGCGCGGCTGCTCGACAATGAAGACTTCGACGGCTGGCTGGCCATGCTGGACGAAGACATCTGCTATCGCATGGAATTGAAGAGCCGCCGGTTTCGTGCGGATCGTTCGCCCCCCTTGCCGGTCGGCCCGGGCGTGATCTTCAACGAGGATCTTGGCCGTCTCAAGCTGCGGGTGGATCGCTTGAAATCCGGCTTCGTTTGGGCCGAAGACCCGCCCAACTTCATTCGCCGCGCCATCTCCAACGTCGAGGTAGTGGCCAGACCTGCGGAGAACGAGGTGCGGGTCCATTCGGTGCTGATCATGCACCGCAACCGGATCGACGGCACCACCCGCGTGCTCACCGCCGCGCGCACCGACCTGTGGCGCGGCGAAGGCCAGGCCTGGCTGCTCGTGGCGCGCGACATCGTGCTCGACCATTCCGTGCTGCCCGACAGCAATCTCAACGCCTTCTTCTGAACTGCAATTTCAAACATCACAATTGGGAGAGTTAAATCATGCGCTTCGAACGGATCGGCCGCGAGCCGGATTATTCACGCTACATGGACCTCAAGGAAGGCTGGCTCGACCGGCGGATCTTTTCCGACGCCGATATTTATGAGGAAGAGCTTTACCGGATCTTCGCCCGGTCGTGGCTGTTCGTCGCCCACGAAAGCCAGATCCCCAAGGCCGGAGATTTCCTGACCACCCATATGGGCGAAGACGCGGTGATCGTCGCGCGTCAGGCCGATGGTTCGATCCGGGTCATGCTCAATTCCTGCCCGCACCGCGGCAACAAGGTCTGCTTCGCCGATGCCGGCAACACTCGTCGGTTCGTCTGCAATTACCACGGCTGGGCCTTTGACACCGCAGGCGACCTCAAAGGCATGCACGAGGAATATTGCTACGACGATGGCGATATCGACTTCAAGAACCATGGCCTCAAGAACGTCGCCAAGGTCAGCAGCTACAAGGGCCTGGTGTTCGCCACCTTCAACGGCGATGCGCCGAGCCTGGAGGCATGGTTGGGCGATTTCCGCTGGTATCTCGACATGATCCTCGACAACGAGGAAGGTGGCACCGAATTCATTGGCGGCTGCATCAAATCGGTGATGAGCGCGAACTGGAAGTTCGGGGTCGAGAACTTCATCGGCGATGCTTACCACGCCGGCTGGACGCACGATTCCGGCTGCCGTTCGATGAACGACGGCATGCCCTTCCCGCCGATCGACATGGAAAACTCCTATCATGCCAGCGTGAACGGTCACGGCTGGGAATTCGGCACCGAGGGCGTTGGCGATCTCGTCCTGCTCGGCCGTCCAAAGGTCATGGACTATTACAACAAGATCCGCCCCAAGATGGCAGAACGCCTGGGCGAGATGCGCTCCAAGATCTTCGGCTCGGTCGCCTCGGCCTCAATCTTCCCCAATGTCTCGTTCCTGCCCGGCATCTCCACCTTCCGCCAATGGCAGCCCAAGGGACCGATGCAGTTCGAATTGAAGACCTGGGTGATCGTCAACAAGAACATGCCTGATGACATCAAGGAAGAAGTCACCAAGGGCGTCATGCAGACCTTCGGCCCCGGTGGCACCTTCGAGATGGATGACGGGGAGAACTGGGAAAACTGCACCACCGTCAACCGCGGAGTCGTCACCAGGCACGAGCGCCTGCACTATCGCTGCGGCATCGGCCGCCAGATCGAACATGATACCCTGCCGGGCATCGTCTATCGCGGCCAGTACAACGACGCCAACCAGCGCGGCTTCTACCAGCGCTGGCTCGACATGATGACCCATGACGATTTCAGTAAGATGCCGACACGCCCCGAACCGCGGCTTGGCAACGTGGCCGAAACCCGCGACCTGCCCGGCCTGTTCGCGCTCTGAGAGGAATCACAACCATGACCGACACCGCAACCCTCGAGCGCACACGCCAAGGCACTGCCGCATCGCTCGAACTGACCCACGCGCTGGCCCAGACGCTTTATCGCGAAGCGCGCCTGCTCGACACCGAGAACTATGCCGACTGGGCAGAGATGCTGGCGGAAGACCTGCATTACCACATGCCGGGAATCGAAACCCGCTACCGCCGGGACAAGACCGATCAGGTGACCGACCTGACCCGGATGGCCTATTACAACGACAGCAAGCCCGAAATCCTCAAGCGGCTTTCGCGGCTCGAGACCGGAACGGCCTGGTCGGAGGATCCGGCGACGCGCTACACCCATATCATCACCAACGTCGAGGTGGAGCTTACCGAAAACGCCGACGAGTTCCGGGTCTATTCGAACTTCTATGCCTATCGCAATCGCAACGAACGCGACGAGGATTCGCTGATCGGCAACCGTATCGATATCTGGCGCCAGGTCGGCAACAGCTTTCAACTGGTCAAACGCCGTGCGATCCTCAAGCACAACGTGCTGCTGAGCAAGAACCTCAACATCTACGTTTAGTCTATCCACGCTTATAAATAAAAATACATCAACAATAGGGAGGATGATGCCAATGACAAAGCAATCGATCAATTTCAGGAAGGTCGTCCTGCGCGCCAGCGCCTCGGCGATCGTCGGATCAATCGGGCTCGCACCGATGGCGGCGCATGCGCAGGACGCCGCAACAAGTGAGCCTCAGGCTGAGGAGCAACAGACCGGCGGTCTAGATGTAATCATCGTGACTGCGCGCAAGCGGGACGAGAACCTGCAGGAAACGCCGGTCGCGATCACCGCGTTGACCGGCGGAATGCTCGAGGAACGCCAGATCACCAACGTGGCCGAAGTCGCAAAATTCGCGCCGAACGTGAACATCTCGCCGGTCGCCAACATTTCGGGTTCGAGCGCCTCGATCACCTCGTTCATCCGCGGCGTGGGCCAGACCGATTTCAATATCACCGTCGACCCGGGCGTGGGCGTCTATGTCGATGGCGTCTATGTCGCCCGCTCGGTTGGCGCGCTGCTCGACATGGCCGACATTTCGAGCGTCCAGGTCCTGCGCGGGCCGCAGGGCACACTGTTCGGCAAGAACACCATCGGCGGCGCGATCGTCGTCAATTCCGTCGAACCGCAGTACGATTTCGACATGAAGCTCGAAGCGGCGACCGGCCGGTTCAACCGCGCCGACTTCAAAGGCATGGTCAACGTGCCCCTTAGCAACAATCTCGCAATGCGGGCCGTCGCGTCCTATGAAACCCGCGACGGCTACCAGAAGCGTTTGTTCGACGGCGGACGCCAGGGCAACAAAGACAGCTTCGGTGCCCGGCTTGCGTTCAAGTGGGAGCCGACGGACAAGCTGACCGTCAACCTGAGCGGTGACGTCAACATCCGCCGCGAGGAACAAACGGCTATCTCATTGATCGAACTGCAGGACCAGGCCGTCCCGCTGCGCTTTGTCGAAATTCCGAACAGTGCGCCGCCGGGCGGTTCCAATCGTCTGATCGCCGCGCCGAGCTCGATGTATTTTTGGAACAAGATCTCTGCGGCCGGAGCCGCTACGGGCGCCTGCGGCGCGGCTTGGGGCGGGTTCGGGCCCACCGGTCCGATACCTGGTACACTAGCGCCGACCAGCAACCCGGATTGCGCCAGCACGCGCTGGATCACAGGCGATCCCGACACCACCTGGGCTGGCGGCAACAACCGTTCGGACTTCGATCTGTGGGGGGTCAACCTGACCCTGGACTATGACTTCGGCGACATCAGCCTGAAGTCGATCAGCTCTTACCGCGATCAGAAGTCTGTCTTCGAATACGATTTCGATGGCACCCCGCACGATGTTCTCCAACTTACCAACAATATTGATCTTTGGCAGGCATCACAGGAGTTGCAGCTGACTGGCAGCATATTGGATGATCGCGTGAATTTTGTTTTGGGCGCTTATTATTTGAAAGAAAAGGGCATTGACAAAGAGCCGCTCGAATTCGGGTTCGCCCAGTTCTTCTCCGGGGGTGAGATCGACAACGACAGTTACGCTTCCTACTTGCAAGCGACATTCAAAGTAACCGACCGGTTCTCAATCACGCCAGGCATTCGTTACACCAACGAAACCAAGCGGTTCGATCCGTCGCTACAGGTCATTTACAATGATCGGTCGCGGTTCGATCCGGTGCTTTCTTCGCTTTATCCCGATGGCGCTTTCATTGCCTTCAGCCAGTGCCTCGTCGGGCAGGCCGTGCCGGGCGTGATCCCACCAGGAGTTCCGGGGTTCGAAGCCTTTGCCGGCTTCCCGCTTCCAGGCGGGTGCGAGCCTTCGGCAACCAACCCCGGAGGCAACCACACGATGCCGGCTGTCCAGGTCCAGGCAAAGGCGAAGGAATGGACCCCGGCGATTTCGGCGGACTACAAGATCACCGACGATACACTGATTTATGCTTCGTATTCGAAGGGGTTCAAGAACGGCGGGTTCAGCCAACGCATCTTCCCGGCGGAAATCGCGACCCCCTCGTTCACGCCGGAATTCGTTGAATCCTACGAAATCGGCCTCAAGAACGAGTTCTTCGACCGGCGGCTTCGCCTTAACCTGGCTGCGTTCCTCTCCGATTATTCCGATATGCAGATCGTTGTTAATGAGGGAATCGCACCGAAGGTACGAAATGCGGGCACCGGCCGGATCAAGGGATTTGAGGTCGAGGGCGAAGCGGCTCCAATCGATCAGGTTCAGTTGACCTTTGGTGTAGGTTATCTGGATGCCTATTACACCGACATCGACTTAGCAGCCGCCCCCGTCACCACGGATTCGAAATTTGCTTTCGTACCCGAGTGGACAGCTTCGGCAGCTATCAATGCGGATGTCTATGAAGGGCAAGCCGGCAAACTGACGCTTCGTGGTGACTGGTTCCATCAAAGCGGCACCTTCAAGGATGCGGTAAATAGCCCGCAATTGTTTCAGCCAGCATATAGCGTGTTCGGTGCGAGCGCGTCGTTCACTGACAAAAGCGAACACTTCACCGTGACTGGCGGCGTCACCAACTTGACCGATAAACGATACATCCAAGGCGGGTACGTCGATCTCGACATCGGCGGCGCCGCCACCGCAAGCTTCTCGCGTCCGCGCGAATGGTTCCTCAAGCTCGCCTATCAGTACTGACACTTACCACCCCCGAGGGCGGCGGTCCGCCGCCGCCCTCACCCTTGCCTCGACGGTCAAGGCCAGAGCAAAATAACTCGGAAGAAATCCGATGGACGGACTACGCTATTTTCTCATCCCAGTCATGACCTTGGCGGGCGTTATCGGATTCATGCTCGGCGGTAGCTACGTCTGGCTGGGCGCGGCTACATTCCCGGTTCTAATGGCTCTGGACCTGCTGCTGCCGCCCGATCACAAAGTCCGCGCGAAGGGCGCCGCCATGCTCGGTGACATCGCGATGTACCTGCAACTGCCCCTGATGATCCTGCTCGTCTGGGCCTTTGCCCGATCGGTTGCGACCGCGATCAACCCGATCACCGGCGCCGACAATTCAAGCTGGCAACTGGCCGGATCGCTGCTCAGCCTGGGCTGGCTCTCGGCGGTGCCGACCCTGCCGGTAGCGCACGAGCTGATGCACCGCCGCCACTGGTTCCCCCGCTATGTCGCCAAGTGTCTGAGCGCATTCTACGGCGACCCCAATCGCGATATCGCCCATATCGTCACCCACCACGTACATCTCGACACGGCAAAGGATAGCGATACCCCTCGGCGCGGGCAGACCATCTACAGCTTCGTGTTCCAGGCGACCTGGGGTTCTTACAAGGACTCATGGGAGAAGACGGTCGAAATCCTCGGCAAGCTGGGCCATCCTCGGCTCGGTTGGCGGAATGTGATGTGGTTGTTTCCGCTGCTTTCGGGCGGCATTGTCGCCTATGTGGGTCTGACGGCGGGGCTTGCCGCTGCGTTGACTGCCATCGGTGCCATGCTTTTGGCAAAGATGTTCGTGGAAGGGTTCAATTATTTCCAGCACTATGGCCTGATCCGGGTCGAAGGGGCGCCGATCGAGCTCCATCACGCCTGGAACCATCTCGGAGCGATCGTCCGGCCGATCGGTGCGGAAATCACAAACCACATCAACCATCACCTTGACGGGCATATCCCCTTCTATGCGCTGAAGCCCGAACCGCAGGCACCGCAGATGCCCTCACTGTTCCTGTGCTTCGCCGCCGGACTGATCCCGCCGGTCTGGTTCCGCTTCATCGCGCAACCGCGGCTGAAGGACTGGGACGAACGCTTCGCCAATGCCGGGGAACGTGCGTTGGCCGACCAGGCAAATGCCCGTGCCGGCTGGCCGCGGTGGCTGGCCAGCACTTGAACGCCAGGCCAATCGTCCACCCTCATTCGGGCGACAATCCGCAACTGCGGATTCCGCCCGCCCATTTCGGACAAACCCGACAATGTTTTCTTTCCTGCGCAAATCCAAGATGAACACCGTAACCGTGGAAGGATCGCCGACCACGCTAGACATACCGGCGGGCAAGACACTTCTTGAAGCGATGCTGGACGCGGGTTTGGCCATGCCGCACGATTGCAAGGTTGGCTCGTGCGGTACCTGCAAGTTCAAGCTCGTGTCTGGCAAGATCGGCGAATTGAGCCCGTCGGCCCTTGCACTTGAGGGCGACGAACTGCGCAGCGGCTTTCGCCTCGCCTGCCAGGCCATTCCGCGCTCGGATCTCACAATCGCGGTTGATGCGCCACTCTCGCAAGGGATCGCCATTGCTACATATCGCGGCACCATCGTCGCTGCACAACGGCTGTGCGAGGATATCATCGGGCTGACTATCGAACTGGATCGGCCATTGGCCTTCACTCCCGGACAATACGCTGATCTGACCGCTCCCGGCATCGAAGGTGCACGCAGTTATTCATTCGCCTTCGCGACGGCTGGCGAACCCACCCAGCAACTGCATTTTCACATCCGGCACGTTCCGGGCGGCGCATTTACCGACTGGCTGTTCTGCACCGATCGCACCGGAATGGAGCTGAAGGTTACCGCCCCCTATGGGCAATTCGCCCTCAAGGACAGCACTGCCCCCATTCTTTGCATCGCAGGGGGTAGTGGTCTAGCGCCGATAATCTCGATTCTGGAGCAGGCGCTTGACCGGGGCGCAGACCGGGCGGTGCACCTGCTGTACGGTGCGCGCCGTCAGTCCAATCTCTATGCCCTCGACAAAATTGCGGCCCTTCGTCAACGCTGGATGGCCCCTTTCGAATTCGTCCCGGCCTTGTCGGATGAAGAGCCAGACAGCGACTGGGCAGGAGCGCGTGGGCTGATCACCGAGCAGATTGCGAGCGTGGCAGATCTCGCGGCGCACGAAGCCTATCTGTGTGGCCCACCGGCGATGATCGACCTTGCCGAAGCGCAATTGCTCGCCGCCGGCATCTCACGTTCGGTCATTTCGGCTGACCGCTTTCTCGATCGCAGCAATCGCACGTAAAAAAAAGACGGGCGCTCGACGAAGCGAGCAGCCGCCAAGGGTGGAGAGATTTAAGCCGCTTCAGCCTTCGGGACGCTTGCCAATGCCGATGCCACCATCGCTGAGCAAAACCGTTCCTGTCATGTAGGCCGAGTCCCGACGCGAGGCTAGCAAGGCATAGAGCCCTGTGTGATCATCCGGTTCAGCGATCCGCGCGAGCGGCGTCATCCCGGCAATCATCGCGTCGAGGCCTTCCATGTCCTCCAGGTGGACATCGGCCGTTCCGCCCGCCTTGGTGCCGCCCAGGGGTGTCCTGGTGCCGCCCGGAGCCACGCCGTTGACCCTGACATCGGGGGTAAGTTCCCATGCCAGCTGGCGGATCAGACCAATGACCGCGTGCTTCGATGCCACATAGGGCGTGCCACCGCCGCCGGTATAGAAGCTCGAGGTCGAGGCCGTGAAAATGATGCTGCCCTTGGTCTTCCTGAGTTCCGGGATTGCAGCGCGGGCACCGAAGAAGTAGCCCTTGACGTTGACCCCAAAAATCTCGTCCAGCGTTTCGGAGAGCTTGTCCGGATCCATGTCCGCCAGCGGGGTCATAAAATCCCAGATGCCGACATTGCCGACAAACACGTCGAGCTTGCCGAAGGTAGCCACGGTCGCCGCAATCGCGTTCTGGTTGTCGGAATAGTTGCGGACATCACCCTCAACCACGACTATTTCTTTGCCATGCCGCATGCGCACCATGTCAGCTTGGTCGGCGTCTCTGACCAGGACGCCTACCTTTGCACCTTCTTCGAGATAGCGGGCGACGACCGCCGCGCCGATCCCGGTGGCGCCGCCGGTCAGCAGCGCCACCTGTCCTTCGAGTCTTGCAGTCACATCGTTTCTCCCAATGATCGTTGCTTGCCGATCACTGATCGAACATTCCGGTGCGACCTTCCTGGAGGTTGACCACCACCGACTTGGTCTGGGTGTAGTGATTCAGCACTTCATGGCTGAATTCACGCCCGAAGCCGCTTTGCTTGTAACCGCCCAGCGGCATGTTGGCCTTCAGGTTGTAGTAGCGATTGATCCAGACCGTGCCAGTTTCGAGCTTGCGCGCAATCCGGTGGGCTCGGGCGATGTCCTTGGTCCAGACGCCGCCAGCGAGGCCGTAAGTTGTATTGTTGGCCTGCTTCATCATGTCGTCTTCGTCGCTCCAGGTGATGACGCTGGTGACCGGTCCGAAGATCTCTTCCTGCGCGATCCGCATGGAGTTGTTGACGTTGGTGAACACGGTCGGCTTGATAAAATTGCCATCGGCCAGATCTGCGGCATCCGAGCGGCTGCCGCCGGTCAGGACCTCGGCCCCTTCCTCGGTGGCCAGGCGCAGGTAGCTTTCAACCTTGTCGAATTGCATCTTCGATGCCTGGGCACCCAGCTGGGTCGCCATGTCGAGCGGATCCCCCTGTCGGATCCCTTCCAGCGCGGTCTTGAACTTGGCCAGGAACTCGTCCTGGATCGACTCGTGCAGGAACAGGCGCGAACCGGCCAGGCACACTTCGCCCTTGTTGAGGACGGTCGACATGGTCGCGCTTTCCACCGCCGCGTCGATGTCGGCATCGCCGCAAACGATATGTGCAGACTTGCCGCCGAGTTCGAGCGTCTGCGGGATGATGTTGGCCGAGGCGTACTGGATGATCCGGCGCGCAGTCGCTACTGACCCGGTGAAGGCGACCTTGGCGACATCGGGGCTGGTGACCAGCGCCTCGCCCACGTCCGCGCCATAGCCGGTGACGACGTTGATCACACCCGGCGGCAGCAGATCAGCCATTTCCACGAAGAATTCAATCACCGAAAGGCAGACCGTTTCGGCCGGCTTCAGAACGACAGTGTTGCCCGAGGCCAGCGCGGGCGCGATCTTGCACGCCATCATCAACATCGGCACGTTCCATGGGATAATCTGCGCGCAGACGCCGAGCGGTTCGCGGTGGACGATGCCGATCGCGTCGGGATAATCGAGCGTCTGGCCATGCAGGCCATAAGCTGCACCAGCGAACAGTTCGAACTGGCCAATTGCCTGCGGCATGTCGAAGAACATCGATTCGCGCATCGGCTTGCCGTTGTTGAGCGTTTCGAGCGTTGCGTAGTGCGAATGACGCGCCTTCAGGCGGCGTGCGATTTCGATCAGGATGTCCTGACGCTCGTTCGGCAGACTCTGCGACCATTTGGGAAACGCCGCCTTGGCGGCGGCGATTGCCCGCTCGATGTCCTTAGCGTTGCCGGCCTGAATCTTGGTCAGCACCTTGCCCGTCGAGGGGTTGAGCAGATCGATGGTCTTGCCGCTGTCCCCGGCGACCCATTCGCCGCCGATATAGTGGCCGTACTCGGACTTGATTCCGTATTCGTTGTCTGCACTCTTCAACTGCGTAGCCATCACAATTCTCCCTTCAATTCATGAAACTTCGATCAGTAGGTTATCCAATGGGTAGAGCCGACAGGCGAGCGCATAGCCTTGGCGCAGGTCTGCCGCGGAAACTTTGGCGGCGCTCATCTTCCCTGTCCGGTACTTGCCTTCGACGACGCGAACTCGGCAAACTCCGCAACCACCACCGCGACATCCAATGCTTATGTGGTCAGCCCCTCTACGTTCCATCGCGGTCAGTACGCGTTCATCCCCCCGGCAAGGGAACTGTCCGCCACCGACCAATGTGATTTGATGTGAATCAGCTGTCATCCGACCAATCTTCTTCGACCTTGACTTGCTTCGCACCGGCGGCCTTGGCTGCAAGACTCTGCCCGCCTACCGCGAAATGGGCCGGCGCCATTTCACGCAGGATTACCCGAACCGATTCCCGCGGCGCTCCAATCGCGTCGATGGCCGCGTCGGTCAGCGCCTGGATCAGTCGTTCCTTGGCTTCGGGCGGACGCCCTTCGAGCAGGTTGACCTCAATGATCGGCATGTCAGTCTTCCACCTGGAACATGACCGCGCCGAGATTCTGCACTGTCGTCCGCACAGTCTGACCCGGTGCCAGGTTGGGCGCTGCGGTAATGCCCCCCGCCATGACGATGTCACCGGCGTTGATCTGTTCGCCCGCTTCGGCAACCAGCCGGGCCGCAGCAACCAACGAACGGATGGGGTGGCCAAGGATCGCCGCGGTCGACCCGACCTGTACCACTTCGCCATCGATTTCGAGGATCACGCCCAGATTCGAAAAATCGATCCGGGGATCGTGCCAGGATCCGATCACCAGCCCCGACGAGGAAGTGTTGTCGGCGATCACGTCTTCCAGCGCGAACTTGAAATTCTCGTATCGGCTGTCGATGATCTCCATTGCAGGGGCGATCGCCTCGACCGCCGCCAGTGCTGCGGCGGCCGTCACCTTGCCGACCAGAGGTGCCTTCATCAGGAAAGCCACTTCGGGTTCAACCCGGGGATGGACGTAGCGAGCGCGCGACATGGCCGAGCCCTCCTCGATCAGCATGGCATCGGTCAGCCGCCCCCAAGCCACCTCATCGACACCGACCTGCTGCATCTTGGCCCGGCTGGTCAGCCCCATCTTCACGCCGATGCGTCGCTCGCCGCGCGACAGGCGTCGATCGACCGAGAGCTTCTGCACCTGGTACGCCTCGGTAACGGAGAACTCCGTATTTACAGGCGTGATCTGCGGCGTAGCATTCGCCTCGCGAGCAGCGGTGTCGAGGGTTTCGGCGTAGCGTGCAAGCCTGTCCATCTCAGTTCGCCTTGGCTTTGATCAGATCAAGTGCAACGTCGATGATCATGTCTTCCTGGCCTCCGACCATCCGGCGGTTGCCCAATTCGACGAGGATCTCGCGGGTATCGATTCCGTACTGTTCCGCTGCCTTTTCCGCATGGCGCAGGAAGCTTGAATAGACGCCTGCATAGCCCAGGCTGAGCGTCTCGCGATCGACCCTCACCGGACGGTCCTGAAGCGGGCGTATGATGTCGTCCGCCGCGTCCATCAGCGCCATCACGTCGCAGCCGTGCTTCCAGCCCTTGCGGTTGGCCGCGGCGATGAACACCTCGAGCGGCGCGTTGCCGGCGCCCGCGCCCATCCCGGCAAGGCTGGCGTCGATCCGCACCGCGCCGGCCTGAGCGGCGACGATCGAGTTGGCCACGCCCAGCGACAGGTTGTGGTGCGCGTGGATGCCGCGTTGGGTTTCAGGTTTGAGCACCCGGTCATAGGCTTGGAGACGTGCAATCACGCCATCCATGTCGAGCGCCCCGCCGCTGTCGGTGACATAGACGCAATGCGCGCCATAGCTTTCCATCAGCAGCGCCTGCTGGGCGAGCGCCTCGGGCTCGATCATGTGGCTCATCATCAGGAAGCCCGATACGTCCATGCCCAGATCGCGCGCGATGCCGATGTGCTGCTTGCCGACGTCGGCCTCGGTGCAGTGGGTCGCGACCCTGACCGAGCGCACTCCCATCGAATAGGCCCGCTTGAGTTCTTCGGCGGTGCCGATACCGGGCACCAGAAGCGTTGTCAGCACCGCGTTCTTGATTACGTCGGCGGCAGCCTCGATCCAGTCCCAGTCGGTATGGGCGCCAAATCCGTAATTGAAGGTCGAACCGTTCAGGCCATCGCCGTGCGAGACCTCGATCGCATCCACCCCTGCCTCGTCAAGCGCCTTAGCGATCGTGCGGACGCTGTCGGTGCCATACATATGCAGGATGGCGTGCATCCCGTCGCGCAAGGTCACGTCCTGGATGTAGAGCCGATCAGATGTTGGATCAAAGGTCATGCTGCAGTCTTTTCCATATGAGTCTTGGCCAGGCTCTCGCCTGCCGCCTTGGCGGCAGCGGTCATGATGTCGAGGTTGCCGGAATAGTTGGGCAGATAATCGCCCGCGCCCTCGACCTCGAGGAACACGCTGGTCTTGAGTCCTTCGAATTCACCGTAGCCGGGGATATTGAGCGGCCGGTTCGAACCGAAGCGTTCGAACTGTACTTCCTGCTTGAGCCGGTAGCCCGGCACGTACGACTGCACCCTTGCAATCATAGCCAGGACCGAATCGCGCACCTTGTCCTCATCGACCATTTCCGACAGCGTGAAGATCGTATCACGCATGATCATCGGCGGTTCGGCGGGATTAAGGATGATCACAGCCCGGCCCTTGGCCGCGCCGCCGACAGTTTCGATCGCCCGCGCCGTTGTGCGGGTGAACTCATCAATGTTGGCACGGGTGCCGGGACCGGCGGAGCGCGACGAAACCGACGCGACGATTTCGGCGTAGTGCACCTTGGCGACCTGCGAGACCGCCGCGACGATCGGGATCGTCGCCTGCCCACCACAGGTCACCATGTTGATGTTGCGCACCGCGGCATCGACCGCCGGGTTGACCGGGGGAATGGTCGCCGGGCCGATCGCGGCCGGGGTAAGGTCGACCATCAGCTTGCCGTCACGGGCGAGGATTTCGTCGTGCGCCTTGTGCGCATAGGCCGAGGTCGCATCGAAGGCGATGCCGATATCGGCATATTGCGGCATCCGGCACAGGCCCTCGATTCCTTCGTGGGTCGTCGGGACGCCGCGTTCGCTGGCCATCGCCAGCCCTTCGGAGGCCGGATCGATTCCGACAACCGCCGCTAGCTCCAGTGTATCCGAACCCTTGAGCAGCTTGATCATCAGGTCGGTCCCGATATTGCCGGAGCCGATAATTGCGCACTTCATCTTGGCCATTTGACCAGCCTCCAATTTAAATTCAGTCAGCGGCGAACGCGGCGCGGACCGTTCCGATTCCGTTGATCCGGGCTTCGATCACATCGCCGCGCGCAACCCCGGCCATCGGCCCGAGCGCGCCCGACAGGATTACATCGCCTTCGAGTAACGGACGCCCCGCTTTGGCCATCACCCGCGCCAGCCACAGCGAGGCGGTGATCGGGCTGCCCAGACAGGCGATCCCGGCACCGACCGAAATCGGCTCACCCTTGGCTTCCATGACCATGCCGCAGCTGCGCAGATCGAGCCCGTCGAGCTTGCGCGGCACCGCGCCGAGCACGAACAGCCCGCTCGAGGCATTATCGGCGATCGTGTCCCAGATCTTGATGTCCCAGTTTGCGACGCGGCTGTCGACGATCTCGATTGCCGGAACGACATATTCGACCGCGCGAATCATTTCGGCGGTCGTCATGTCGGGGTGGGGCAAATCCCGCCCAACGACGATCGCAATCTCGGCCTCAACCTTGGGCTGGATCACCTGGTCGAGCGACACCGGGATGCCTTCCGGCACGTCCATGTCAGCGAACAGCATCCCATAGTCGGGCTGATCCACCCCAAGCTGGCGCTGGACCGCGATCGAGGTCAACCCGATCTTGCGGCCGACCAGGCGCCGTCCATTGGCGAGGTAGTGCTTGGTGTTGGCTTCCTGCACGGCATAGGCGGCTTCGACGCCACCAGCCGAAATCAGGTCGCGGATCGGGCTGACAGGCTTCCCCGTTTCGGCCGCGCCGCGCAGGGCCAAGGCCGCTTGTTCGATAGTCTTGGAGTCAATTGTCATCGTCTTACAGCTTCACGCAAATGTTGGTGATCTCGGTGTAGAATTCGAGGCTGTGCACCCCGCCTTCCCGGCCGATGCCGGAATGGCCGGACCCGCCGAAAGCCGTGCGCAGATCGCGCAGGAACCAGGAATTGACCCAGCACACCCCCACGTCCATCGCCGCCGCCACGCGGTGTCCGCGGGACATGTTTTCGGTCCAGATCGAGGCGCACAGGCCGTAAACCGTATCGTTTGCAAGTGCGATCACCTCGTCCTCGCTGTCGAACGGCACGATACCGCAGCACGGTCCGAAGATTTCCTCGCGCATCACGGTATCGCCGTGGGCGACGTCGATCCACAGCGTCGGTTCCACGAAGAACCCA
Organism: Altererythrobacter litoralis; assembly: GCF_036324225.1. Taxonomy (NCBI): domain Bacteria; kingdom Pseudomonadati; phylum Pseudomonadota; class Alphaproteobacteria; order Sphingomonadales; family Erythrobacteraceae; genus Altererythrobacter; species Altererythrobacter litoralis. Next base: position 25,326 of record NZ_JAZDQV010000012.1, read on the forward strand.
CCGGCTTCCGCGCCCGAGATTTCGGGAACGCCGCCGCCGGTGACCACGGTGGCCCCGTCCTCGACCGCACGGCGATAGTAACCCAGCACTTTCTCGCGGTGCTCGGCGCTGATCAGCGGGCCGAGATAGGCGCGATCACCGGTCACGCCCGGCTTGAAGCCCTGCGCCGCCGCCGCCATCCGCGCCACGAAGGCGTCGAAGATCGGTCGTTCGACATAGACCCGCTCGGTTCCGAGGCAGACCTGCCCGGTGTTCAGGAAGACCGAGCGCGACAGACCCTCGACCGCCTTGTCGAGGTCGGCATCGGCGAACACAATCGCCGGGTTCTTGCCACCGAGTTCGAACGAAATGTCGCGAACGCCGATCGCGGCCTTCTGCATGATCGCCTGTCCGGTGCCGGTCTCGCCGGTGAAGGTGATGGCATCGACATCGGGGTTGGACGTGAGGAATTCGCCGGCCGAACCCGGACCGAATCCGTGGACGACGTTGTAGACACCCTTGGGCATGCCCACCGCGTTCATTACTTCACCCAGCAGGGCAGCAGTCCGAGGCGTTTCCTCGGACGGCTTGACCACCACGGTATTGCCGCAGGCCAGCGCCGGGCCAACCTTCCAGGTCATCAGCAGCAGCGGGAAGTTCCACGGGCAGACCACCGCGACCACACCCTTGGGCTTGCGCACGGTATAGTTGAGCGCCTGGCCGCCATCGGGGGTCGATGTGTTGAAGCTTTCGCCCGGCATTGTCGAGACGACATCCGCGAACATGCGGAAGTTGGCGGCCCCGCGCGGAATGTCGATATGGGACGCGACATGGCGCGGCTTGCCGGTGTCGGCCACTTCGGCAGCCAGGAAATCATCCGCTCGGCGTTCGATCTCGGTCGCCACGGCGGCGATCAGCTTGACCCGCTCGGCTGTGGTCATCTTGCCCCATGGCCCGGTAAGCGCTGCCTTGGCCGCAGCCACGGCGTCTGCGACGTCGGCCTGGCTTGCTTCGTGCACAACCCCGATCGCGGTGCCGGTGGCCGGATTGACGTTGGGAAACGACTTACCCTCGCTACCTTTGCGATAGGAGCCGTCAATGAAGTTCAGGATAGTTTCGGTGACCGGAGAGGAGGAAGTTGAGGTCATTGGTGCATAATACCTAAGTTGGCCGGAGGCCATGGTGCGTCAGAATTGCCTTGCGCCGATCGCAGCGAGACCGGCGTTGGCGTATTCGACGTCCATCGCTTCGCTCCCGCCGGAAACACCGATCGCACCGACGAATACACCGGCGATTTCGATCGGCAAGCCGCCGCCGAACATTGCTAATCCCGGCTGCGCGACGATTCCGTCGCGCAGGGCCGGATTGCCGGAAACCATCGCATAGAGATCCGGCGTCGGGACGCGGAAGCTGGCGGCGCTGTAAGCCTTATCTTGCGCGATCTTTGCGGATGGCGAAGGGGAGCCGCTGGCGCGGACGAACGCGACCAGATCTCCCCCGGCGCCGACCACCGCGGCAACGACCGGACAGCCCGCCGCCGCACCCGTGGCAACGGCGGCAGCCGCTGCCTTGAGCGCCAGTTCGTGGCCTACCGTCCGGACCGAAACCACCCCGTCCATGATCAGGTGTTCACCGTCATGAAGCGGTCGTTCAGCGCCTTTTCGTAGTAGAAGATCGCCTTGCCAGCGCTCTCTGCCTGCCACATGCGCTGCGGATTGTCGGGATAATAGATGTAACCGCCGCTGAAGGTTTCGTTGCGGTTACCCGAGGGATCGAAGAAGTAGATCGTCTGGCCGCGGGTGATCCCGTGACGCGTCGGCCCGATATCGAGCGAAATGTCGTAGCGGCTGATAATGTCGGCTGCGTGACCGACGTCGTGCCACGATTCCAGATTGAACGACGTATGGTGGATCTTGCCGTCTTCGGGATAGTGGAGGAAGGCGACGTCATGCGCCTTGTTGCTGCAGCTCAAGAAAATGCCTAGGCGGGTGCCGCTGCCCTCATCGACCAATTCCTCGGTCACCGAGAAATCCAGCGCATCGACGAAGATTTTTGCGGATGCGGATATGTCCACGCCATTCAGTGCGCAGTGATCGAATCGGGTGGCACGCATCCCGCGTGGCTCAACCACCCAAACATCCGGGTTCTTGGTCGCCGGACCGGTGGCCGAAAGTTCCATTTCGGCGTAAAGTTCGAACACATGCTCTGTGGGCGTATTGAACCTGATCTTGCGGCCAACCCCTGGATCTTCGCCAGCCGGGACCACATCGACATGCACACCCAAATCGAGCAGGCGTTCCGCGAAGTGATCGAGATCTGAATCCTTGGCGACCTTGAAGCCCATGACGTCCATGCCGGGATGATCGGCCTCGCGCAGGATGATGCTATGGCGATCGAATTCGTCAAACGCCTGGAAAAAGGCGCGGTCGCCGTCGCGATTGACCAAATTCAAACCAATCCGATCCCGATAATGGGAAATGGCTTCGTCCAGGTCGAGAACCCTGAGTTGCACGTAACCAGGACGAATGACACCTGTTAGAGCCATGACGTTTACTCCTCTCCGATCAGGCCTTGAGGCCACTTTTAAAGAACTCTGCGACAGTCCGATTGAAACTCGCCATCCGCTCGATCTGGACCCAGTGGCCACATTCGGCAAAAAGGTGGAGGTCGGCCCGCTTCAACAACGTGGCGAGGCGCACGGTCGAATCCAGCGGGATCACCTGATCGGCAATCCCGTGCAAAATCAGGGTTTCGTGCTCAATCGCGGCGATGTCTTCTTCGCGGCTGGCGAGCATCGCCACGTTGGCCTGGCGGTCGGCGCCGCCGAACGTTGCATGATAGGGTTCATGTGCTTCGGGCCGGGCGCTGGCGACATAGCGCGACTGAATCAGATCCTCGGTCAGGCGGCTGTGATCCCAGGCAAGGTACTTGAGCGATTCGCGCATCGCTTCGACCGAGGGTTCATAGCCCCAGACCTTGTCGAGCGCAGGGGTAATCGGAAAGTTGAGCCCTGCAGGTCCCATCAGAACGGCGCGCTCCACCCGATCGGGGTGGGCGATCATGAACGCCAGCGTGATCCCGCCGCCGAAAGAATTGCCGACGATCGAAACCTTGTCGATGCCCAGACCGTCGAGAAAGCCGGCGAGCTGATCGACCCAGACCTGCTTGTCCTCGATCCGGCCCTTGCTGTCCGAATAGCCGAAGCCGAACATGTCGGGCGCGATGACCCGGAAATCCTCGGCGAGGATCGGCATATTCAGCCGCCAGTTGGCCCAGGCTGTCACACCGGGGCCCGATCCGTGGACCAGCAGCACCGGGTCGCCTTCGCCGACGTCGTGGTAATTGGTCGAGCTTCCGCCGACAACCAGCGATTTGCCAATTTCCGGACGGGTCGTGTCCAAAGTCGCGTCTGCCATGCTGTCCTCCGATCCTTTCCCGCCTCGATGATTTTGCATTCGGCTGGACCTGGACGCCGAATCGCCGTCTCTGTCGCCAGCAGCCTCATCCATTGCACTATTTGAAACGCATTTGCAAATGAAGAACGACGTGGGCGACGGCAATCGCCGCCGCCCCGCGCTCTTCGATCAGATGAGACCTTCAGCCTTGAGCGCCGCCCCCACCGCTGGCCGCTGCGCAATCCGACTGCAATAGGCGCCCAGCGCGGGATAGGCGCTCATGTCGATCCCGACATGGGCAGGCCAGCCCAGCATCACGAACAGGTAGATGTCGGCCACGCTAAAATCGGCGCCCACATAGTGCTCTTTGCCGGCAAGATCCTTATCGAGCGCGGCCAAGTGATGCTTGACTGCGGTCGTAGCGGCTGCCTTGGCTTCATCGCTGGTGCCGGGCGTAAACAGGGGCACGAAGGCCTTGTGGAACTCCGAACCCAGGAAGCTCAGCCGGCTGAGCAGGCGGTACCGGTCCATGGTGCCGTCGCGCGGCGCCAGGCCGGCTTCCGGCTTCTGGTCGGCGATGTAAAGCAGGATCGCGGGATTTTCGGTCAGGGTTTCGCCGCTGTCGAGGGTCAGCGCCGGAACCTTGCCCGACGGGTTGACGGTTAGGAAGTCCTCGCCGGTCTCAACCTTGCGGGTCGCCAGATCGACCTTCACCGCATCGAAAGTGGCGCCGGTTTCGCGCAGGGCGATATGCGGAGCGAGCGAACAGGCACCAGGGCTAATGAACAGCTTCATGGATAGTCTCCTTCTGGGGAAAACAGGAAATTAGGGATTGGCTCAGATCGGGGTCGCCAACAGCGTGGCGATGCGCAGCGTGTCATAGATGCAGGTCCGGCTTTTCAGTCGAACGGTTCCACCGCTAAGATCGAACCGATCGACATATTTGCCGGCATTGTAGATGCGCGTCTCACCATCGTTGCGGGTCTGGAACACGACGTAGCTGGCTTCAGCCGAAACCTCGTCGCCTTCCACGCCGGTGATTACCGCGCGCCCGATCAGGTGGCGGTTGAAATGTTCGGGGAACACGTTCGCCTTGCGCAGCGCGACCACCCGATCGACCAGCATCGCCCTGCTGTCGCAATACATCACCGCCGCCGGCAAGCCGTTATCGACATTTTCGCGCGCAATCACCTGGTAAAGGCAATCATCCACGAACAGGTCGGGCCATTGCTCCAACCGGTCGTCGTCAAGGCACAGTCCATAGGCGGCGTTGAAATCGTCAATCGAACCTTGAACGTTTTCGGAAGTGGCGCTCATGCCCGGCCCTCCGCTGCGAGATCGGCCAGGGCATTGCCCATCAGCCCGAGATAGCCCTTCCAGAACCCCCGCACCGAATTTTCATCCATGCCCATCGGCGCGTAATACTGGCGCACGTCGTCGCCGCCCATTTCGACGAAGCTGCGTTTGCCTTCGGCGCCGATCGTCCCCTGCTGGCACAGCTCCACCGCTTCTCCGTCTTCCATCGAGATCAGCCCGGATGGCCCAACCAAATTAAGGTTGCGCAGCCGGTGGCGGGTCGTTTCCTCGTCGTCGTCGGCGTAACCGAAATAGGTCCAGACCAGCTCGGTCCTGTCGGTCCCGTGGGGCACGATCTGCCTGGTGGCGAGGGTGTTCTGGATCTGCTGGACAACGACAGACGGGAAGATCGACTGGATGTGCAGTCCGACATCATCAGCGATCTCCGGGCGGAATGCCAGCAGGCGCTCGTCCTGCAACTTGGCCTCACCCTGCATCTCGCGGTTGGCCTCGTCACCGAACGAGTCGTAATCGACATCGCCCTTGGGCTTCGACACCGTGAACACGTTGTGGAAGCCTTCTTCCGAAAGCTCGCCTGCACTTTCCTGGCTCTGACGGTATATGCCGAAGGTCGGATAGAACAGGTGAAGCAGTGCCCCGTGATAGCTGTCACGGCTGTTTTCCGAATAGAGTTTCCAGTTGCCGGCCATGAACTGTCGCGCATAACCCAGCACCTTGACCGGACGCTGGAAGACGCGAGAAATATACTTGCGCATCAACGGACCGAGAAAGTCTTCAAGCGGGGCAATGGACGGACTGAACGTGCCGAACACCATGCCTGCAAAGGATTCCACTCGCAGCCTTTCCAGCGAATGCTCGGCTGGATCGAAATCGGCCTGGTACCCGCCCACGCCCTTCAGCCCGCGCCGGAACGGCACGCCGACGAGCGCGCCGGTCGCGTCGTAGGCCCACTGGTGATAGACGCAGACGAACGCCCCGTCGGCCTGGTTACCACGCAGCGAGCGGCACACGGTTGCGCCCTTGTGGGCGCAGCGATTTACCCAGGCATGGATGGTGCCATCGGTTGCCCGCGTCACCACCACCGGAGTATTGCCGACATGGGTCGAACGGAAATCGCCGCTGTTGGCCAGCTCGGCTTCGAGGCCGAGGTAGCACCAGGTCTGTCCGCGAAAGATGTTTTCCTGTTCGGCAGTGAAGATCGCCTGGCTGTGATAGACTGCGTAATCGACCGCAGTCGGCTCCGACCCCGCAGCGACAGGCATGGTTTTGGCGTTCATGTTCTTTCCCCCTAAGCTTGTTCGAAACCCTGGCCTGAGGCCAGACGCCCGCAGGTGCGCATCGCGCTCAGCATCATCGCTGCATCGGCTCTGCCGGTTCCGACAATGTCGTAAGCCGTGCCATGCGCGACCGACATGTGCAGGTACGGTGGCCCCATGATGATGACGCTGTTGCCCGAAAAGCCCCAGGTCTTGACAGCGATGTGACCCTGATCGTGGAACATCGCGAGGACCATGTCGTAACGGCCCTCGATGCACTGGCGGAAGACCGAATCGGGCGCGATCGGCCCTTCGACATCGATGCCCCTTGCCCGCGCCGCTTCAATCCCAGGCGCAATTTCAAGGCGATCCTCGTCGCCCATGGCATGTGGGTTGAGACCGGCAACCGCGATCCGCGGTTGGGCGATGCCCCACGATTGCATGGCCTCGTGCAATTGCCCCACCGCCGTGGCGACGAGATCGGCTGAAATGACGTCGATCACCTGGCGCAGCGACATGTGGTCGGTCAGGTGCGCAACCCTGAGCGGCCCGGTCAGCAACACCAGATAGCTTTCGCCCGGGGTCGGACTGATGACCTTGTCGAGCTTCTTGGCCAGCTTCAGCGAGCCGGTGCTGATCGGCCCCATGATCGTCGCCGCGAAGGAGCCGTCGCGCGCCAGCGCGTCGAGCTCGTCAAGCCATTGCGCGGTGGCGTGCCCGGCGGCCTCGGTGTCCTCGCCCAGGGGCAGAACGCCATCGGGCAGCGCGCCGGTATCGATGACGTCGATGATCGCGGGATCGTCGCTGGGTTTTTCGAAGCTGCGCATCACCCGCAGCCGTGCCTTGATGCCAGTGAAATCGAGCGCCCGCTCTACCGCCGCAGCAGAGCCGACCAGCATGGGGATCGAATCCGAGTGGACGGCACCGTCGGCCAGCGCCCTGACCGCCACTTCCGGTCCGATCCCGGCGGGATCGCCGATCATCGTCCCGACGACGGGGCGCCTCCGCTCAGAGGCTGTAGACATCGGCTATTTCTTGGAACAGGTCGGTGACGACAACCGTCTTCTTGCGGCGGATCACGAACGTATCATCCCGAGGTTCGAGGTCATAGAAGGCCCACCCGCTGAGCGTGGAGACTTTGCCTTCCAGCACCGAAACCGTGGTCCACGACGTCCGCGCATGCACCTGGCCATCGCTCTCGTCAGCAGACAGCAGGGAGAACTGGTGAACCGTGCGTGGCTGCGGCGTGCTCGCCGCCGAGCGCCGGGTCCTGATCCGGAACACCCGATCTTCAAGCCCGCCCCGGTTGGGATAGTAGATCAGCGAGACTTCGTTCTGCGGATCCGCAGTCGGCCGTTCGTGATCGTCCCAGGCTGGAACCCAGTATTCCGCCTCTTCGTGATAGAGCGCCAGCCAGGCATCCCAGTCCTTGTCGTCAAGCGCCATGGCTTCCTGACCGATGAAGCGGGAAACCGCCAGCCAGCGCGAATGGAATGCGGTCATCATGCCTTCTCCTGCGAACGCTCAAGGAAGGCGGCAAGCTCGCTGCACTCGCTGTCGATGGCCTTTTCCATGAGCGTGAGCCACTCGTCATGGATCGCCACATAGAGGCCTTCGTCGGCAACCGCCGGGCTGCTCAGCACCACATTGAAATCGAGCGGCTCGCCGAACTTGCCCGGGCCGGTGTCCCAACGCGTCGAACCGCGCGACATCTCGTTGTAGCGGCCTTCGCCGGCGGCAAAGCCGGTCTGGCAGTTGTTGAATTCGGTCAGGTCGTCCGGGGTCGCCATGCCGGTCGAATTGAAGAAATCCTCATACTGACGCAGCCGCAGGGCCCGCGCCTCGGCGCTTTCGCCGACCGGGGCGATGCACACCGTGCTGACTTCGGTCTCATCCACGGCTAGCGGCTGGATGATGCGGATCTGAGTGCTGGTCTGGTCCATCAGGAAGACGTTGGGAAACAGCTGCAGGTTGCGGATGCGCTTGTTCATCCACTTGGCCTTTTCGGCGCCGTAGGACTCTTCGAGCCAGTCGACGATCTCGAAATTGGGGCGATCCATGAAGTTGGCATAGTCGGCCCACAACACAGTGTGTCCGTTGTGGAACGAGAACGACCCGCCATCGCGCGCGGTGAAGCCGTCGAAGCTAATCGCCTTGGTTTCGTTCTTCGAAACGCCTTCGACGCGGCGCTGAACCGTCATGAAGTAGTTGGCGTGCGTGGTCATGACGTGATAGCCGTCGAGCCCGTTCTCGACCTGCATCTTCCAGTTGCCGTGATAGCGGTAGCGGTTGGTTCCGGGCAAAACTTCCATTGCGCCGGACTTCGACTGGTCCACCAAGATATCGATGAAATCCCGCGCGCCGGCGAGGTGATCGACCAGCGGGACGACATCGGCGGAGAGGCTGGCAAAAATGAAGCCACGGTAGCTTTCCACCCGGGCGACCGGCTGAAGCCCGAAATCAGCGCGATTGAATGCCTCCGGATAGCCCCCGATGCTCTCATCGGTGACGTCCAACAGGTCGCCCCCGGACGAGAACGTCCAACCATGGAACGGGCACATGTGGTTGCGCTTGTTCCCGGCCCGCTCGCGGCAAATGCGCGCGCCACGGTGCGAACACGCATTGACGAAGGCTCGGACCTCTCCCGTCTTGTCACGGGTGACCAGGATAGGAACGCGCCCGATCTTGGTCGTGATGAAATCGTTAGGTTTAGCGATCTGGCTCTCATGCGCCAGATAGACCCAGTTGCGCTCGAAGATGTACTTCATCTCGAGCTCAAACAGCGCAGCTTCGGTGAAAGCGGCGCGGTCCAGCTGGAAGATCCCGCGCTCGTGATCCTTCTTGAGCCAAGCGCGCATGCGCTCTTTCAAGCCCTGCAAGTCGGCAATCCTGCCGCCGATTTTCTCAGTGAGTTCCATCAATCCTCTCCCGTTCTGTGCGTCGGGCACCCAATACCTCCGCGAATCAACCGCAGATCGCACACGGCTATTACCGCATCCCATCATTTCGTGCAACGTATTGCACAATGAAAAACGCTCTGGTAGATGATTGCACGGAAATTGCTGAAACCGGCGACTCGAATCGAAGCAAGGCGGCCAGCAAAACGCAAAATGTCCCCGCTTTGGGGTGAATTGGGAGAATTTGAACTATGTCGGTCGTCACCGAACTCGGCTATCTTGGTCTTACCGTTTCCGATCTCGCTGCCTGGCGCGCTTACGCCGCCGAGGTTGCCGGCATGGAAGTCGTCGATGAAGGCGAAGGGGACCGGCTCTATCTGCGGATGGACCTTTGGCATCACCGCATCGTCCTGCACGCTGATGGCAGCGATGACCTGGCCTACATGGGCTGGCGCGTGGCCGGGCCGCAGGAATTCGCCGCGATGCAGGAAAAGCTGAGCGCGGCGGAAATCCCCTTCACCGTGGGCACCGAAGCCGAGGCGCGCGAACGCCGGGTTCTCGGGCTGCTCAAGCTGGCCGATCCGGGCGGCAACCCGACCGAGATTTTCTTCGGCCCCCAGGTGGATACGCACAAGCCGTTTCATCCTGGCCGTCCGATGTTCGGCAAGTTCCTGACCGGCTCGCAAGGGATCGGGCACTGCATCCTGCGCCAGGACGATGTCGAGGCGGCGGCCCAGTTCTATGAACTGCTGGGTCTGCGCGGTTCAGTCGAATACCACCTTCACCTGCCGAACGGCATGGTCGCCCAGCCCTATTTCATGCACTGCAACGAGCGCCAGCACTCGATAGCCTTCGGCCTCGGACCGATGGAAAAGCGCATCAACCACCTGATGTTCGAATACACCGATCTCGACGATCTCGGCATGGCCCATGACATTGTGCGTGAGAAGAAGATCGACGTAGCGCTCCAGTTGGGCAAGCACGCCAACGACCAGGCCTTGACGTTTTACTGCGCTAACCCGTCGGGTTGGCTGTGGGAATTTGGCTGGGGTGCGCGCCAGGCGCCGAGCCAGCAGGAATACTACACCCGCGACATCTTCGGGCACGGGAACGAGGCAGCCGGATACGGGATGGACATTCCGCTGCTCTGACAATCTCAATTTGAATCAGTTCTTGACAGGGAAACAGATCGACCATGTCGAAAAAATTACGCCTTTGTGAAGTCGCCGACGTGAAGGACGGTGAGCCTCTCGCGGCCTTCGCCGAAGGGTTGCCTGCGCTCGCTGTATACAATGTCGAGGGCGAGATCTTCGTTACCGACAATCTCTGCACCCACGGCAATGCCATGCTTACCGACGGGTACCAGGACGGCGATGTCATCGAATGTCCGTTTCACGGCGGCTCGTTCGACATCAAGACGGGGGCGCCCAAGGCCTTTCCCTGCCAGGTGGCGATCGTCTCATATCCGGTCGAAATCGAGGATGGCTGGGTCTGCATCACGAAGCCCGAAGGGGCAGCATGATGGGCCTTCCCACCCTTGAGGAGATGCAGTTACAGCATGCCGCTGCGCAGGTGAATGCGCTTCACGCGGAACTGATCGATGACGACCGGTTGGAAGAATGGCCCGACCTGTTCGAGGAAAATTGTCGATACAGTGTGATCTCTGCGGAGAACCACAATCGTTCGCTGAATCTGGCCGCGGTGTTCTGCGACAGCCGCGGCATGCTGGTCGATCGCATCGTGTCTTTGCGCCGCGCCAACATTTTTCCCGCGCACAGCTACCGGCATATTCTCGGTCCGACCCGCGTGAAGTCGACGAGCGGGCAGATCGTCACCACACAGACCAACTATGTGGTCCTGATGACGCGCAACGACGGTCAGACGTCGATCTACAATTCCGGAAAATATGTCGATGAAATCGACGTTTCCGGGGCTGCCCCGCGCTTCCTTTCCAAGACCGCGATCTTCGACACCCACCTCATCGATACGATGATGGTCCGCCCGATCTAGCTGCAAAGTTGAAAGCACCCAATTATGTCCATTCGCCAGCAAACAGACGCCTTCGATCAAGCCCCGTCCACTGAAGGATGCCGGGTTCCGTACCGCGTTTTCACCGATCGCCAGTACTACGATCGCGAACAGGAGAACATTTTCAAGGGTAACTGCTGGTCCTTCGTCGGACTTGAGGCTGAAGTTCCGCAGGCGGGTGATTTCAAATCGACCTTCGTGGGCGAAACACCGGTGATCCTCACGCGCGACAGCGACGGCTCGTTGCATGTCGTGGTCAATCGCTGCGCCCATCGCGGTGCCCTGGTCTGCCGCGAAATGCGCGGCAACCGCGCAAGCCTGGAATGCGTCTACCACCAATGGGCCTACGATCTGAAGGGGAACCTGATCGGGGTTCCCTTCCGCCGCGGCCTTAAGGGACAGGGCGGGATGCCGGGCGATTTCGACATGTCCCAGCACAATCTTCGCCAGCTGCGCACCGAAACCGTTGGCGGTCTGGTGTTTGCCTCTTTCTCCGAAACTGTCGAATCCTGCCGCGATTTCCTGGGTCCGATCGTGGTTGAGCAGATCGAGCGGATCATGTGCAAGCCGATCACCGTGCTGGGCGACCAGCGCCAGCGGATACGCGGGAACTGGAAGCTCTACGCCGAGAACACCCGCGATCCCTACCACGCCAGCCTGCTGCACCTGTTCCACAACACGTTTGGTCTCTATCGCTCGACCCAGACAGGTGAGGCATTGATGGATGCCAACAAACGCCACTCGCTGCTCTATTCGATCGCGGCCAGCAACGACGATGCCGCCGACAAGCAGGCCTATGGCGATTCGCGCACCTTCGACACCGAATTCAAGCTGCAGGACATGTCGCTGCTGAAAGGTCGGCAGGAGTTCGCGGATAACGTCACGCTGGTGATCCTTGCGGTCTACCCCAATCTGGTCCTTCAGCAGATCCAGAACACGCTCGCGGTGCGCCAGACGGTGACCTACGGGCCGGATGAATTCGAGCTCGTCTGGACCCATTTCGGCTACCAGGACGACGATGCGGAAATGCAGGCCATCCGGCTCAAGCAAGCCAACCTGATCGGCCCCGCCGGGCTCATTTCGATGGAAGACGGCGAAGCGGTGGAAATTGTCCAGGACGCCATCGTCGGCGAGGCAAGCGCGACGTCCTACATCGCGATGGGTGGCGGCCGAGCGGAGGATGCCGACCATCTCGTCACCGAGGGCGCGATCATCGGCTTCTGGGACAACTATCGGGAGATGGTCGGATTCGACCTTGAGCCCGCATGACCCGCACTATCGACTTTTATTTCGATTTCATCAGCCCGTTCAGCTACCTCGCGCAGCTGAAGCTGCCGGAAATCGCCCGGGCGGCGGGGTGCGAGGTCGACTACTGGCCGATCGACATACCCGAAGCCAAGATTGCCGCCGGCAACTATGGCCCGTCCAATCGCGAGGTCCTGCCCAAGATCAAGGTGATGAAAGCCGATCTCGAACGTTGGGCGGATCGCTATGGCGTGCCCCTCAACTTTCCGGCCAGCTTCGACTGCGCACACTGGAATTGCGCGGTCCTGTACGCCCGAAAGCACGGCAGGGCTGAAGAGTTCGTGACCGACGCGTATCGCCGGATCTGGGGCCAGGGCATCGATCCGCGTGACCGCGGCGAACTCGCCGCTTGCGCGACAGCGGCAGGCCTCGATGCCGATGCGCTGCTGGCATTCGTCGATTCTCCGATCGGACAGAACGAATATCGCAAGGCACGTTCCCAAGCGATCCAGCGCGGCGTGTTCGGTGCCCCAATGATGTTTGTCGACGACCAAATATTCTGGGGCAACGATCGAATAGATTTTCTTTCTGATTACCTTACTAAATAAATACATAAACTAAGATGGGAGTACTGAAATGGCGTGGCTGAAAGCTCATTCAATTACCCTGCTTTGCGCGACTGCATTGACCCCGCAGACGGTCTTGGCCCAGCCCCGCAGACGGTCTTGGCCCAGAGTGTCAACACCTCGCAAGAACAGAACTCCTCAACCGGACCGGAGGCATCGCAAGAAGCAGAAACAGGCTTGGGCGATATCGTGGTGACAGCCACCCGGCGCGAGGCGAAGCTGCAGGATGTGCCGATTGCGGTTACTGCGGTGACCGGCGATACACTTGCCGCGGCCGACGTGTCGACAGTCCGCTCACTGACGCAGGTTGTTCCCGGCTTCATCGGCAGCCGCAACATGGGCGTGTTCCAGCCGGTCGTGCGCGGTGTCGGTTCGACGGGGATTTCGATCGGCGACGAGCCCAACATCGCTACCTATGTCGATGGCGTCTATCAGCCTGAATCCGCCGCCAACTGGATCGATCTGGTCGAGGTCGAACGCGTCGAGGTGTTGCGCGGCCCGCAGGGTACAACCTTCGGACGCAATGCCACCGGCGGTCTGATCAATGTCATCACCCCCGATCCCAGCTTCGATTTTCGAGGCAAGGCATCGCTGCGGGTGGGGCGGATGCGCCGCGACGCGGGCGACTATGATGCCCGCGTCTATTTTACTGGCCCCTTGAGCGAAAACGCCGCCGCCGACTTCGCCGGCTTGTTCCGGAAGAACGACGGATACATCGACGATCTGGTTCGGGGAGGAACGCTCGGCAATCAGCGTGTGATCGACTTGCGCAGCAAACTGCTGTTCGAGCCGACCGACAATTTCAAGGTTGTCCTGACGGGCGAGTACTTCAACCAGGAAAGCACCACCAACTCCCCACAACCGTTGGACGGAAATACGGCGGGTCGCCGCTTTCCCGGCGTGATCCTACCGACCGATGCCTGGCAGGCGTCGCTGACCGAGGTTCCTTTGTTGAATTTGAGGCGGTGGAGCGGCGCGCTGCACACCCGTCTAGATCTGGGCAGTGTCCTGCTCGAAACCACGAGCGGATACCAGCTTCTGCGCTGGAACCAGACCACCGATTCGGACGCATCGAACCTGAGGCTTGGAAACTTCCCGGCAACTTTCAACACCGAATCAGGCAGCCAGGAGATAAAGCTGAGTTCGGCAACTCCCGGGCCGTTCCAATGGCTGGTCGGCGGTTACTTCTACCAATTCGGCGGCAGTTCCTTCCTGCAACCCTTGACTGCCGCCAATCCCACGCTGCCTCTGGCCGGCCCTACATTGACCCCGCAGCTCGACGGCCGTTCGTTCGCGGGGTTCGCGGAGGGAACCTATGAAGTCCAGCCCGGCCTGTTTCTCACCCTTGGTGGGCGCTACACGACCGAAAAGCGCAGTTACAGCCAGACGCTAAACGGCGTGCTGCGGATCGATGATGCCGAGAAGACGTTCAACAAGTTCAACTACAAAGTCGGCGTCCGCTATGAGGTGAGCGACAAGACGAACGTTTATGCCACTTACAGCACGGCTTTCAAGAGCGGCGTATTCAACATGGCGGCGCTCAGCACTACGCCGGTCAATCCAGAAAACATCAAGGCAGCTGAATTCGGTATCAAATCTGATCCGCTCGACTGGTTGCGGACGAACCTGTCGATTTACTACTACGATTACCAGGATCTCCAGCTACAGGCGAGAGACGCCATCGGTGCTAGTTACATCCTGCAAAACGCCGCCAACGCGGAAATCTACGGCGGCGAGTTCGAGGTTTTCGTCCGTCCCGTAGCAGACCTGACGCTGCGGAGCGCGGTAGCGTATACCCACGCCCGTTATGAGGATTTCCCCAATGCCCAAGGCTTCTTTCCGCGCGCCGACGGCGGCAACGACGTGGTGACATTCGACGCTTCGGACAATGTCATGACCCGGGCCCCCGAATGGTCGGGCAATGTCGGGTTCGATTGGGGACACGATATCGGTAACGGTCGTATCACTTTCGCAGGTAACCTGTCCTGGAGCTCACGGGTCTATTACGACTTCGCGAACATCTTCTCGCAACCGTCCTATACGCTCATCAACGGGTCGGTCAGTTGGACGCCCGAGAGCGAGCGATTCAAGATCGGGTTGTGGGTCACCAACCTCACCAACGAGAAGGTGCTGCAGACGGTCCGGCCCGGCGCACTCAGCACCGACGGCTTCTACGAGCAGCCTCGTAAGATTGGAATTTCAATCGAGACCAAGTTGTAAAGTGACATAACAATAGGGAGGATGATGCCAATGACAAAGCAATCGATCAATTTCAGGAAGGTCGTCCTGCGCGCCAGCGCCTCGGCGATCGTCGGATCAATCGGGCTCGCACCGATGGCGGCGCATGCGCAGGACGCCGCAACAAGTGAGCCTCAGGCTGAGGAGCAACAGACCGGCGGTCTAGATGTAATCATCGTGACTGCGCGCAAGCGGGACGAGAACCTGCAGGAAACGCCGGTCGCGATCACCGCGTTGACCGGCGGAATGCTCGAGGAACGCCAGATCACCAACGTGGCCGAAGTCGCAAAATTCGCGCCGAACGTGAACATCTCGCCGGTCGCCAACATTTCGGGTTCGAGCGCCTCGATCACCTCGTTCATCCGCGGCGTGGGCCAGACCGATTTCAATATCACCGTCGACCCGGGCGTGGGCGTCTATGTCGATGGCGTCTATGTCGCCCGCTCGGTTGGCGCGCTGCTCGACATGGCCGACATTTCGAGCGTCCAGGTCCTGCGCGGGCCGCAGGGCACACTGTTCGGCAAGAACACCATCGGCGGCGCGATCGTCGTCAATTCCGTCGAACCGCAGTACGATTTCGACATGAAGCTCGAAGCGGCGACCGGCCGGTTCAACCGCGCCGACTTCAAAGGCATGGTCAACGTGCCCCTTAGCAACAATCTCGCAATGCGGGCCGTCGCGTCCTATGAAACCCGCGACGGCTACCAGAAGCGTTTGTTCGACGGCGGACGCCAGGGCAACAAAGACAGCTTCGGTGCCCGGCTTGCGTTCAAGTGGGAGCCGACGGACAAGCTGACCGTCAACCTGAGCGGTGACGTCAACATCCGCCGCGAGGAACAAACGGCTATCTCATTGATCGAACTGCAGGACCAGGCCGTCCCGCTGCGCTTTGTCGAAATTCCGAACAGTGCGCCGCCGGGCGGTTCCAATCGTCTGATCGCCGCGCCGAGCTCGATGTATTTTTGGAACAAGATCTCTGCGGCCGGAGCCGCTACGGGCGCCTGCGGCGCGGCTTGGGGCGGGTTCGGGCCCACCGGTCCGATACCTGGTACACTAGCGCCGACCAGCAACCCGGATTGCGCCAGCACGCGCTGGATCACAGGCGATCCCGACACCACCTGGGCTGGCGGCAACAACCGTTCGGACTTCGATCTGTGGGGGGTCAACCTGACCCTGGACTATGACTTCGGCGACATCAGCCTGAAGTCGATCAGCTCTTACCGCGATCAGAAGTCTGTCTTCGAATACGATTTCGATGGCACCCCGCACGATGTTCTCCAACTTACCAACAATATTGATCTTTGGCAGGCATCACAGGAGTTGCAGCTGACTGGCAGCATATTGGATGATCGCGTGAATTTTGTTTTGGGCGCTTATTATTTGAAAGAAAAGGGCATTGACAAAGAGCCGCTCGAATTCGGGTTCGCCCAGTTCTTCTCCGGGGGTGAGATCGACAACGACAGTTACGCTTCCTACTTGCAAGCGACATTCAAAGTAACCGACCGGTTCTCAATCACGCCAGGCATTCGTTACACCAACGAAACCAAGCGGTTCGATCCGTCGCTACAGGTCATTTACAATGATCGGTCGCGGTTCGATCCGGTGCTTTCTTCGCTTTATCCCGATGGCGCTTTCATTGCCTTCAGCCAGTGCCTCGTCGGGCAGGCCGTGCCGGGCGTGATCCCACCAGGAGTTCCGGGGTTCGAAGCCTTTGCCGGCTTCCCGCTTCCAGGCGGGTGCGAGCCTTCGGCAACCAACCCCGGAGGCAACCACACGATGCCGGCTGTCCAGGTCCAGGCAAAGGCGAAGGAATGGACCCCGGCGATTTCGGCGGACTACAAGATCACCGACGATACACTGATTTATGCTTCGTATTCGAAGGGGTTCAAGAACGGCGGGTTCAGCCAACGCATCTTCCCGGCGGAAATCGCGACCCCCTCGTTCACGCCGGAATTCGTTGAATCCTACGAAATCGGCCTCAAGAACGAGTTCTTCGACCGGCGGCTTCGCCTTAACCTGGCTGCGTTCCTCTCCGATTATTCCGATATGCAGATCGTTGTTAATGAGGGAATCGCACCGAAGGTACGAAATGCGGGCACCGGCCGGATCAAGGGATTTGAGGTCGAGGGCGAAGCGGCTCCAATCGATCAGGTTCAGTTGACCTTTGGTGTAGGTTATCTGGATGCCTATTACACCGACATCGACTTAGCAGCCGCCCCCGTCACCACGGATTCGAAATTTGCTTTCGTACCCGAGTGGACAGCTTCGGCAGCTATCAATGCGGATGTCTATGAAGGGCAAGCCGGCAAACTGACGCTTCGTGGTGACTGGTTCCATCAAAGCGGCACCTTCAAGGATGCGGTAAATAGCCCGCAATTGTTTCAGCCAGCATATAGCGTGTTCGGTGCGAGCGCGTCGTTCACTGACAAAAGCGAACACTTCACCGTGACTGGCGGCGTCACCAACTTGACCGATAAACGATACATCCAAGGCGGGTACGTCGATCTCGACATCGGCGGCGCCGCCACCGCAAGCTTCTCGCGTCCGCGCGAATGGTTCCTCAAGCTCGCCTATCAGTACTGACACTTACCACCCCCGAGGGCGGCGGTCCGCCGCCGCCCTCACCCTTCTGGTGGCACCGACCAAGAGCCTGCCAGACACCTCGCCGCCCAATTTGGTATTGGCAACTTGTCTTGCGGCTAAAGGAGCAATGTCTTGGGCGTTACGATCCCCCCGCTCGAGCGCAGCGATTTCCTGACCGGCCAACCGCTTGTCGACGGCGCCGAGATCTGTGCCGACTCTACCTACGCGGTCACTAACCCGGCAACCGGCAAAACGCTGGCGAATGTCGTCAAGCTGGGCGCTGCCCAGACGCGCCGGGCAATTGAAAGCAATTCCCGCGCCTTCATCGATTGGCGCAAGCGGCCCGCTCAGGAACGCGCGCGCCTGCTGCATGACTGGCTGGCGCTGGTCCGGCTCCATCGCCACGATCTTGGTTTGCTGATGACCGCCGAACAGGGCAAACCGCTGGCCGAAGCGCTGGGCGAGGTCGATTACGCCGCAAGCTTCATCCAGTGGTTCGCCGAAGAGGCGCGCCGTGTCTATGGCGAGGTCATTCCGGCCAGCGCTGACCGGCGGATCGTCGTGATCCGTCAGCCAGTCGGCGTGGTGGGCGCCATTACGCCGTGGAACTTTCCCGCCGCGATGATCACCCGCAAGGTCGCGCCTGCACTGGCGGCGGGCTGCACCGTGACCCTCAAACCGTCCGAACTCACCCCCATGACCGCTTTCGCTCTGGCGAAGCTCGCCCTCGAAGCGGGCATTCCGCCCGGCGTGTTCAACGTGGTCTGCGGGGATGCGCCCGCAATCGGATCGGTCCTGACCAGCCATCCCGATGTTACGAAGTTCACCTTCACCGGTTCGACCGCGATTGGCAAGTTGTTGACCGCACAATGCGCTACCACGCTCAAGCGGGTTTCGATGGAACTGGGCGGCAATGCCCCGCTGCTGGTGTTCGACGATGCCGATCTCGATCAGGCTGTCGAGGGGGCGATTGCCTCGAAATTCCGTAACACCGGACAGACCTGCGTTTGCGCCAACCGGATCCTCGTGCAGAGCGGCATTCATGACCGCTTCGTCGAGGCGCTGGCCGCCAGGGTGTCCGCGTTCCGGGTCGGCAACGGCCTTGAAGGCGCAACCGACCAGGGACCGTTAATCACCGCATCAGCCTTGGCCAAGGTTCAGGGGCATGTCGCCGATGCCGCGGCGCATGGTGCCCAGCTGGTCACCGGCGGCAAGAGACACGAGGCCGGAGATCTGTTCTTCCAACCAACCGTTCTGACCGGAGCGAGCCCGGCGATGCGACTGGCGGACGAGGAGACCTTCGGGCCGGTTGCCCCGGTGTTCCGTTTCGAAACCGAGGCCGAAGCGCTGGCGCTTGCCAACGCCACGCACTCGGGGCTGGCGGCTTATGCCTTCACCCGCGACATTGACCGCGCCTGGCGGGTTTCCGAAGGCCTTGAGACCGGGATGGTCGGCTTGAACAGCGGCATCGTCTCGACCGAGACCGCCCCGTTTGGCGGCATCAAGGAATCGGGACTGGGCCGAGAAGGTTCGCGACACGGTATTGAAGAATTCCTGGAGATGAAGACTATAAGTGCTGGGGTCCGGCCCGAGAGTCCGGTGTAAGCGGAATGCGGTCCCAAGGAGTCAAGATTGTTGTTGCTCAATGCGGAATGCATTGTATGATGTCGAAAAAAGATCGGGAGATGGAATTCAGCATGCCCTTCAAGGCTAGGCCTTACGCGACCTTGACCGCCCAAAACGCGCAGGAAGGTCTCCTGCCTTGAAGCGCATGGTCGTGGGGATTACCGGCGCAACCGGCTCGGTCTATGGTCTTCGCCTGCTTGAGCTGCTGCGCGAGACGGGCGGTTGGGAAACCCATCTGGTGATGTCTCCGGCGGCGCTGCTCAACATTCGCGAGGAACTGCCCGAAGGCAAAGCCCGGCTCGAAGCGCTGGCCGATGTGGTGCACAACGTCCGCAACGTCGGCGCCTCGATCGCCAGCGGTTCGTTCGTGTGCGAAGGCATGGCGATCGCGCCATGTTCGATGCGCACGCTGGGCGCGGTGGCGCACGCCCTGTCCGACAACCTCATCACCCGCGCGGCCGACGTGATGCTGAAGGAACGGCGCCGCCTGGTGATGATCACCCGCGAAGCGCCGCTCAACCTGGCGCACCTGCGCAACATGACGGCCTGCACCGAAATGGGGGCGGTGATCTTCCCTCCGGTGCCGGCCTTCTATGCGCGGCCGAGCTCGCTGGCCGACGTGGTCGATCACAGCTGCATGCGGGTACTGGATCTGTTCGGGCTTCATGCGAAGTCGGAGAAACGCTGGCAAGGCCTTAGCAAAGAGGCGGCAAGCCTTGTTTCTGGTGCTGGCCAAATGGAAGGGAATTGAGAATGGCGTGGGATGTCAGCCGTCGCACGGTCATGAGCGGTGGCGCCGTGGGTACTATCGTTGCCGGTCTGGGAATCGGCCGCAGCGCTTTGGCGCAGCGGCCGCGCAAGATCATCGTCATCGAGGAGACGGAAGTTCCCGAAAGCAGGCTCTTTGCCGAAACTTTCGTCAACTCGGGGCGAGCCGCAAGAGTGATCCGGATCGACCGCTCGCTCAACGGCCTGCTGCATGAACTTGAAGCGATTGAAGGCGTGCTGGTCGGCCTTACTTCCGATCCCGCGGCGATGATCGCCGAGCAGATCCTGGTGGCTGGCGGCGCCCGCCCGCTACTGCAGTGGACCCATCAATACCGCAAGCTGCGCTGGGAACACCAGACTGTTGGCGCGCCGACGCTGCTTGCGCGGGCCAGCGTCGGCTGGCCCAGCGTTCTTGCCCACCACATGCAGGATGCGCTCGTCGGCGATCGCCAGGATGCCGAAATGCGGTGCCAGTCAGGACATTGCGGCCTCGATGGCAAGAGCCCCGGCATGCTCGTTTCATGGGCATTCGAAGCAGGAGTACAACACTCGTGAGCACGCGCATGCCCCAAGGCGTCGATGCCCCGACCTTTCGCAAGGCGCTTGACGAACTGGCCGCGATCGTCGGCAAAGAATGGGTCTTTGTCGATGAGCTTCCGCTGTCGACCTACCGCGATGCCTATTCACCGCTAGCCGATGGCGAGCTGCTGCCCTCGGCTGCTGTGGCACCGGCCAACATGGAACAGATTCAGCAGGCGCTGAAGGTATTCAACGCTTACCAGCTGCCGATCTGGACGTTCGGCAACGGCCGCAATTTCGCCTATGGCGGCCCGGCCCCGCGCCAGTCCGGTTATATCATGTTCGACCTCAAGCGGATGGACCGCATACTTGAGGTGAACGAGAAATACGGCTATGCGCTGGTCGAACCAGGCGTTTCCTATTATCAGCTTCACCGCCATTTGCGCCAGATCGGCAGCAAGCTTTGGGTTGATCCGGCGGCTCCGGGCTGGGGCGGCGTGATGGGCAACGCGCTCGAACACGGTGCCGGCTACACGCCTTATGGCGATCACTTCATCATGCAATGTGGCATGGAAGTGGTTCTGGCCGATGGCCAGGTCGTCCGCACCGGCCAGGGCGCAATCGAGGGATCGCCGCACTGGCAATCCACCAAGCATGCAGCGGGCCCGCATTTTGATGGCATGTTCACCCAGTCCAATTTCGGCGTAGTGACCAAGATGGGCATCTGGCTGATGCCTGAACCGCCGGGCTACAAGCCGTTCATGATCACCTACGAGCGCGAGGAAGACCTTGCTGCGATCTTCGACGCGGTGCTGCCGCTGAAGATCAACCAGGTGATCCCCAACGCCGCTGTGGCGGTCGACCTCCTGTGGGAAGTCTCCGCCAAGACCACGCGCCGCCATTACTTCGACGGCAAGGGCCCTATCCCAGACTCGATCCGCAAGAAGATCGCTTCGGACCATGACCTGGGCATGTGGAACTTCTATGCCGCGCTGTACGGCCCGCCTCCGATCATCGAGAACAACTGGAAGCTCGTCGAGGAAGCGATGATGAGCATTCCCGGCGCAAAACTGCACCTCAGCCGCGAGAACGATCCCGCCTGGGATTATCGAATTCAGCTCATGCGCGGCGAGCCGAACATGACCGAGTTCAGCATCATGAACTGGATCGGCGGCGGCGGGCATATCAACTTCTCGCCGATCTCGGCACCCGACGGCAAGGAAGCGCTGAGCCAGTACAACCTGATCAAGCAACGCTGCCATGATTACGGTTTCGACTACATCGGCGAGTTCCTCGTGGGGTGGCGCGACATGCACCACATCCTGATGATCATGTACGACCGCGCCGACGAGGTCATGCGCAAGGGAGCCTACGATCTGTTCGCCAAGCTGGTCGACGAAGCGGCGGATGCTGGCTTTGGCGAGTATCGAACGCACCTCGCCTTCATGGACCAGATCGCCAAGACCTATAAGCACAACGATGGGGCGCTGTGGGATTTGCACCATCGCCTCAAGGATGTGCTCGACCCCAACGGCATCCTTTCCCCGGGCAAGCAGGGGATCTGGCCCAAGGCGATGCGCAAGCAGGGGTGAGCGTACGACCGCCTGCAAGACGAATACAAGGATCGAGAGACCATGACCCAACTTGAACACTGGATTGGCGGAGGCGCCGTTGCCGCATCGAACGGTGCCTACTTCGACGACCTCAATCCGGTCGACGATTCGGTCTATTCGCGGGTGCCGGCCGGCACCGCCGATGACGTGAACCGCGCGGTCGAAACCGCCTATCAGGCTTATCTGAAACATCGCGATCTGCCCGCCGCAGTGCGCGAAGGGTGGATCGCGAAAGCCGCCGAAATCATGGAGCGCGATACCGCCAAATTCGCCGACGTGCTGGTCGACGAAATCGGTTCGCCGATCGCCAAGGCCGGGTTCGAAACCCGCTTCGCGGTCAGCTTCCTGCGCGCGGCGATCGGCGTGCCGCGCCGGATTCGGGGGGAAACGATCCCTTCGGACACCCTTGGGCGGTTCAGCATGAGCCTGCGCCAGCCGGTCGGTGTGGTCGCCGGGATTACCCCGTTCAACGTGCCGCTGATCAAGGGGATCAAACAGTCGGCCATGGCCCTGGCTACAGGCAACGCCTTCGTGCTGCTACCCTCGGAATCCGCGCCAATGATCGCCGATCTGCTCGCTAAATTGTGGAAGGAGGCCGGCGTTCCCGACGGCTTGTTCAACGTGGTCTACGGCAATGGCGCGGAGATCGGCGACGTGCTGACCGGCCATCCCAAGGTCGCATCGATAACCTTCACCGGGTCCTCGCGCGTCGGCAAGCACATTGCCGAAATCGCGGCCCGCAACCTCAAGAAGTACACGCTGGAGCTGGGCGGCAAGAGCCCGCTGGTGATCTGCGCCGATGCCGATCTGGACAAGGCGGTCAACGCCGCGCTGTTCAGCATCTTCATGTACCAGGGCCAGGTCTGCATGGGGGCTTCGCGGATCTATGTGGAACGGTCGATCTTCGATAAGTTCGCTGAAGCTTTCGCCGCCGCGACGAGCCGCGCCAAGAGCGGCGAACTGCGCGAGCCGACCACCATGCTGGGGCCGATCATTTCGGAGCGCCAGCGCGACCGCGTCCGCCGCCACATCGACGATGCCCGCGCCAAGGGCGCCGAGGTACTTGCCGGCGGCGAATGGGACGGGAACTGCTGTTCCGCCACGGTGCTGCGTGGAGTCACGTCGGAAATGACGGTCTTCGAAGAAGAGACCTTCGGACCGGTGACCTCGCTCTATCCGTTCGATTCGCTCGAGGAAGCGCTCGAACTTGCCAACAACACCGAATACGGCCTCAGCGCCTCGATCTTCACCCGCGATCTCGACAAGGCGCTGGCCTTTGCCCAGCGGGCCGAAGCGGGGATGGTCCACATCAACGCGCCGACCCTGCACGACGAGCCGCACGTTCCGTTCGGCGGGACCAAGGCATCGGGTTTTGGCCGCGAAGGGACCGAAGCCGATCTCGAAATCATGACCGAATGGAAATGGGTCACGATGCAGTCGGCGACTGCGGGCGCGGGCGGACACTGACAGGCGGGATGCAACGGCAATGAACGATCTTCCCAACCGCGCCCGGTCGATCTCCTCGCTGCGCGATTTCCTCGAACTGCTCGAGGATTCGGGCCAGGCCATCACCTGGAGCGATCCGGTGATGCCCGAACCCGGCGTGCGCAACATTGCGGTTGCCGCCTCGCGCGATGCCAACGGCGCGCCGGCGATCGTGTTCGACAACATCACCGGCTATCCCGGCAAGCGCCTGGCGGTGGGCGTTCATGGTTCGTGGGACAACATCGCCCTGCTGCTGGGCCGACCCAAAGGTACCACCATCCGCGAGCTGTTCTTCGAGATCGCCGGCCGCTGGGGCGATCAGGAAGCGCAGATCAGCTCTGTTCCCGAAGCCCAGGCCCCGGTGCACGAATGCCGGATCGAACAGGACATCAACCTTTACGATGTCCTCCCGGTCTATCGGATCAACGAATATGATGGCGGGTTCTACATCGGCAAGGCCTCGGTCGCCTCGCGCGATCCGCTCGATCCAGACAATTTCGGCAAGCAGAATGTCGGCATCTATCGCCTGCAGATCCAGGGGCCGGACAGTTTCACCCTGATGACGATCCCCTCCCACGACATGGGACGTCAGATCATGGCGGCCGAACGGGAAGGCGTTCCGCTCAAGATTGCGGTCATGCTGGGCAATCATCCCGGCCTTGCGGTGTTTGCTGCCACCCCGATCGGCTACGAGGAATCGGAATATTCCTATGCCTCGGCGATGATGGGCGCGCCGATCCGGCTGACCAAATCGGGCAACGGGATCGACATCCTGGCCGACAGCGAAATCGTAATCGAGGCCGAGCTGCAACTGGGCGAGCGCGCGCTGGAGGGGCCGTTCGGCGAATTTCCCGGTTCCTACAGCGGCGTGCGCAAGGCGCCGATCTTCAAGGTCACGGCGGTGTCCCACCGGCGCGATCCAATCTTCGAGAACATCTACATCGGGCGCGGCTGGACCGAGCACGATACCCTGATCGGCCTGCACACCTCCGCCCCGATCTATGCCCAGCTGCGCGAGAACTTCCCCGAAGTCACTGCGGTCAACGCGCTTTACCAGCACGGCCTGACCGGGATCATCTCGGTCAAGAACCGCATGGCCGGCTTTGCCAAGACGGTCGCGCTGCGCGCGCTGAGCACGCCGCACGGCGTGATGTACCTCAAGAACCTGATCATGGTCGATGCCGATGTCGATCCGTTCGATCTGAACCAGGTGATGTGGGCGCTTTCGACCCGCACCCGTGCAGACGATATCATCGTGCTGCCCAACATGCCTGCCGTTCCGATCGATCCTTCGGCAGTGATCCCAGGCAAGGGGCACCGCCTTATCATCGACGCGACCAGCTATCTCCCGCCCGATCCGGTGGGTGAAGCGCACCTTGTCACCCCGCCAACCGGGGACGAGATCGACGCCCTGAGCAAGCGGATCCGCGAAATGCAGCTGGGAGCCCTGTCATGACCACCACCGTCTGCGGGCGCTGCAAATCGAGCGGCGCTGTCACCGATCATCAGGGCAGGCAGGACGGCGCGGTCGTGTGGACGATCCTGCGCTGCCCGACCTGCAACTTTTCCTGGCGCGACAGCGAACCGGCCCGCGCGATCGACCCTGCTGCGCGCTCGCCCGATTTTGCCGTCGATGCCGGCGATCTCCAGCGTTATCCCAAGATTCTCCAGCAATAAGGCTCCCAACGCCATGATAGATCAAGACCGCCAGACGGCCACGCTCGGCACCCTCGCCCAGGCACTGGGTAAGGAGACCGTCGATACCAGCCCGCAGACCCTGGCCCGCTATGCTGCCCCGGGGATGGTACCGGCAGGCGTGGTGCTTCCGGCCGATGAAGCCCAGCTCGCCAAGGTGCTGGAAGCCGCGCGCACCAGCGGCGGTGTGGTCCAGACGGTCTGCAACGGCGCCTACGGACTTGAAAAAGCCGTACAGGACAATGTGATCGTGCTTGACCTGCAGAAGATGAACAAGGTTCTCGAGGTCAACGAGCAACTGGCGACCTGCCTGGTCGAACCGGGCGTGACCTTTCGCCAGCTCGATGCCCATATCAAGGAAAAGGGGATTAAGCTGTGGGTGGATTTTCCCGGCAATCCCGATGAAAGCGTGGCGGCCAGTTTCATCAACCGGCGCCCCGGCTACACCCCCTATTCCGATCACTTCCTGATGCAGTGCGGGCTCGAGGTGATGCTGGCTGATGGCAAGATGGTGCGAACCGGCATGGGTGCCATGCCCAAGAGCACCTGCTGGCAGCTGTTCAAGTTCGGCTATGGCCCGTGGGTTGATGGGCTGTTCACCCAGTCCGATTTCGGGGTGGTGACCAAGGTGGGCACGTGGATGATGCCGCAGCCCCCGGCGCACCAGACCTTCATGGTCGCGGTTCCCAAAGAGGACGATCTTGGCGCATTGCTGGATGTGCTCGGGCCACTCAAGCTCAACATGGTGGTGGCCAATGGCGTCGCGGTGGGCAATGCGCTTCACGAAGCGGCCCTGCTCGGCAAGCGCCGCGCCGACTTTGAAGGCCAGGGGCCGATGGCGGCGAGCGCGGTCAAAGCCGCGGGCGAATCACTCGGCCTTGGCTACTGGAACCTCTACGGCTCGCTCTATGGGTTGCCAGACAACGTCGCGATCCTGTGGGACATGGTCAAGGGCGCGTTTTCGTCGATCAGCGGCGCCAGGGTCATCGTCGATGGCAAGGGCGTGGATCCCAAGCTGTGGGCATGGCGGATGGGCTCGATGACCGGCGTCGTGACCGATCCCCCGGCCAGGACCGCGGGCTGGAGCGGCGACATGGCGCTTACGGTCAACCCGGTCAGCCCTGTGGGTGGCGAGGAAGCCGTCAAGCTTTATGAACTGTCGCGCGATATCTGTGCCAAGAACGGCTTCGACTTCGTTGGCGAAACCACCGCGATCTGGCGTTCGGCCAACCATCGCCAAGTGCTGTCCCATGCCGCCGGGAAGGCCGAGGATGCGGCACGGGCCAAGACTTGCGCCGAAGCCCTGATCGCCGCGCAGGCCGAGGCCGGCTTCGGCCAGATCCTGACCGACCCCGGGCTGGGGGCGGCGGTTGCCAAGACCTATGAAAAGGGTGGCCGCTCGGCCCTGCATGCGCGGGTCAAGCAGGCGCTCGATCCCAACTCGATCTTTGCCTCGGTCTGAGCCGATGCGTCGCCATGCCTGCGGAGGTACAATGAACAAGCTCCTCGTCCTTTCGTTCCTCGCCACTCTTGGCGCCTGTTCGTCCAAGCAAGGAGAAGTGGTCGCGGATGGCGCGGAGAATTATGAGCGTTACTGCGCAGGTTGCCACAACCCCGGCCCGGGCCACGGTGGCACCATGATGCTGGCCGAAAAAGGGGCTCCGGTGCCTTCGCTCATCGGTCGCAAGGACTTAGATTACGATTACCTACATTCGGTCGTTCGCCAGGGCCTGATCGAAATGCCGCCGTTCCGCCCGACCGAATTGTCGGATGCGGAAATCAAGCAGATTTACGATCATATTATGGCTCAGAAATTGCCTGCTAACGCGGCCGAGCATTCCAAAAGCAAGAATCGCTAATATCGGTCATGGCGAGGGAACCGAGCCGGACAAGGATCTATCGTGGCTGGCACTACAGGCATTCCGACCCATCGAAAGGGTAGTCCCGCATTCTGGCGGGTCCTCGCCCTGTGCGTGATAGTTGCCATGCTTGATGGCTATGACACGCAGGTGATCGCCCTCGTCGCGCCCGTTCTGGGTTCCGCTTGGAATCTTGACAAGAGCGCATTCGGACCGGTCTTCGCCGCGGGCCTGGTGGGTCTCATGCTCGGCAGCATCGCCTTTGGCGCCCTTGCGGATCGCTTTGGCCGCAAACCCATAATCTGCACCGCGTGCTTCGTGTTCGGGCTGTTCGCCTTGCTGACTCCGTTGGCGACAACGCTCCTGGAACTCGCTGGTTTCCGATTTCTGACCGGCATCGGCCTTGGCGCAGCGATCCCCAATCTGATGACGTTAACCGCCGAACATGCTCCCGGCAACCGCCGGGCTTTTGCTGCGGGCGCGATGTTTTGCGGCTTCCCCCTTGGCGCCTTGCTCGGTGGACTGGCAGCCCCCAGCGTGATCGAAGAATCGGGCTGGCAAGGGCTGTTCTTCTGGGGCGGTGTGTTGCCGTTGGCGATGGTGGTGCCACTGTTCTTGCTATTGGTGGAATCGCCCGAATGGCAGGCACGCGATGTTCAAAAGAGCCGTCGGTTGATTCCCCTGCGCAGTCTTTTTGGGCAGGAACTGGCCATAATCACACCGCTGTTGTGGCTGGCATTCATCGCCAATCTGCTCGCCATGTACTTCCTGATCAACTGGCTGCCGATCCTTTTCGCGGCCGGAGGCGCGGATCTGGGAAAATCCACCATGACCAGCGTCTTGCTCAATCTTGGCGGAATCGTCGGATGCCTCGCGGTCACCCCCCTGGTCGATCGCTTCGGCGCGATCAAGGTCATGCCGCTGGTGTTCGGACTGAGCGCAACGGCGATCCTGGCGATCGGATTGGTTCCAGCAGCGTCAATCCCCATGGTTTTTGCGATCCTGCTGGCCGGGTTCGGCACAATGGGCGCCCAGATGGGGAGCAACGCCTTCGCGATGTTTGCCTATCCCACGGCCCTGCGCGCCAGCGGGTTGGGTTGGGCCCTGAGCATGGGACGGATCGGATCGATTATCGGCCCGCTTCTGGGCGGTGCCTTGCTTGCCTTGCAATTCCAACCGGCTGAGCTGTTTCCGGTGGTGGCGGTATTCGCCATGTTGCCGGCGCTTGTCTTCATCGTCATTGGACGGATCGCGGCGCGTTACGGGCGGAACCAAGACACAGCGGGCGCGTGATGGGGCAAAGCCATGTCCCCTTGGTGCCGCATCGGCTCGGGTCAGTGCCAAACCTTGGCGACCAGGCCATCCAGTTCACTGGCCGCTCCGTCCGTTTCTGGAAACGTCTTGCGATAATTGTCGAAACTTGCTCGAGCAGCAGCTTCGGCGGTTGGGGCGCTGCCGAGTGCAGCTAGGTTCATACCGGCAATCAACTGCGACTGGACCATGCGTTCGCCATGCAGCTCCGCCTCTTTCAGCGCCTTGTAGGCCGAGGCGTGGGGCTCGGCCGCGATGGCATCCTCGCTCCACAGCTTGAACCAGCGCCGAACTTCGCGAACCGGTTGGACGAGGCGTTCATTCGGTGCGGCAGCAGAACGTAGGATTGCTTCGAAGTCCGAAACCTGCAGGACCAGACGTCGCGTCTCAGCCAGCCAGAGACACAAGAGCAGGACATTGACATCGCAACCATGCCGATCCTGCAATGATATGCACGCATCGGCGACCCCCGGATTGGCGTAAATGCGAAGCGAGTAGTCCCAAAACGCAGCTGGATCCGCGTCGGTCGGCTTCATCCCGCATTCTCCGTCAAGCTGCTCGAGCTGGCCAAGTCATCTGCTTGGTCAGCTCGAAAACGAAACTGCCTGAAGCGCCGAAATACCGCCCAAGGGCGGGCCGGGGCCAGCCCGCTCAGAAAGCTCGGGCACCGAAGTGGATTTCCATCATCGGGCGCATGACATCCCACCGTTCCAGCTGCGACCAGTGGCCCGAACGGTCGAGAACGTACAGCTCGGCATGCTTGAGATGCTGGATCAGGTAGAGGCTGGTGTCGAGCGGCACCACCCGGTCTTGGCGGCCATGGAAGATCAGCACTTCGTGCGGCATTTTGCCCAGCAGTTCGGGCGGCATGTTGAGCGTCTCAATGCCGTTCTTCATCGAATCGATCATCTTGACCGCGGTCTTCATGATGTCTGGATCGGTGGCGATCTTGTAACGGTTCTCGACGATTTCCTCCATGCCTTCGAACTTCTCTGCATCGTAGGCGAAGCTGTGCATCACCTGGCGATAGCGGGCATATCGTGGATCGGAATAGAACGAGAGCAGGCGGATCAGTTCCGGGGTGCGCGGGCCGGGGGCTCCGATCGAACCCATCAGCACCACCTTGTCGATCGTGTCGGGCTCCTCGCTCATCATCTGCAGGGTCAGCGCGCCGCCCATCGAATTGCCGACAACGTGGGCCTTCTTCACACCGAGCGCCTCAAGCAGGCCAAAGCACTGGTCGACCCGGGTGCCGATCCAGCCCATCACGCTGTCAGGCCACGGATCGGGAATCACCGACTGGCCGAAACCGATCAGGTCGGGCGCGATCACGAAGAAGTTTTCGGCGAGGTCCGGCATCAGGTGATACCAGTTGGATGCGGCATGTGCGCCCGGACCCGCACCGTGAAGCAGCAGAATTGCCGGCTTGGACGGATCGCCCGCCAAGAGGGTGTGCGAGGTCAAGCCCCGGCCCGTGATCTTTTCTTCCCTGATAACCCCTTCAGCAGCCATTACATTCTCCCATGTGATCCTGACGAAATATCCGCACGACTCCTCGCCGGAGTTCACAGTCAATTTTGCCGGAGCCTAAGATATCGTTTGACATTGTGCAATGAGTTTTCTCAAGTGTTACGCATTGGGAGCAGAACACATGACAGGCGAGACATTCGACGGTCGACTGGTCGCGCAATTGGCGCAGGAACTCGACCATGCCGAGCAGACCCGTGAACGGATCCGGCCGTTCTCCGTGCGCTTCCCCGGCATGCGGATCGAGGATGCCTACCGAATCAACCAGGCCTGGGTCGATCTCAAGCTGGCGCGGGGGCGGACTGTGTATGGCCACAAGATCGGCCTGACCTCGCGCGCGATGCAACAGGCAGCCGGGATCACCGAACCCGATTACGGCACCTTGCTGGATGACATGGTGTTCGAACAGGGCAGCGACGTTCCGGCCGCGCGGTTCATCACGCCCAAGGTCGAGGTCGAGTTGGCCTTTGTGCTCGGGCGCCGCCTGGAAGGAGCACAGACGACGATTTTCGATGTCCTGAGCGCCACCGACTATGTGGTTCCGGCAATCGAAATCATCGACACACGGGTGCATCCCAAGGATGCCGAAACCGGGGCCGCGCGCAAGGTCCTGGACACGATCAGCGACAATGCCGCCAATGCCGGAATCATTGTCGGCGGTCTGCCGGCGAAACCCGACGGGCTCGACCTGCGCCGCATCGGCGCCCTGCTCAGCCGCAACGGGGTGATCGAGGAGACCGGCCTTGCGGCAGGGGTGCTCAACCATCCCGCCAACGGCGTCGCGTGGCTGGTAAGGCGGCTCGCGCCCTGGGGGCAAGGGCTAGAAGCCGGAGAAGTCGTGCTCGGCGGATCGTTCACGCGCCCGGTCGAAGCGGCGCCGGGCGATGTCTTCAATGCCGATTTCGGCGAGTTTGGTTCAATCGGGTTCCGGTTCGTTTAGGGGGCGAAAATGCAAACACCCGTCAACCGCTTCAAGGCGGCCTTGCGCGAAGGTCCGGTCCAGCTTGGCTTCTGGTTGGCCCTGGCCCATCCAGACATTGCCGAAATCTGCGCGGGCCATGGCTATGACTGGCTGCTGATCGATGGCGAACATGGCCCGCAGACCCTGCCCGGCATCGTCGCGCAGCTGCGTGCGATCGAGGCGACGCCGCCGTGTTCGGCGATCGTCCGGATTGCCGGCCACGATCCGGTAGCAATCAAGCAGGTTCTCGATCTTGGAGCGCAGACTCTGATGGTTCCGATGGTCGAAACCGCCGAACAGGCCCAGGCCATCGTAACTGCGTCCCGCTATCCGCCTGCAGGCGAACGCGGCCTCGGTGGCGCCCGTGCCGCGCGCTGGGGTGGCTATCCTGCCTATGTCGCAGAAGCCAATGCGCAGGTTTGCATCATCGCCCAGATCGAGACCGCGACCGCCGTCGACAATATTGAGGCGATCGCCGCAGTGGACGGGATCGACGCGCTGTTTCTTGGACCTGCGGACCTGGCCGCGACCGAAGGTTTGCTGGGCGGAAGCAGCTTCGATGCCCTGTTCAAGCTGACCGGCGAGGCGCTGGCGCGTATCGTGGCAACCGGCAAACCGGCTGGGATCCTTTCGCGCGACGAGCGGCTCGTCCAGCAGTTCCTCGATGGCGGTGCCCGCTTCATCGCCAACGGGATCGACAGCTTCACCTTGGCAAAAGGTGCAGGCGACGGGCTTCGCCGCTGGCGCGAACGCATCGCCGCGCTGGGCGGAGACTGACCATGGCGAAACCGTCCTGGCGGGCCGCGGTAACCGGCGATCCGTCCAAACCGCTCGATGGGGTGCGGGTGCTTGAGCTCGCCCGCATTCTGGCCGGCCCCTGGTGCGGGCAATTGCTGGCGGACCTGGGCGCCGAAGTGATCAAGATCGAGCGGCCCGGTGCGGGCGACGACACGCGGCATTGGGGGCCGCCGTTCGTCACCGCAGAAGACGGTACGAGTCTGGGCGCGGCCTATTTCCATTCGACCAATCGCGGCAAGCGCTCCTTCGCGATCGACATCGCCAGCGCGGAAGGCCAGGCCATCATCCGCGAGCTGGCGAACGGGGCCGACATCCTGATCGAAAACTACAAGGTCGGCGGGCTGGCGAAATACGGGCTTGACCATGCCGCGCTGTCCGAACTGAACCCGCGCCTGATTACTTGCTCGATCACCGGGTTCGGGCAGACCGGGCCTTATGCCCACCGCGCGGGCTACGATTTCATCGCCCAGGCCATGGGCGGCATGATGTCGATGACCGGCGAACCCGATCGCGAGCCACAGAAGGCGGGCATCGCGGTGGCCGACCTGTTCACGGGCATGTACAGCACTGTGGCGATTCTCGCCGCGCTCAACCGCCGGGACCGCACCGGCAGCGGCGCCCATATCGACATGGCGCTGCTCGATACCCAGGTGGCGGTCATGGCCAATCAGGCGATGAACTGGATGACTTCGGGCAAGGTCCCGCGCCGGTTCGGCAACGGTCATGCCAATCTGGCACCCTATCAAGCCTTCCCCACGCTTGACGGGCCCTTGGTGATTGCGGCGGGCAATGACAGCCAGTTCGCCAGCCTTTGCCGCATCCTCGAATGCTCGCTGCATGACGATCCGCGCTTCACCACCAACCCCGCACGGCTTGCGAACAGGTCCGAACTTATCGAAACCGTGGAGACGCTTACGGCCCGATGGAACCGGCAGGAACTGTTCAACGCGCTGGAGGACGCGGGCGTACCCGCCGGACCGATCAACGAGCTCGACGAAGTGTTCGCTGATCCGCATGTCGTTGCAAGGGGTCTGGCGGTAACCCCGGAAGGCTACAAGGGTGTCGCTAGCCCGATCGTGATAGACGGTGTGAGAATGGTTTCGGACCGACCGGCACCGGGCATACCTCAGCCCTTCAAGGTCGAATAAGTCCGGCGATCAGCCTTTCGTCCGTACCGCCACACTCGCTGCGAACAGTCTGCCCCCCTCGCTGAACAGTACCAGTAGAATAGTCACAGTCGCCACGCCAACGAGCGAATAGGCCAAAGGCAGTGGCGAACCGTCGTAGGCCTGACCGATCAAGGCACCCAGCCCAGCACCAAGTACCAACCGAAAGAAGGTCTGGACCGAGGCGGCAGCGCCAGCGAGCTTACCGAACGGCTGCAGTGAAATTGCGGTGAAATTGATGAATACCGTGATCAGCAGGCACATGTTCGCGGACATCAGCAAGACAAATTGCAACAAGGTCTCGCCCGGGCGCGATGCCAGATAGACCTGGCAGACCGAGACGATGAGGTAGCAGAGGATCGCGGCATGCCCAAGCCGCCGGGTTCCGAAACGGTGTACGATCGCAGAATTGGCAATGCTGGCCAGCATCATCGAGCCCGCCATCAAGCCAAAGATTACCGAATAGGCCCCGCCGGCCCCGAAATGTTCGCCGATCAATTGCTGCGAGCTGTTGATGAAGCCGAAGTGAGCGCCGAAAATCAGGGCCATGCCAATGACGTAACCGATCGACCGGCGGTTTGTCAGAACGAGGCGGATGTTACCGAACAATTCTCTGGCACCATGGGACTGCCGCCGGGAAAGCGGCAGCGTTTCTTCCATGCGGTAGAAATACCATGCTGACACTCCCATCGACAGCACGCCGATGACAATGAAGACGGCACGCCAGCCGAGCGTAGTAAAGATCACATAACCCAAACTTGGGGCAAGGGTCGGGACTGCCATAAACAGCATCGCGACAAAGGCTTGCAGCTTGGCCATGTCTTCGCCTTGATAGCGGTCGCGAATGATCGCCATAGGAAGGACGGTCAGGGCGGACGAGGCACAGCCAAGCAGCGCGCGGGCCGCCAGCAGGACGGAAAAGTCAGCCACGAAAGCACAAAGCAGATTGATCAGGGCGAACAGGCCCATGCAAACCAGCAGGACCGGCTTCCTCCCAAGCCGGTCGGAGATCGTCCCCGGGACGAGCGAAAACAGGCCGGAGCAGATCAGGAAGGTGCCGATGACCCATTGCCGCTGGTTTGAACCGCTTGCCCCCAGATCGTTTGCCATGACACCTAAGGCCGGAAGCAAAGTTGTAAACCCAAGTGACTGCAATGCCTGGATCATCGCCATCATGGCGATGAACTCCCGTTTGCCGATTGGCTCTTTATGGGTCAGCGACAACCTTCATACCTTCCGGATGGTCGGGCCTGGCAGCGCCCCCGCCATGAAGCCGGTCCACCAATATGGAGGCCAGTCCACTTCTGATGGAAAACCGCAGGAGCTATCCTTGCCAGCCGATCGCACGACTCGCTGCCATGGCCGCCGAACGGATCTTTTCGATCTTCGGCTTTGAATAAAAATGCTTTTCCTGAACTCGCGAGAGAACGCTCATCGTTGCAACAAGCCTGTTCCCGGAACCAAGCACAGGTACACTCAAGGCAGAGAGACCAGGCACAACCGTACCCTGTGTGGTCGCGTATCCCATCTCGCGCGCTTGGACTATCTGCCTTTCCAGTTCGTCGTCGGAAACCACCAGCCCGCTGGCGCGCTCCTGGGCGATGACGGGCCGAGTCAAAGCTCGTGAACAATGGGCCAAATACAGGATGCCGTTGGACGAAGCCTGCAAGGGCAAAACAGAGCCGACGTGCAAACTGGTAAACAGGGGCAGACCGCCATCGATCCAGCGAATCACCGTTGGCCCATAATTGCCCCAGACCGACAGCAACCCTGTCGTTTGCAGTTCTTCCAGCACGCTCGCCAGATTATCGCCAGCGATCCGTACCGGCTCCACCCGCGCCAGCGCGGCCATGCCAATACGAACTGAAAACTCACCTAGTGCATAGCGGCCATTCTGGACCTTCTGCTCGACCACGCCTGTATTGACAAAAGACAGCAGGTAACGGTGTGCCTGGCTGCGTGACAGACCCGATTTCTCGGCAACATCACGCAGATGTGCGCCATCCCTTGGGCAATCCATCAAGGCCCTGAGGACGCGAACACCAGTTTCCACGGACTGGATAGCCTTGCGCGGCGAATCATTCGCACTCAAATCTTTGGGAGGCAAGCGCTCGGTAGCCTGATGTTCCATTTCATCACCTTTCGCTGCAAGCTGGATAGCCTTGCGTGCATTCATTCGGTACTCCGATTACCAGCATTCCCCGGCCCGAAGTCCCCTTGGATGACGGGAAAAGAGTTGCATAATGTCCAACGAATAGTGTAGGCGGGAAAATTGTGCAAGGGTATGACCTCGGTCAATTACGACAAAGAGGCCAAGCGTCAACCCAACTAGGCGCTTCTAAACCAGTGAGAGGAAAGGAACCCGGGTAATGGCTGCAATCGCGTTTCCCAGATCGTCCGAAGAGCATTTCGAACAGCTGCGAAAGGCGCCCGTTCTCGCCCTGCCGACGGCTCTCCTGTTTGTCA
This sequence comes from Altererythrobacter litoralis, assembly GCF_036324225.1. Taxonomy (NCBI): domain Bacteria; kingdom Pseudomonadati; phylum Pseudomonadota; class Alphaproteobacteria; order Sphingomonadales; family Erythrobacteraceae; genus Altererythrobacter; species Altererythrobacter litoralis. The sequence continues at coordinate 60,684 of NZ_JAZDQV010000012.1, forward strand.
TTTCCATGGCAGGGATCGCAACGACCTGGTACCTGGCGCTGAACTCGATGCTTCCGCTTTGGGTCGGCGCAATCGCCAACGGACTGATCACCTATCTGCTCTTCAGCGTGATCCACGACGCCGCGCACAAGTCCTTGTCGAGTGTTTCCTGGATCAATGAAACGATCGGTGCGATCGGCCTTTTCTTCCTCTTCCCCTACGCCCCGATGGTACTGCTGCGCTGGGTCCACAACAAGCACCACACGCATACCAACGGCCCCAAAGACCCCGACCGGTTCGAGCATGAATCGCCCTGGTGGCAGGTTCCATTCCGCTGGACCTTCTTTGACGGTGCCTACATCTGGTATTTCATCAAGCATGGTCAGAACGTGCGCAAGAAACATGGCACCGAACTGGTCGTATTCTACTCGCTGCTCGCTCTGCTGTTCGTTGCGGCAATTTACTTCGGCTTCGGCTGGGAACTGTTCATGCTGTGGTTCGTGCCGTCACGGATCACGCTGTTCATCATCGCCATCGTCTTCGTCATCCTGCCACATCATCCCGCGATCATCGCGCAAGACGAAGACCCTTACATGGCGACAACCATGCGGTTCGGCTGGGAATGGTTGCTCAACCCGCTGCTGGTTTATCAGAATTACCACCTGATCCACCACCTCTGGCCGGAAATCCCGTTCTACCGGATGCACAAGGCCTATTACCTCAAATATGATGAAATCAACGCCAACCGCATCCCGCGCCAGAAGGCCTTCGCCCTGAAGCCCGAAAACTACGAAGAACACTTCGCCGTTCGCCGGGAACTCGACCAGGCGCAAGGCAAGGCAAGGCCTGCCTAACGAAATAACGGCCGGACCGTTCGGTATGGTCCGGCCGTACCTCCAGACCGGGAAACGCACTGATGGCCAAGCAACTTCACCTCGGCGCGTTCATGCGTCCGGTCAGCATTCACACCGGGGCATGGCGTTATCCCGGGGCGATCCGCGACGCGAACTTCAGCCTCAAAGCGATCCAGCGCTTCATCCGCAGCCTGGAAGCTGCCAAGTTCGATTATTTCTTCATGGCTGATCACCTCGGCGTGCTCAACCTGCCACGCCAGGCGCTGATGCGCAGCCACACTGTGACCTCGTTCGAGCCATTCACGTTGCTTTCCGCACTGGCCGGGGTGACTGAGCGAATCGGCCTCGTCGCAACGGCCTCGACCACTTACGAAGAGCCGTTCCATGTCGCGCGCCGCTTTGCCTCTCTCGATCACATCAGCGGCGGGCGGACCGGCTGGAACGTGGTGACCACTTCGAATCCGGACAGCAGCCGCAACTTCGGCCTAGAGACCCAGCCAGATCACGCCGCGCGCTATCACCGCGCCCGCGAGTTTCATGACGTGGTGACCGGGCTGTGGGACAGTTTCGCCGACGATGCCTTCGTTATGGACGCAGCAAAGGGCATCTATTTCGACCCCGCCCGGATGCGTGCGCTGAACCACAAGGGCGAGCATTTCTCGGTCACCGGGCCGCTTAACATCGCCCGTCCGGTTCAAGGCTGGCCGGTCATCTTCCAGGCCGGTGCCTCGGACCCGGGCCGCCAGCTCGCTGCCGAAACCGCCGAAGCCGTATTTGCTGCGGAATCGACGCTGGAAGGCAGCAAAGCCTATTACGACGACGTCAAAGGGCGGGCGGCGACGGTAGGACGCAATCCCAATCACATCAAGATCATGCCGGCCGTATTCCTGGTTGTTGGAGACACCGTCGAGGAAGCCCACGCGAAGCGCGCGAAACTGGACAGCCTGGTCCACTACGACAGCGGCATCCATTCACTGTCCGGCATGCTGGGTCACGACGTATCGAGCTTCGATCCCGATGGCCCCCTGCCCGACATCCCCGAATCCAACGCCAGCAAAAGTTCGCGGCGGTTCATGATCGAACTGGCTCAGGCGGAGAATCTGACGATCCGGCAACTCGCCGCCAAGGCCGGCAGCTATGGCGGGCTGGCCTTTGTCGGCACCGCCAAGACCATCGCCGATGAAATGCAGCACTGGCTTGAGCAGGGCGCCTGCGACGGCTTCACCACCATGTTCCCTTATCTGCCCGAAGGTCTGGAAGACTTCACCGGCAAGGTCGTGCCGGAACTGCAGGCGCGCGGCCTCTTCCGCACCGAATACGAAGGCGAAACGCTGCGCGACCATCTAGGCCTGCCGCGCCCGGACAACCGCTTCTTCGCCTAATGCGGTGAGCCGGTTTGTCATCATCGGCGCCGGGGCAATCGGCAGTTTCCTGAGCACGCGGTTGCACAACGCCGGGCATGAAGTTCTGCTGATCGCCCGAGGAGCGCGGCTCGAGGTCTTGCGAAACACGGGCGTGCTGCTGTCCGAAGGCGGGGCCGAGCGGCAAGTGCGTGTGCCGGTGTCCGCAGCATGCGATCCCGCAACGCCGCCGGATCATGCCATCCTGGCAACCAAGACGTTTCAGATCGAATCCGCGCTTGCCCTGCTCGAACCACTGCGCGGAAGCCGCTTCACGCTGCTGACGGTGCAGAATGGGGTCGAAGCACCCGGCATCGCCCAGGCCGCCCTGCCCCGCGCTGTCGTGCTTGGCGCACGCATGCACGGCTTCTTCGAGCTTGAAGACGGGATCGTGCGCCACACCGGCGTCCCCGCCACGCTGCTGGCCGGCCCGGTCGCCGATCGCGCAACCGACCCGGCTGCCGGACAGGCCTCGGCAATCCTTGCGGGCGACCTTATAGCCGCTGGGGTCCCCACCACTCTGACAGGCGACATGCGCCCAGCGTTGTGGGACAAGTTCCTGATGGCCGCGACGATCGGCGCGGTGGCCCCGGCGTTCGGCCTGAAGGTCGGTCAGGTGCTGGGCCATCCCCAGGCCAGCGCGCTTTTGCGCGAGGCCATGGCCGAGGTCGAACGGATCGCAGCGGCGTTGGGCATCGAATTGCCGCCCGATTGCATATACGAGAAGCTGGACTTCATCGGCCGCTTTCCACCCGACGTCACCAGTTCGCTGCAGCGCGATCTCGAAAGCGGCAGACCTTCGGAATTCGCTCACCTCACCGGCGCGATTCCTCGTTTCGCCCGGCAGGCAGGGCTGCCCTGCCCTGCGGCAGACGATGTTATTGCGCGGTTGCGCGCCCGTGGACTACGCCTTGACTGATCCGGCGGTTTCCCGCTCAACCGCGCGCACGGCAAACCAAGCGCCCGCGACAATCACTGCGTGCGCTACCAAGGTCGTCAACCCGACCCACAAAGCCTCACCGCTCCAGACAATGCTATAGATGTCCCAGGCCGAACCGACCAACTCGGTCAGCACGATCACCGGGACGAGCGCGCGGTAATGCATCGGGTCGCGAGCACCCCATAGTGCCACGACGCCGATCGCGGCCAACTGGACGCCGACGATCAGCCATGCGTCGAGCAACAGGCCGAACATCGGCGTCCCCTGCCCCAGCGCGATCCCAGGGTAGATCAACGGCAGCGCCCCGCCGTAGACCGGAGGCCAGAGCAGCACGAGATTGCAGAGATACCAGATCCCCACGGCGATCAGGAAAATGCGCAGAACCTTCATGGCGGCCTCCTCAGGCGATCGCGAAGATATCCGATGTGGCGCAGGCGATGCGCGCATCCTTGTGCGGCGCATAGTCTGGATCGTTCATGAAGGCGTCGATCGCCTCCATCGAAGGAAACCGGATCACCACGACATAGTCAGGTGCGGCTCCCTCGCCCTCATAACGGACGAACTCGTGCGAACGGCAGACCATTTCCCCGCCGTGCCGTCCGACCAGCGCTGGAACCGCGGCCATATAGTCTGCCACCCAGGCTTCGTCGTGCGACTTGATCGATCCGATGAAATAAGCAGCCATCACTCTGTTTCCTTTCGTCATGGCCAGGATCGCCAGCCTTCAGGCTAGAATCCCAGCAACTTGGTGCGGATTGCCTCTGCAAATCCGGCGGTTGTCCCGTTTCCGCCAAGATCGGGGGTCTTTTCAATATCAGGAGCAATGAGCGAGGCTTCGAGCGCGCGCATCACCAGCGCGGCGGCTTCGTCTTCGCCCAAGTGCTCCAACATCATGGCACCCGACCAGATCTGGCCGATCGGATTGGCGATGCCCTGCCCGGCGATGTCCGGGGCAGACCCGTGGACCGGCTCGAACATCGAAGGGAACCGCCGTTCGGGGTTGAGGTTAGCAGAAGGAGCCACAGCGATGGTGCCAGTGATTCCCGGCCCCAGATCGGAAAGGATATCACCAAAAAGGTTCGAACCAACCACCACATTGAACCGTTCGGGCGATATCACAAAGCGTGCGGCGAGAATATCGACATGATACTGATCGGCGGCAACATCGGGGTATTCGGCGCCGATCGCGGCAAAGCGCTCGTCCCAGAACGGCATCGAATGATAGAGTCCATTGGACTTCGTCGCGCTGGTCACATGCCTGCGCCCGCTCCGCCGAGCGAAGTCGAAGGCATAGCGCAGGATGCGGTCGGTGCCCCGGCGGGTGAAGATCGCCTGCTGGACGACGATTTCGTTCTCGCCGGTCCCGGTCCGACCGCCGATCTGGGAATATTCGCCTTCCGAGTTTTCGCGCACCACCCAGAAATCGATGTCGCCAGGAGCCTTGTCGCGCAGGGGCGAAGCGATGCCCGGCAGCAGCCGCACCGGACGCAGATTGACGTACTGCTCGAACTCGCGCCGGATCGGCAGCAGCAGCCCCCACAGCGAGATATGATCGGGTACCCCGGGAAAGCCGACCGCGCCGAGGAACACCGCATCATGATCGCGCAACCGGTCTAGCCCGTCATCGGGCATCATCTTGCCGGTTTTGAGGTAGGTCTGGCAGCTCCAGTCGAAGTGCCGGAATTCGAGCACGAAACCGCACTTGGCCGCTGCCGCCGTCAGCACCTCGATTGCGGCAGGCACCACCTCGCGGCCAATTCCATCTCCCGGAATGCTGGCGATAGAATAACGCCTCATGGTCAATCTTTCACTACAGATAGCTGTTCAAAGTCTTGAGCACCCGATAGGCGCTGAGGAAGGCTGGCGCAGGAACCTGCAGTTGCTCCGCTGCCGCCGCGAGCGGCCCCAGGACCTCGTCAACTTCCATCCGCCGGCCCGCTACGAGATCGTCATGCATCGAGGTGCGGACGGGACGGTTTTCCGGCTTGAATCTGGTGCCCATCGCCATGACACCGGACACTGCCTCTTCAAAGCCTTCACGGTCAATCTCGACCAATCTGGATACAGGCGCGAAATAGTTCTGCGGTTCGTAGCCAAGTGCCTTGTAGATCGCCAGCAGATCCTTGACGACGTGGACATAGTGTTCGGCGCCTTCGCGAACCGCCACACCATCCACAAAATCGAGCTTTGGAAGCGCGCCCAGCGTACTGGCGCTCCACGACGATGCTCCACCGACCTGAACCACTTTTTCCCAATGGACATGGACGATATCGGGAGTTGAGCGCGAACCCATGCCCGCAGCGTCGAGCGCTTCGGCCATGATCCGCGTGCGCTCGCTCTCCCCGCCTTCCAGCTCGCCGAAATAGGCGGTGACGGGAACCGCCATGTGATTGAGCGCCTTGCCCGGTTCGAGCAGGGTCGCCCCGTCCATGATCGAGCCGCCGATCACCTTGTCCTTGCCAAACGCGGCCTGGAGTTTGCCTTCCTTGCCCACGCCGTTCTGCAAAGTCAGCGCGCAAGCGGTGCGATCGACCAACACCTGCGCATCGTCCAGCGCCTGATCGGTACCCTTGGCCTTGGTCAGCAGGATGTAATAGTCGATGTCGCCTTCAACCTCCTCGGGCGTTTCGACCGCGAAGAGGTTTTCGCGCTGGACGAATTGCGCCCGCACACCCGAAATACTCAGGCCATCCCGGCGGATCGCCTCGACATGGGGCTTGCGCGCAATCAGCGTGACCTTGTGGCCGCCGCGCGCCAGGAATCCGCCGATGACCGAGCCTAGCCCGCCGGCGCCGTGGAAACAGAAATGCAATTGCTTGGACATGCTTTGGGATTCCCGTTGGTTCGGTTCAGGCAATGCCCAGTTCGACCAGCTTGGCCCTGATCTGCTCTTTCTTTTCCGGCGTCACATCAGCCACCGGCGGCAGGATCGGGCCAGCCTTGAGGCCAATCGCTTCGTACCAGGCCTTCACATTGGCAAGTGCGCTGGCATAGGTCGCGGTGCGGGCGATATCCCACAGGAAGTTGTCGTGATAGAATTCGCGGACTTCGCTGAGCTGATCGGAAGCGGCCCGCGCTTCCTCCCATTTTCCTTCATGCGCCAGGCGGATGTATTCCTTGGCGAAATGGCGCTTCTTGCCGTACAGCATGTAGGACAATTCACCCCAGCAAACGGTGCCGCCAAGACGCAGATCGTCGAGGAAGAAGTATTCGAATGGCTCCATCGTGTTGAAGCCTTCGGGCATTAGCTGGCGGATCTTGATTGTCTCGGCACGGCTCATGGCACCTTGTTTGACGCCGATCACGGTTTCGATATCGGCCAGGCGGCGCATCAGGTCCCAGCTCAGCACGGTGCCCGAAACCGGGGTCCGGTAGAGGCAGACGGCCAGATCGGTGTGGTCGGTCAGGAACTTGAACCAGGAATAGATTTCGTCGTCGCGCTTGAGCTGCACAACCGGGTTGATCACCTCAGCCCCGTTATACCCGAGCTTCTCGACGAACTGCATCTTCTCGATCGCGGTATAGACGCTTGGATCGAGCACGATGGTCCACAGATCGAGCCGCCCGGCATTCGCCTCGGCAACGATCTCGTGATAGCGAAACCAGTCTGACGCTGAGACGTTCCAGCATTCGGCGATGAACCCGCCGACGGCCAAGCCATCTACGCCCATTTCGACATATTTATCGATGTTGTAGCGGATACCGTCCACATCGAACTTGTAATCGGCGGTCATCGGGGTGATCGGACACTGATAGAAGCCCCTTACGGTCTTTGTTGCCCAGGCCTTGGCATCCTTACGATCATATTCCATTTTAGGTGCACCTCATCTCGATTTGGTTCAGAATTTCAGCTTGCATCGTCCGTTCATAGAGGCGCCAGCGCCGCCTGGGCCGCAGCCAGTCGGGCAATCGGCACCCGGAAAGGCGATGCGCTGACATAGTCCAACCCGATCTCCTCACAGAAGGCGATCGTGGCCGGATCGCCGCCGTGCTCGCCGCAGATCCCCAGTTTTAGGTCGGGCCGGGTTTCGCGCCCTTTGCGCGATGCCATTTCGATCAGCTTGCCGACCCCTTCGATATCGAGGGTGACGAACGGGTCCTTGGCGATAATGCCTTTTTCCACATAAGCACCCAGGAAACGCGCCGCATCGTCGCGGCTGATCCCCAGCGTAGTCTGGGTCAGATCATTGGTTCCGAACGAGAAGAATTCCCCGCTTGCAGCGATTTCGTCGGCAACCAGGGCTGCCCGCGGCAGCTCGATCATGGTGCCAACGCTAAAGGCGATCCGCTCGCCTTTTTCGGCGAACACGACTTCAGCGACCCTGTACAGGGTATCCTTCAGTGATTCCAGTTCATGCGGCAATCCGACCAGCGGGATCATGATTTCGGGACAGACCGCCATGCCCGCCTCGCCCGCGACTTCGAGCGCAGCCTCGAAAATCGCGCGAGCCTGCATTTCGTATATTTCGGGATAAACCACGCCCAGTCGGCAGCCTCGATGCCCCAGCATGGGGTTGGTTTCCGTCAATTCGATTGCGCGATGCCGAACCTGCTCCACGTCAATACCCATCGCTCGCGAAAGCTCGGTGAGTTCGCTATCCGTATGCGGCAGAAACTCGTGCAGCGGCGGATCGAGGAGGCGGATGGTGACTGGCAAGCCTTCCATGATCTCGAAGATCCGGCGGAAGTCGGCGCGCTGTTCGGGCAATAGCTGGTCGAGCGCGGAGCGTCGTTCCTTTTCGCTGTCGGCCAGGATCATCTGCCGCATGGCGAGGATCCGGCTTTCATCGAAGAACATGTGCTCGGTTCGGCAAAGCCCGACCCCTTCGGCCCCGAACCGGCGGGCCATTTCGCAATCGAGCGGGGTTTCCGCGTTGGTCCGAATCTTCAGGCGGCGATGCTTGTCAGCCCATGCCATCACCGTTGCGAAATCGCCCGAAAGATTGGGCAGGATCGTCGGCAGTTCGCCCAGGAACACTTCGCCGGTCGAACCGTCGATCGTGATGAATGCGCCCTCTTCGAGCCGCTGGCCGCCGATCTCGGCGACCCGCGCGACCGGGTCGATCTTGAGACTGGCGCTGCCCGCCACGCATGGCCGGCCCATACCCCGCGCGACCACGGCCGCGTGGCTGGTCATGCCGCCGCGCGCCGTCAGGATGCCGGTTGCGACGTGCATGCCATGGATGTCGTCAGGCGACGTTTCATGCCTGACGAGGATGACCTTCTCTCCCAATTCGGCCCACCGTGCCGCTGTTTCCGCATCGAATACCACACCTCCCGAGGCTGCCCCGGGCGAGGCAGGCAAACCCTTTCCGAGCAGCACCCGCGGGGCATTCGGATCGAGCGAGGGGTGAAGCAACTGGTCGAGCGAGGCCGGGTCGAGGCGGAGCAGCGCGGTCACTTCGTCGACCAGGCTCTCTTCGACCATGTCGACGGCAATCTTGAGCGCGGCCTTGGCGGTGCGCTTGCCCGAACGGGTCTGAAGGAGGTAGAGCTTGCCGCGTTCGACTGTGAATTCGATGTCCTGCATGTCGCGATAGTGGCGCTCCAGCAGTTCGAACACCTCAGCAAGTTGGGCATAGGCCTTCGGCATCGCTTCCTGCATTGAGGGAAGCCGCGCACCTGCGGCTTCGCGGGCAGCCCTGGTCAGATACTGGGGCGTGCGGATGCCGGCGACAACATCCTCACCCTGGGCGTTGGCCAGCCATTCGCCGTAGTAAGCCTTCTCGCCGGTTGCAGGGTTGCGGGTAAAGGCGACGCCGGTAGCGCTGGTCTCGCCAAGATTTCCGAACACCATGGCCTGGACGTTAACCGCCGTGCCCCAATCTCCGGGGATATCGTTCAGGCGCCGGTAGACCTTGGCTCGCGGTGAGTCCCATGAGCGGAACACCGCCTCGATTGCCGTCCAGAGTTGTTCCTGTACATCCTGAGGAAAGGCCGCGCCGTGATGGGCAAGCACGAGATCCTTGAAGGTCGCGATCACGCCGCGCAGATCCTCCACTCGAAGATCGATATCCTCATCGACGCCGCGATCTTCCTTGATGCGGTCAAGGGCTGCCTCGAATACGCCATGCTCGATTTCGAGCACGACACTGGAATACATCTGGATGAAGCGGCGATAACTGTCGAGCGCGAACCGCTCATCCCCGGAGGTCTGGCCCAGGCCGGTGACGGTCGCATCATTGATGCCAAGGTTCAGGATCGTGTCCATCATCCCCGGCATGGATACCCGCGCGCCCGAACGCACCGAGACCAGCAGCGGATCGTCAGGGTCGCCGAAAACCTTTCCCGTGGCCTGTTCGATCCGTTCGAGGGCCTTCACAACCTGATCGCGAATTCGTCCGAGCGATGCCCGGCCCTGTTCGAGAAAGGCCAGGCATTCGCCGGTGGCAATAGTGAAGCCCGGCGGGACCGGAAGGCCGATTTGCGCCATTTCGGCAAGATTTGCGCCCTTCCCGCCAAGGACGCGTTTGTCCAGCACGAGCGCGCCTTCGGGTCCAATGCCCGAGCCAAAGGAAAATACGCTATTCATTTCAGCTGGAAGTCCTGGTGACCGCCCCGTGGGCAGCGCGCGATGTACCCGCTGCTGCCCACTGGGTCGCGGGCCTACATCTTGAGGATGGCCTTGATCGCCTTGCCGGTTTTTTCGGTATCCTCGACGGCCTGGTTGATCTGGTCGAGATCATAGAAGGTGCAGAGCTTCTCGAACGGGAACAGCCCGGCTTCCTGCATCGCAATCAGTTGCGGGATGAAGACCTGCGGGGTGCTCGATCCTTCGACTACGCCGCGCAACTTGCGGCCAAACAGCATGTTGTTCATGTCTAGCGAAAATTCGGTGCCCAGCTTCGCCCCGCCGACCACTGCGGTTTCACCCATGTTGTGCGTGCTGTCCACCGCCGAGCGCAGCACCGCTGGAATGGCGGTGGTATCCATGGCATAGTCGGCGCCGCCACCGGTCATCGCGACGATCGCTTCCTGAGCGTTGACCGTGTTGGCGTCGATCACATCGGTGGCGCCCAGTTCGCGCGCCAGTTCCAAGCGGTCTGCGTTGCGGTCAACCGCGATGATCTTGAGGCAGCCCGAGGCCTTGGCGGCCATCACTGCGCTGAGGCCGACCGACCCGACCCCGAAGATCGCGATCGAGGAGCCAGGTTCGGGACAAAGCGCATTGAGGATGCTGCCCGCCCCGGTCTGGATACCGCAGCCCAGTGGGCCCAAAAGTTCGATCTGTGCGTCGTCGGCAACCTTGACGCAGTTGTTTTCCGACGCGATCGAATAGGTCGCGAACGAGGATTGCCCGAAGAAGCAGGCGTTGACCTCTTGGCCGTTGCGGGTAATCGGCGTCGAACCATCCAGGCGGCGGCCCATGAAATTGAGCGGGAACAAGCTCGGACAATAGGCCTGATGCCCCTTGAGGCACGATGGACAGGTGCCGCAATAGCTGAAGGAGAGCACGACCTTGTCGCCTGGCTTGACAGTGGTGACGCCACGTCCGACCTTTTCGACAACGCCCGAACCTTCATGGCCCAGCACCGCCGGCAGCGGCGTCGGGTAATATTGATCGCGAACCGTCAGGTCGGTATGACACATGCCAGCTGCGGCAACCTTGACCAGCACTTCGCCGTCGCGCGGATCCTCGATAGAGACGTTATCCAGAACGAATTCGCCGCCCTGACGCTCGATAATTGCCGCGTATGCGTCCATTTTTCCTCTCCCGTTTCCTGATTTCCAGTTGATTGAATTTGCTTATACAAAGAAATAGAGATTCTTGTCCTGCACGACGCGCGCGTCGATATTCAGCTTTCTGCTGAATACCTTGAAGCCGCTGTCTGTTTTCCGCAGCTTGTCTTCGCGTCCCAGCGTGTGCACGTAAACTTCGTTCTGTCGGCGATTGCGGTGCACCAGAACATTAGAGAAGACCTCGAATTCAAACGGTGCAATTTCGAATGCTTCGACATTGGTGACGAAATAGCGGATACGTGATGGCGGATCTTCCATCCATACCTGACCCGTCAGCAACCGGTCGACCCGCTGCTGCAGCTCGGCATAGTCATCGTTGTAGATTGCGGCATCCCCCGGGGTTGGATCCGGGCGGCGGTCACGTGCGTACCGCTGTTCGTAAACTGGCATCCAGTAATGGATATCTTCGGCGATTACAGTATCGAACCATTCGCGATATTGCTGGTTCTGCAACATCCGCACCTCGGCGGAATAGTGACTGACGATGGCATGATGCAGTTCCATGCCTACGGGCTTGCGTGTTTCGGTCATCTTGCGGTCCAGATTGCTGTCGGATCAGTCTTGCGGCTCGGCTTGCTTCGCCGACAGACGATCAGGCCAGAAATTACGGTTGGTCCACATTGCATCCCAGGTGTCGTCATTGGCCCGGATGGCGGCCCAATCCGGCGCATCGAGCATTTCTTGCCAGAAACGATAAAAGCCCCGATACGAGGTTTCGCCGATGAAGCTGACCCCGACAATTCCTGGATAGACGGGGTGCGGCCCTTCGCGGTCCTTGCCCATGCTCGAATTCATCCACCCCTTGCGGGTGATGATACCGTTGTTGTTGTAGGTGGCCGACGACATGTTTTCGCCATCGTCGCTTTCGAGCGTTCCCGCCGTACCAAATGAACGGATCGCTTCGCGCTGGATCGACCGCTTAGTTTCGGTGTCGGCATTCTTCGGTACCATGGTATAGGTCCAGACCTCGATTTCATGCGGCCCGCGCGGATGCCAGATCTTGAAGGTGTTGGTTCCGTAGAGGAACGAACAGTTTGGGAAGATCGACGTATTCCAGTGACCGACATAAAGCCGTTCGCGCTCCGGCCCGAATTTTTCGCGAATTCCGCCCCGCGTCTCCTCGAGATATTTGACGTACCCGTCGCGCTTGACGTGGATCGCAGTCGCAGCGTTATCGATCAGGCCAAACCCGTGGCCATGCCGCATGGTGAATTGCAGACCAAGGTCGTCAAACGGCATGTCGGCGCGATTGCCCGACAGGCCAGCCAGCTCGCCCCCGATCATCTGGAGAGCGGCGGCATGCGTCCAGCCCACGTGATACCCATCGCCGACGAAGTTCTCGGCCGGGACTTTCCAATTGCAGGCGAGGGTGCTCTTCAACGGCGGCCCGAGCAGTTCCAGACCACCGTCCGGACCATCCCAGATCGTATCGAGGTACCAGCAGAAGTCCCCCAAATAGTCCTCAAGCGAGGGCGCTTCGGGATCATGGCAGCCGAAGATGAAGCCCTTGTAAGTTTCGACCCGGATCGGCGCGAGCCCCAGCTTGGATTTGTCGAGATCGCTGTGATAGCACCGCTCTTCCATCGGAACATCGACGAGCGAACCATCCTGACCGAAAACCCAACCATGATAATTGCACACGAACGCCTTGGCGCTGCCGCTGTCGGCATGACAGATCTGGTTGCCGCGGTGAGTGCAGGAATTAATGAACGCCTTCAGCGAACCGTCCGGCTGCCGCGACAAGATGACACGGTCTTCTGCCATGTACGTCGTAATGAAGTCGCCCGGTTTGGGAACTAGCGAATCATGTCCGATCATGAGCCAGCACCGCGAGAATATCCGCTCCAGCTCCAGCTGATAGACATCTTGATCCCAGAACACCCGGCGAGACTGGCTCGCACCGATGTTGTCGACGAGTGCCGACGATCCATTCATCACATCGCTCCCATGCTTTTTTGTCTGAGTACTGCATAGGCGATTCGCGCTATACATGCAACGCGATGCACGATATGCAATACTCTTGTGGGGTGCAAGCCGTATCTTTCGGTCCCCGGTGCCGGGTGAGAGTGCAATGTCGACAGTCGATCACGTCCGACGTTTCAGGCACGGAATTGTGTCCAGTTTTTGGCACACTCCGACGCTGCTGCTGTGCCTGGCAAGTTTCTTTTGGGCATTGAACCCGATTGTCGGTCGGGCGATTCGAGACGACCTGACCCCAGTGACGATAGGCTTCTGGCGATGGCTTATCGCCGCGGCATGTGTCCTGCCATTCGCCTGGCCGCATCTTCGCGATGACCTTCCGGCTATTCGCCGGTCCTGGCCCTTCCTGGGATTGCTGGGGTTCTTTGGTGTCGGGGTCTTTTCCTTGCTCGTCTACAGTAGTCTCCAGCTGACTACGGCAACAAACAATCTGCTGCTCCAATCCACCATGCCGATCATGACGCTGGTCATGCCGGCAGTGATTTTCCGCGAACGCGTGGCCTTGCTCCATTTTGCCTGCGCCGGACTGTCGATCTTGGGCGTCGCATGGTTCATGACCAAGGGGCAATTGGCGAACCTGCGCCTCGAGGCGCTCAACACTGGCGATCTGCTAGCGTTGGCCGCGGTGTTTCTCTACGCCGCCTATGCGACGTCCTTGCGCAAGGCACCCCAGCTGCATCACCTGAGCCTGCTGGTGGTGTTGTTTGCGGCGGGTATCGTCTCGCTTGCCATCCCCTACGCATTGCACCTGTTGCTCGAAGGCGCGTCCGCTCTCTCGCTAACCTCGGCAAGTGCGCTGGTGTTCATTGGCATCTTTCCTTCACTCGTTTCCTATGCCTTGTTCAACCGGGCGGTTGCCCTCATTGGATCGATGCGGGCCGGCATCTACATGAACCTTCCGGCGGTGTTTGGCGTATTGATGGCTGTACCGCTCCTGGGAGAGAGGTTTGAGCAATATCATGTACTTGGATCGCTGATCATAATCGCGTCGATCCTGTTGTCGAGGAAAGTCAAAAAATGAGTTCAACCGGAAACCCATCGTCGCAGGGCGCAATACGCCGCCTTGAGAGGGCACAGCAAGAAGCCAGCGAGAACGCAGCCGAATTCTGGGGGCGGGCAGCCCAAGCCATCGACTGGTTCACGCCCCCGAATGTGGCATTTGATGATATTGAGGGATGGTTCCCGGACGGCAAGCTGAACACCTGCCATAATTGTCTCGACCGGCATGTGGCAGCAGGTCGCGGCGGATCCACTGCGCTGATTTACGACAGCCCGGTCACCAAGACGATCAAGCGGTACAGCTATTCCGAACTTCTCGAACAAACGGGTCGGGTGGCAGCAATGCTCAAGAACCTGGGAGTGGCGCAAGGAGATCGGGTGGTCATCTACATGCCGATGGTCCCGGAGACCGTCTTTGCCATGCTCGCCTGCGCCCGGCTCGGTGTGGTTCATTCGGTGGTGTTCGGCGGCTTTTCGCCACTCGAACTCGCCAAACGCATCGACGATGCCACGCCGAAACTTGTCCTGACCGCTTCTTGTGGGATCGAAGGCGGACGAACGATCGCTTACAAGCCATTGGTGGACGAGGCGATCGCGCTGACCTCTCACCCGGTCCAGAACGTCGTGCTCCTCCAGCGCGAACAGGTTGCCGCCACGCTAAACCCGTACCGCGATATCGATTGGATGGAACTTCGTACACGCACCATTGGCGATGAAATACCGCCCTGCGCTCCGGTAGCGGCAACCGATCCGCTGTATGTACTCTACACTTCGGGAACAACTGGCCTGCCCAAAGGCGTGGTGCGCGAGAATGGCGGAAATGCTGTGGCGCTGGCCTGGTCCATGGAAAATATCTATGGTATCGAAGTCGGTGACACGTTCTGGGCGGCTTCCGATGTCGGCTGGGTGGTCGGTCACAGCTATATTGTCTATGGACCCTTGCTCGTCGGAGCGACAACCGTCCTGTTCGAAGGCAAGCCGGTCGGGACACCCGACCCCGGGACATTCTGGCGGATCATCGCCCGTCACCACGTGAAGTCGTTCTTCACCGCGCCGACCGCAATCCGCGCCATCCGCAAGGAAGACCCTGACGGAAGGTTGCTCGGGCAGATCGGCACCGGACGATGCCAGGCAATCTTTCTGGCTGGCGAACGCGCCGATCCCGATACGATAGACTGGCTTGAACAGAACAGCGGCCTGCCCGTGATCGACCATTGGTGGCAAACAGAGCTGGGCTGGCCCGCCATCGCCACCTGCATTGGCCTGGGTGATCGACGCCGCAAGCGCGGCAGCGCCGGCTTGGCGGTGCCGGGCTATGAGTTCGCGATCCTGGACGATCACGGAAAGCCCGTTGCCGAAGGCGACAGCGGCAATGTCGTCATTCGTGCGCCGCTAGCGCCTGGGGCCTTCCGGACCCTTTGGAACAACAAGGCGGGCTATGAGAAGAATTTTGCGACTTTTCCCGGTTTCTATGAAACCGGCGATGCCGGCTATCGCGACCTCGACGGCTTTCTCCACATCATGGGGCGCACCGACGACATCATCAATGTCGCTGGTCACCGGCTTTCGACCGGTCAGATGGAACAGATCGTCGCGAGCCAGGACGGCGTTGCCGAATGTGCTGTAATTGGCGCCGATGATCCGATCAAAGGCATGATTCCGATTGCCTTTGTCTCTGCCCGCACCGGGCACGACGGCGACGAGGCTCTGGCAAGCCGCATAGTTGAAGCCGTGCGCGACGAGCTCGGCCCGCTGGCGGCTCTGAAGAAAGTCCATGTTGTGCCGCAATTGCCCAAAACCCGTTCCGGCAAGATTCTGCGCAACTTGCTGCGCAAGATCGTCAACAGCGAGCCTTTTGAAATTCCTCCCACAATTGAGGACACTTCTGTTCCCGCGGCAATTGCCACGTTAGTGGAGGCCAAGTCGGCGAAATGACTATCGCGGCAGCTCGTTTCGCGATTCAATGCCCCATTGACATGCCGCCCGATTTCGTCGGTCGCGGGGCGAGCCAGATGAGGGCCGTGGCCATTAAGAGCATGGCGGAGGTTGCCCAAAAAACGTGAATGACCGCCAGCTTGGTCGCTTCCATTTCGACCATGTTGCTTATCACCTGCCGGAACTGTGAATAGCCCCGAGTTGTCTAGACGCCCTCGGTGCTCATCATCTGCTGCCGTTCGAACTCTACGGGTGACAGCATCCCGTTCCTCACATGCTTGCGTATCGGGTTGTAGAACATCTCGATGTAATCGAACACATCCTGCCTGGCCTCGTCTCGTGAGCGATAGGTCCGTCGCCGGATGCGTTCGCGCTTGAGCAGGTTGAAGAAGCTCTCGACCACGGCGTTGTCATGGCAGTTGCCACGCCGGCTCATCGAGTGCTCCAGGTTGTGCGCCTTCAGGAACGAGGCCCAGTCCATGCTGGTAAACTGCGATCCTTGATCCGAGTGGATCAGCACGGTGTTCTTCGGCTTCCTGCGCCACACCGCCATCAGCAGTGCCTGCAGGACCAGATCGGTGATCTGGCGGTTCTGCATCGACCAGCCCACCACTCGGCGGGAGTAAAGGTCGATCACCACCGCCAGATAGGCAAAGCC
>NZ_JAZDQV010000013.1:0-73136 GCF_036324225.1 Altererythrobacter litoralis
CGCAGCACCTCCTCAGTGCCGCGAGTGAATCAAGGCTTCGCCGCCAAGGCAAGCGATTTAATGGGTCCTGAGCCTAGGCCAAGGGTGCCACACGACATGGCCAACTCTGGTCAGCTACCTAGAAGATATAGACGGCAGGTCTTTTTGTGCGGATTGCACAAGATCAAGCGTCAACTATTAGGGCGCAAAACATACATTGAGCGAAAATACATCGATTGAGCATCGAATTTGCATCATTTCCGCATCAAATCCGCAATGCATCCTCCGACCACGAAATTGGCCGGTAGAGAATCCGCCGCAAATTGCGCCTTGGGTTCGATGACTAAATCCGTCTCAGGCAGCGAGAAGCAGCTGCGCGTGACGTCGATAACTAGCAGAAATGTCGCGAATAAAGGCCAGTCGGCTACCCCGCCGGATAAATGATCCAGCGGGAATAGCGACTGCGTGGTGGGCGGTGACGGGCTCGAACCGCCGACCCTCTCGGTGTAAACGAGATGCTCTACCAACTGAGCTAACCGCCCCCGCTGCCTCGCTGCGGAGAAGCGCGCTATCTAGCGTGGCTTCGCGCAAAATCAATTGCCCATTGCTTCGCGGTAGGTTTAGGCGGACGCCATAATGATCAAACGGGTTTCAGTATTTGCCACGGGCGGCACCATCGCCGGGATTGCGGGGTCCGCGATCGCAAGGGATTATCGCGCGGGCCAGATCCGGATCGAGGATTATCTCGAACAAGCAGGCGGGCTGGGGCTGGAGGCCGAACTTTCCGGCCGCCAGATCGCCAATATCGACTCGGCAGACATGGGCCCGGCGGTGTGGAACGATCTCCATCCGGCGATCATGGGCGCACTCGCGGACGACAATTGCGACGGCGTGATCGTGACGCATGGCACCGACACGCTCGAAGAAACCGCCTTCCTGCTCGACCTGACGCTGCCCGCCACCAAGCCGGTGGTGGTCGTGGGCGCGATGCGTCCGGCCGATGCCGTTGGGTATGACGGCCTGAGGAACTTCGCCAATGCGGTGCGCGTAGCATGCGATTCCGAAGCGGCAGGGCGCGGCGTGCTGGTGGTGATGGGGGACCGCGTGTTCGCCGCACGCGACGTGCGCAAGGTGCGCACGCGCGACGTCGATGCCTTCCGCGGTTTCCCGCGCGAATCGGTTGCACTGGTGACGCCATCCTCGCTCGACTGGTTCGGCGCACCTTGGCGCGGCGATGCGGAGGCGCGGCTCGAATGGCATGATGAACTGCCGGATGTGCCGATACTTTATGTCTATGCCGGGATGCGACCGGATGCGCTGGCATGCATGGTTGGCGATGCGACGCGTGGGATCGTGATTGCTGGTATGGGCGAAGGCAACATGCCCGGCCCGGTGCGGCAAAAACTTGTTCGCCGAGTTCAAGAGGGGCTGGTTGTCGTGCGCGCCAGCCGCACCGATGAAAGCCTTGTCGACCGCAATCCAGAGGACGATGAGAACGGCTTTGTCGCTGCTCGCGCACTCGGCCCGGCCAAGGCGCGGATCCTGCTGATGCTGCTGGTCGCGAACGGGATCACCGATCCCGCCGCAATCCAGGCTGCATTCGACAATCGCTGAGGTCTAGCTCCAGGGCGTGACGAGATATTTCTCGCCCGTCTTCATCGCGCGATAATCGGTCACGGCGTCCTTGGTCAGCATCTCTTCGAGGTTGACCCGGCGCTTGTAGCTGCTGGCGAAAGTGGTGGTGAGGTTGTCGAGCACGCGCTTGCGCATCCGCATCATCGTTTCCATCCCCGCCATTTGCAGGAACGGCGTGAGCAGCCAGCCCGACAGCGTCCAGCCGAAGCCGTAGCTGGGGGTGAGGATGGTCGGGCCGAGGTCGAGCCGGCCATAGATAAACATGCGCTTCTGCTGGTTCGAGCCATAGCGGCTGTATTCGGTCATCTTGCTGACCGCGACCTGCTCCATCGCCTTGAACACATTGTCGACCGCTTGCCCGCCGCCGATCGGGTCGAAGCCATAGAAAGCGTCGGTCGCATCGATCGCATCGCGCAATTGCGCCATGAAGTTGCCGTCGGAAGAGTTGACGACATATTTCGCGCCAAGGCCCTTGAGCATGTCGACATGTTCGGCCTTGCGCACGATGTTGACCAGCTCGATCTCGTCTTCCTGGCAGATCTTGATCAGCATCTGGCCCAGGTTCGATGCGGCGGCGGTGTGGACGATCGCTTTCGCGCCATCCATCCTGGCATTTTCGACAAAGCCGAGTGCCGTCATCGGGTTCACGAAGGCGCTCGCGCCGTCTTCCGAGGAATGATCGCCCAGCGGCAGGCACATCGCCGCGTCGGCGATGCAATACTGGCTGTAGGCATTGCCGGGGACGCATGCGACGCGCTGACCCATCAGCGCTTTCGCCATGTCGCTGTCGCCCGTGGCGACCGCCGTGCCTGCGCCTTCATTGCCGGCGGGCAGCTTTGCGCCGTGGCGCGCCTTCGAACCCGTGTTGAAGGGTTCGGGCATGTTCGCGACATATTTGCCGTGCGAATATTCGGCATTCTCGAGATCGGCCGCGCCGGTCAGGATCGCGAGGTCCGAGGGGTTGATCGGCGCCGCTTCCATCTTCACGAGCACCTGGTTGCCCGTGGGGTCGGGGAAGGTCACTTCCTCGATCGCGACCGTAAGCGTGCCATCGCTTTCGAGTGTGGTGAAAAGCTGCTTTCCGGTGGTGCTCATGTCGTGGTGTCCTCTCCTGGATAGATTGCCCTCACGAAGTAGAGGCCGTGGGGCGGTGCATTCAAGCCCAATTCCTGCCTATCGCGCGCTTCCAGCGCTTCGGCCAGTTGTTCCTCGCGCCAGCGGCCCATGCCGACGAGGGCAAGGCAGCCTACCATGCTGCGCACCTGATGGTGCAGGAAACTGCGTGCTGCGGCGTGGATGCGAACTTCCTCGCCAATTCGTTCGACATCGAGCCGGTCGAGCGTCTTGACCGGGCTTTGGGCCTGGCAATGCGCCGATCGGAAGGTGGTGAAATCGTGCAGCCCGACCAGCGTCTGCGCAGCACGGTGCATAGCCTTTTCATCAAGTTCTTGTGGGACTTGCCAGGCTCGGTTGAGATCGAGTGTCAAGGGCGCACGGCGGTTGGCGATGCGATAGACATAAGCTCGTCCAACACAGGAAAAGCGCGCGTGCCAATCGTCGGGCACGATCTCGCAATGGGTCACCGCAATGGGATTTGGCCGCAAATGCGCATTGAGCGCTTCCATGAGCCGGAAGGGAGCAATCTCCTTCCCGATGTCGAAATGGCTGCGCATGGCCAGCGCGTGGACCCCGGTGTCGGTGCGGCCCGCGCTGTGCAGCGTCACCTTTTCGCCGGTTACGGCCTGCGCCGCTTCCTCGACCGACTGCTGCACGCTGGGGCCGTGCGCCTGCCGCTGCAGGCCATGGAACGGCGTGCCGTCGAATTCGAGGGTGAGCGCGAAGCGGGTCACGGCAGGATCGTGCCCTTCGTCAATGGACGCCCGCGCAGGAATTCTGCCCGGTCCATCGCCGGTTTGCCCGCGCGCTGGAGCCGCAGGGGGCGGATCGCGCCGGAACCGCAAGCGATGGAGAAATCCTCATCGAGCACTTCGCCGGGGGCGCCCGAACCCGCCGCCAGTTCGGCGCGTAGCAATTTCACGCGTTCCAGCCCATTGGTGCCTTCAAGCTCGAACCACGCGCCGGGGAATGGCGCGAGTCCGCGCGCCAGCCGCTCGATCTCTTCAGCGGGTTTCGACCAGTCGATCCGCGCTTCGGCCTTGTCGATCTTGGGGGCATAGCTCGCCTGCGCATCGTCCTGCGACTCGGCTCTGACGCCATTGAGCTTGCCGAGTGTTTCGAGCATCAGCCTGGCGCCAAGTTCCGCCAGTTCCGCGGTCAGTTCGCCGGTGGTCTTCCGGTCAACCGGCGTGGTCGCCTTGGCCAGCATGGGGCCGGTGTCGAGCCCCGCTTCCATCTGCATGATGGTGATGCCGGTCACATCGTCTCCCGCCATCACCGCACGGTGGATCGGCGCGGCACCGCGCCAGCGCGGCAGGATCGAGGCATGGATATTGAGGCAGCCGTGCTTCGGCGCGTCGAGAATCGCTTGGGGCAGGATCAGGCCGTAAGCGGCCACCACCGCAACGTTAGCCTCCAATGCCGCGAACCGCTCCTGCTCCTCGGTGTTCTTCAGAGAAACGGGATGGCGCACTTCGATTCCCAAGCGTTCGGCCGCCGCTTGCACGGGAGAGGGTTGCAGCTTCTTGCCCCGGCCCGCCGGGCGCGGTGGCTGGGTATAGGCGCACACGATCTCGTGCCCCGCAGCGTGCAGTGCTTCGAGCGCCGGGACGGCGAAATCAGGCGTTCCCATGAAGATTATGCGCATCGAAACAAAAAACTGTTCATCCTGAGCCTGTCGAAGGGTCGTCCTTACTTTGAGCGAGGGAAAAAGAAAGTGCAGGGCTTCGACAAGCTCCGCCCGAACGGTTAGTGGAAGCCCATGGCATCGCAAGAGATCGAGACATTGGCGAATGCGCTGGCTCGGCTGCCCGGGCTTGGCCCGCGCAGCGCACGGCGCGCGGTGCTGTGGCTGGTGAAGAACCGCGAACAGGCGTTGCCCGCGCTGCTTGGCGCGCTCTCGGCAGTGCGCGAGACGCTGGTCGAATGCGACACATGCGGCAATGTCGACACGAAGAACCCTTGCGGCATCTGCGCCGATCCGCGCCGCGACGCGAAGGCGCTGTGCGTGGTGGAAGACGTAGCGGATCTTTGGGCGCTCGACCGTGCGCGGCTGTTCACCGGGCGCTATCACGTGCTGGGCGGTCGGCTTTCGGCGCTCGACGGGGTACGGCCCGAAGATCTCAACATCGCCGCGCTGCTTTCGCGGGTCGAGCAGGGCGGGATCGACGAGGTGGTGCTCGCCATGAACGCCACGCTGGAGGGGCAGACCACCGCGCATTACCTTGCCGAGCGGCTCGAGGCCTTCCCTCTGCGGATCACCCAGCTGGCACACGGCTTGCCGGTGGGCGGCGAGCTCGACTATCTCGACGAAGGCACGCTGGCGCAGGCCCTGCGCGCGCGCAGGCCGGTCGGCTAGCCGATCACAATCATCGGAAACGCTCGCTTGCGATAGCGGCAGGCGGGCACTAAATGAGCGCCATGGCTATTCGTGAAATCCTGGAAGTGCCGGACCCCCGGCTCAAGGTCGTGTCCGAACCCGTGACGGTGTTCGATGATGAGCTCAAGACCCTCGTCGCCGACATGTTCGAGACGATGTATGACGCGCCCGGCATCGGCCTTGCGGCGATCCAGGTGGGCGTGCCGTTGCGCCTGCTGGTGATCGACCTCCAGCCCGACGATCCCGATGCACCGCCGGTCGAATGCGATCACGGCGGCCACAAGCACACCCATCCGGCGACCAAGAAGGAACCGCGGGTGTTCGTGAACCCGGTGATCGTCGATCCGGCGGAGGAGCTGGCGACATACCAGGAAGGCTGCCTCTCGGTCCCTGAAATCTATGCCGATGTCGATCGCCCGGCGACCTGCACAGTCCGCTATCAGGACCTCGACGGCAACCATCACGAGGAAAAGATGGAGGGGCTGATGGCCACCTGCATCCAGCACGAGATGGACCACCTCGAAGGCATCCTGTTCATCGATCACTTGAGCCGGCTCAAGCGCAGCATGGCGCTGAAGAAGCTGCAGAAGCTCCGCGCGGCGGCATAATGATTGCGCACGCCATCCGGCGTGCGATTTCCTCGCTCATTGCGATCAAAGATCGCATCGCTGCGGACGGGCAGTCGCCCTTGCGGCCCTTCGGGCCGTTCTCTCGCGCCTTCCGTCACCCCGGCCTTCGAGCTGGGTTCGAGCTTTCTTTGGAAAACTCGCTTCGGCACTAGCGTTCCCTGTCCGTTCCGCATAGAGTTGCGCGATGGATCCTACGCTTCTTGCCATTATCGCGCTTGTCCTTGGCCTCGCTATCGGGGCGGGGATCGGCTGGTTCATCGGTGCTCGTCCGGTTGCCGAGTTGAAGGCGCGCGCGGAGGAGCGCGAAAGCGAGTTCAAGCGCGCGGTGGCCGAGCTGGGCGAAGCGCAGATCGAGCTGGCGACGCTCAGGGCCAATGCCTCCAATTTCGACAAGCAGATGGCGCAGATGCGCGAAGCGCGCGAGGAAATGCTTACGCAGTTCAAGGCATTGGGCAGCGAAGTCCTGTCGCGCAGCCAGGAGGAATTCCTGAAGCGCGCCGAGGAACGCTTCAAGCAGTCCGAGGATGCGGGTGAAGCCAAGATCAAGGCGCTGCTCAACCCCGTTGGCGAGCGGCTCAAGCAATACGAACAGCAGGTTGAAACCCTGGAGAAGCAGCGTGTCGACGCCTTCGGCCAGCTCACGGGGCTGATCCAGTCGATGCGCGAAGGGCAGGAGCAGGTCCGCCGCGAAGCGCAGCGGCTGGGCAATTCGCTCACCAATGCGCCCAAGGCGCGCGGGCGCTGGGGAGAGCGGGCGCTGCAGAACCTGCTTGAACAGTGCGGCCTCGCCGAACACACCGATTTCATGATGGAGCATTCGATCGATACCGAAGACGGGCGGCTGCGCCCTGACGCGATCGTCCGTATCCCTGGCGGCAAGGTGCTGGTGATCGATTCCAAGGTTTCGCTCAACGCCTACCAGGAGGCCTTCGAGGCCGACAATGATACGGCGCGCGATGCCGCACTGGCAGACCATGTCCGCTCGATGCGCAATCATGTGCAGACGCTCGGCGCAAAGAGCTACCAGAGCCAGTTCAAGGAAGCGCCCGACTATGTCGTGATGTTTGTGCCGGGCGAGCATTTCGTCGCCGCCGCGCTCGAACACGATCCCGAACTGTGGAACTTCGCCTTCGACAAGAGGGTGCTGCTGGCGACGCCGACCAACCTTGTCGCGATCGCGCGCACGGTGGCGCAGGTGTGGCGGCAGGACGGGCTGGCGCGCGAAGCGCAGGAAATCGGCAAGATGGGTGCGGAGCTTTACGACCGGCTTCGCGTTGCGGCGGACCACCTCAAGCGCGTGGGCGGGGGGCTCGAAACCGCAGTCAACAATTACAACAAGTTCGTCGGCAGCTTCGAACGCAATGTGCTTTCGTCGGGCAAGAGGCTAGCGGAAAAGGGCATCGAAATCGGCAAGGCCGAGATCGAGGAAGTGCCGCTGGTCGAAGCCGCGCCACGCTATACCAGCGACGATTTGCTGACCGACGGATCGTAGGAAGCGGCGGAATAGCCGAGCCGCCGCGAAGGCGCCGTGTTGCCCGCCGGACATTTTTCACAAGCCAAAACCGATTCGCGCGCCTATGGGGCAGCGCAACAATTGCGGGAACGGTTACGTCCCGCCTGTACACTTTCGAAATCTGACCGGCCCTATCTTGCCGCTCGCCGCGCTCCGGCGCGCATTTCCCTTATGAGTTTATGTCCATGACCTTTGCTGACCTTCCTTCGAGCCTCAAAGCCGCGCTGGCCGAACGGAATTACGAATCCGCCACGCCTGTGCAGGCGGCCGTCCTCCAGCCGGAAGCGCTTGGCCGCGACCTCGTCGTTTCGGCGCAGACCGGATCTGGCAAGACGGTCGCCTTCGGCCTTGCCATGGCGGGCGAATTGCTCGACGCCTCGGGTGCCGTGCGCGGCGCGCCTTCGCCGCTGGCGCTGGTGATCGCACCAACCCGCGAACTAGCGCTTCAGGTCAGCCGGGAGCTGGCGTGGCTCTATCGTGGTGCCGGGGCGCGGATCGCGACATGCGTCGGCGGCATGAACCCGTCGCAGGAACGCAAGGTTCTGCGGGCTGGTGCCACGATCGTCGTCGGTACGCCGGGGCGCTTGCGCGACCATCGCGAACGCGGCGCGCTCGACCTCTCGGCGCTCGCCGCCGTCGTGCTCGACGAAGCTGACGAGATGCTCGACATGGGTTTTCGCGAAGAGCTCGAGGAAATTCTCGACGCGACCCCCGAAACGCGCCGTACGCTGCTGTTCTCGGCCACCATGCCGCGCCCGATCGAAGCGCTTGCGCGCCGCTACCAGCATGACGCCCTGCGCATCGCCACGATCAGCGACCAGCGCGGCCATGGCGATATCGCCTATCAGGCGGTCACGGTCTCTCCCCCGGAGATCGAAAACGCGGTGGTCAATCTGCTGCGTTTCCATGAGGCTGAAACGGCGATTCTGTTCTGCGCCACACGCGACAACGTGCGGCACTTGCACGCCACCCTGCAGGAGCGCGGCTTTGCGGTAGTGGCGCTGTCGGGCGAACATTCGCAGTCGGAACGCAACCAGGCCTTGCAGGCGCTGCGCGACCGGCGTGCGCGGGTGTGCGTCGCCACCGACGTTGCCGCGCGAGGGATCGACCTGCCGACGCTGAGCCTTGTCGTCCATGTCGAAATTCCGCGCGATGCCGAAACCTTGCAGCACCGTTCGGGGCGCACCGGGCGTGCTGGGAAAAAGGGCACTGCTGTGCTGATCGTGCCGTTTTCGCGGCGCAGGCGCGTCGAGGAAATGCTGCGGCGCGCGCGGATCGAAGCGCAATGGACCGACGTGCCCGATCGCGAGGCGATCAAGGCGAAGGATCGCGAGCGGCTGCTTGACGTGTTGCTGCGCCCGGTCGAAGTGGACGAGGGCGATAGCGAACTGGCCGAACGCCTGCTGGCCGAGAAGTCGCCGCAAGAGATCGCAGCCATGCTAGTCCAGGCGCACCGTTCGAAAATGCCCGAGCCCGAAGACATTGCCGCGAACACCCCCGAAGCGCGTCGCGCTGCGCAACAGGAGCGCCATCGGCCCGGTTTCGAAGACGTGGTCTGGTTCCGCATGGACATCGGCCGGCGCCAGAATGCCGATCCGCGCTGGATCCTGCCGCTGCTGTGCCGCCGCGGGCATATCACCCGCAACGAGATCGGCGCGATCCGCATCGGCCCGATGGAGACCTATTTCCAGATCCCGCAAGCGATTGCCGAGAAATTCGGCGCGGCGGCCATGCGTACGGCGGGCGCTGATGGCGACGAGGAAAGCATCCTGATCGAACGGTCGGACGGCGGCCCGCGCGAGGCCGCGCGCAGCCATCGCAAGGGCCAGCCTTCAAGGCACGAAGGCGCGGTCAAGCCGCACGTCAAGGCCAAGCCCTTCCACAAGGGCGGCGACAAGGGTAAGCACCGGAATGCAGGCGCGGCGCACGATCAGGCGCGCAAGCCAACCCGCAAGCCGAAACACGCGAAGCCAAAGGGCAAGTAACCGCGCGGCGCAATTGCCAGCCTCAGCTGTCGAGCGCCGCTAACACCTCGTAAGCCAGCACCGCGCCGGCGACCGCCGCGTTGAGCGAATCCGCACGCCCCATCATCGGCATGGTGACGCGCAAATCGCATGCCATCTCATATTCCTCGGGCAGGCCCTGCGACTCATTGCCGACGAGGATGTAGCAGGGCGTCTGATAGGGCGCAGCGCGATAGGGCACTGCGTCGCGCAGCGAAGCGGCGACCAATTGGCCCTCGCCCGAGCGCAGCCACGGCAGGAATTCCTCCCACCGCGCTTGTGCGACGTGCTGGGTGAAGATCGCGCCCATGCTGGCGCGCACCGCCTCGACGCTGAAGGGATCGGCGCAATCGTCGATCAGGATCAGCCCGCCAGCGCCCACGGCGTCGCCGGTGCGCAGCATGGTGCCAAGGTTGCCGGGATCGCGCAGCGCCTGCGCCACCAGCCAGATTTTCGCCTTGCCGCGGTTTAGCGCGGCGAGTGACGTGTCGAATTCGGCGAAAACGCCCGCCACCGCCTGCGGGTTTGCCTTGCCGGTGATCTTCGAAAGGATGTCGGGCGAAGTCTCGATCACGTCTCCACCCGCCGCCAGAACTTCGCGTTCGAGCGTGTCGAGCAGGGGATGCGGACCGCGTCCGCTCGCCATCACCAGCATTTCGGGCAAATGCCCGCATTCGCGCGCGTCGGTCAGCAGCCGCAGACCTTCGGCAAGGAATTTGCCAGCCGCCTTGCGGTGCTTCTTTTCGCGCAATGAGCGCAAATATTTTACCGTGGGATTGGAAAAGCCGGTGATCTGGCGGCGTTCAGGCTGCGGGCTCACTCTTCGCCGAATCCGTCTTCGATCATCGCGCAGAGATCGGCAAAAACCGTCTCGGCATTGTCGCCCGCCACGATCAGTTCGATCTCGTCGCCCTTGGCCGCGCCCAGCATCATCAGGCCCAGGATCGATCCGCCCGCTGCCTCGTGCCCGTCTTTCGCCACGCGTACCTGCGTATTGCCGGGAAGAGTCGCAACAGCGCCGACGAATTTGGCACTGGCGCGCGCGTGCAGCCCGCGCTTGTTGACGATGGTGAGGGACCGCCGGAGTTCGCTCACGCTTTCGCGTTCTCCTGCGCGGGGCTTTCGCCCAGGAACTCGCTTGCGACGGTGATGTAATTGCGCCCGGCCTGCTTGGCTGCGGCCACTGCATCGACCACGCCCATCGACTTGCGCGCGCCCGCAAGGCGGATCAGCATGGGCAAATTGATCCCCGCGATCACTTCGACATGCCCGCGGTCGAGCAGCGAGATGGCGAGGTTCGACGGGGTGCCTCCGAACAAGTCGGTCAGCACGATCACGCCCTGGCCCTCATCGACTCGCGCGATGGCGTCCGCAATGTCCTTGCGCCGCCGCTCCATGTCGTCATTGGGGCCGATGCAAATCGTGGCGATCGCCTGTTGCGGACCGACGACGTGCTCCATCGCATCGACGAAGTGCTCTGCCAATTGGCCATGGGTGACCAGGATCATACCGATCATGAGAAAGTGCCAGGTCCGTTCATTCCTGCGGCGCGACGCCGTGTTGTTCCTTCCAGGTATTCAACGCTTCATTCCTTCGATTTCGTCGGTCGTGCGCGATCCCAGATTGCGGTGGCGGACAGTGGGCGAAAATCCCGCATCGCGCAAGCCTTGGGCAATCTGTTCCGCGGTGAATACCGAGCGGTGCTTGCCTCCGGTGCAGCCGAAGGCGATGTGGACATAGCCCTTGCCCTGGGCCCGGTAGCGCGGGAGCAGGGTGGTGAGCAGGCCAAGGATGCGTTCGAAGCTTTCGCCGAAGCCGGGATCCTTGCGGATATGCGCGGCAACCGGCTCGTCGAGCCCGGTGAGCGGGCGCAGATCTTCGACCCAATGCGGATTGTCGAGAAACCGCATGTCGAACACGAGATCGGCGAGGGGCGGTGTGCCGCGCGCAAAGCCGAAGCTCGACACGGTCACCGTCATCGGCCCGCCCGGCCCATCGGCGAAGAGGTCGCGGATATGCTGCTGCAGATCGTTGATCGCGAAATCGCTGGTATCGATCACCACATCGGCCCAGCGCCGCAGCGGGTCGAGCAGGTCGCGTTCGGCCCTGATGCCTTCGGGCAGCGGTCGGCCTTCCGCCATCGGGTGTCGGCGGCGGGTCTCGTTGTAGCGGCGCTCGAGTTCCTGGGTCGAGCAATCCATGAACATGGTCGAGATCGAGATGTCTTCGCGCTCGCCCAGCCGGGCAACCAGCTTGATGACATCCTGCGGCACGAAACCGCGCGTGCGCGAATCGAAGCCGATCGCCAGCCGCCCCGGCCGCGCATCCGGCGCGGTGATCATGGGTTCGAGCAGGCGGACCGGCAAATTATCGACCGTCTCCCAGCCGAGATCTTCGAGCACGTGCAGCGCAGTCGACTTGCCCGCGCCGAGCATTCCGGTGACTAGCAGGATCCGCTGGCGGGTGGGAGCGCCAGTCGGCGGCGAGGCAGTGCTTTGCGGGTCGCTCATGCGGCGCATTGTCGCGCGAGCCGCGAGCCATGGGAAGGGGCAAAGCGCAACCGCACTCGATCAGTACTCTGACGGAGCCAGGCCATGCACAAGCAAGGCCCATTCTGCGCGCAGGGCTTGTATCGCATCGCCGGGGCGGAACCGCAGGAGCGGGATTGCCAACCCCAGGACGTCGCGTGTTTCGACCGGGTCCGGGAAGCGCGGCGCTTCGGCCTCGAGCGTCAGTATCAGCGCGAGCGGTGCGCTTGTAGTGGGCAGGTCGACGATGCCG
This sequence comes from Altererythrobacter litoralis, assembly GCF_036324225.1. Classification (NCBI taxonomy): domain Bacteria; kingdom Pseudomonadati; phylum Pseudomonadota; class Alphaproteobacteria; order Sphingomonadales; family Erythrobacteraceae; genus Altererythrobacter; species Altererythrobacter litoralis. The sequence goes on from NZ_JAZDQV010000013.1 coordinate 12,037, forward strand.
ACACCGCGGATTTCGAGCTTGCCGGCGATGTTGGGCGGCGGCGAGGCGGCTACTGAATCGCCTTCGCGAAGAAGCCGGACCCCGTCGTCCCCGATCAATTGCGCGCCGCGATCGATCAAAGCCAGAGCGAGGCTCGATTTGCCGCTGCCCGGCGCCCCTTCAAGAAGCAGCGCACGGCCGCCGATTGCAACGGCTGTGGCCTGGACCAGAAGATCGGCCGGGATCATGGCGCGGCCGGAAGTTCGAGCCTGAGACATGCCCCGGGCTTCCCGTCAGGGCGTGCGTCCGCTGAGAGCGTGCCGTCATGCGCCTCGGCGATGGCTCGGGCTATGGCGAGACCCAGGCCCGAGTGGTTGCCAAAATCCTCTGCCTCTGGCCGCACCGAATGGAAGCGTTCGAACACTTTCTCGCGCGAATCCTCCGGAATGCCGGGCCCCGCATCGCAAACTGTCAACGTGACGCGCTGGCCGTCGCTGGCGACCCCCACTTCGATCGGTGCGTCTGCGGGCGAGAACGACACCGCATTGTCGAACAGGTTCTCGATCACGCGCTCGAGCCGCGGCACCACCCCGGTCACCACAGCAGCGCGCCCGCGAGTTGCCAGCACGATCCGGTGATCGGCATTTTCAGCGCGGTCCTCGCGCGAACCGATGATCGCCGCCACCAGCTTGGCCATGTCGACCCGTTCGCGCGTGGCACGCGACATTTCGGCGTCGATACGGCTGGCGTCCGAAATCTCCGTGACCAGCCGGTCGATCCGCCGCACATCATGCGTGGCGATGTCGAAAAGCTTGCCCCGCAGTTCGGGGTCTTCGACGCGCGGCAGCGATTCGATCGCGCTGCGCAGCGATGCCAGCGGGTTCTTGATCTCGTGCGCGACGTCAGCCGCGAAACTGTCGACCGCGTCGATCCTTTGCCGCAGCGCGCCGGTCATGTCCGATACGGCCCGTGCGAGCCTGCCGATCTCGTCGCGCCGCTCCGGCAGGCGGGGCACTTCGACGTCGCGCCCGCGGCCCTGGCGAACCTTCACCGCAGCATTGGCGAGCAGCCGCAGCGGAGAGACGATCGTGCGCGCGAGGAACAGCGAAAGCAGGATCGATGCAGCGAGCGCCAGCAGCACCGCGATACCCAATGTCGTGCGCGCTGCACGCACGGCCATGGTGATGTCGACTGCATTGCGAGTGGTGAGCAGGGTCGCTCCGTTGAGCCCCACAGGCGCCGCAGCATTGATCACCGGGCTGCCATCGGGCGCGTCGCGCAGCTGGATCTGGGTAACGCCTTGCTCGCGCGCGCGGCGCAGTTCGGGCCATGCATCGGCCGACGAATCCTCCGGCTCGAAATAGTCGGGGATGGGATCGGCGCCTACGATCGTGTCCACGCCGCGATCCAGCGCGCGGGCGAAGTCCTCCGCAAAGGTCTCGTCGCCCGGCACATCGAGCACGAAGGCCGGCTGGTCGAGCGCGAAGCTGTCTGCCCAGAGGCGACCTTCGGCATCGAACATGCGCAGCCGCATCCGCTGTTCCTTGCCGATCTGGACTAGCAGCGCTTCCTGCCGCGAGCGCGACGCGCCGGCGAGCGCTTCGGCGGTGATCTGCGCTTCGATGCGGGCAAGCTTGTAGCGCTCGTTGAGGAGCTGCGTACGATAGGAGTCGAGATAGAAGATCCCACCGCCCAGCAACGCCAGCGGCAGTATGTTCACCACCAGGATGCGCGAGGTCAGCGGCAGCCTTGCGCTCCAGCCCAGCGGGCCGATCGTGCCGTCTGTCAGTGATTTGCCGTCGCCGTCAGCCATCGGTGAAGCTGTATCCCGCGCCGTAGAGCGTATCGATCGCCGAGAAGTCGGGATCTACCTGCCGGAACTTGCGACGCATCCGCTTGATATGGCTGTCGACCGTTCGATCATCGACGAACACATCGTCGGGATAGGCCGCGTCCATCAGCTGGTTGCGGCTCTTGATCACGCCCGGGCGCGCCGCGAGAGCCTCCAGTATCAGGAATTCGGTCACGGTGAGGGACACGGGCTGCCCGCCCCATGTGACCTGGTGCCGCGCCGGGTCCATGAACAGCTTCCCACGCGCGATCGAGGAAGTGGCCGCCTCGGACTCTCCGGTTTCGTTTGAACCCGAATGCAGCCCCGCATCCGCCCGCCGCAGGATTGCACGGATCCGGGCCGTCAGAAGCCGCAGGCTGAAGGGCTTGGCAATATAATCATCCGCGCCGAGCTCAAGCCCGGCCTCTTCGTCTGCCTCGTCGTCCTTGCTGGTCAGGAAAATCACCGGCAGGTCGGAATGCGCGCGCACATGTCGCAGCAATTCCATCCCGTCCATCTTGGGCATCTTGATATCGAACACCGCAAGGTCGGGAGGGTTGTCGATCAGTGACTTGAGTGCGGTTTCCCCGTCCGAATAGACGCGCGTAACGAAACCTTCGGATTGCAGCGCGATCGACACGGTGGTGAGGATGTTGCGATCATCATCGACCAGCGCGATCACAGTTTCTCCGCTTTTATCCGCCGGATCGCCTGTCGGCTCGACCATTGCCGGTCCCTTCATCGTGATTGCGTATCACCGACTAGCGGTTTGCGCGCCGCGAAACAACGAGTCGCCGCAGTTCCATACCGCTAAATTGGTAGTTTCCGCCTCGTCGTTTGACGGGCGGGGCGGCGGAGTTTAGAGGGCGATTCCGAATCCACGCATTCGTATGCACAGATGTATCCGCGATGCGTCGGTACGAGCGCTGAGGGATGTGCCCCACGTGGGCGAACCGGTAAAATCCAGGAGATACGCGTGCCCATTTCGCTTGCCCTTCCTCTTTCCAGCCAGGGTATTGAAACCTCCGCAACAATTCACGCCAATCTTGGCACGCCCCAGCTGGTCGAGCATGCGCTCGGCAATGGCGAAGGCGAGCTGTCGCGTTACGGCGCGCTGGTGGTGAAGACCGGGGCGCACACTGGCCGCAGCGCCAAGGACAAGTACATCGTCCGCGACGGCGAGACCGAGAACAGCGTGTGGTGGGGCAAGGTCAATGTCGAGATGTCGCCCGAACACTTCGCCGCGCTCAAGGCCGATTTCCTCGCTGCGCTGAAGGAAAAGCAGACTCTCTACGTCGCCGACCTGTTCGGCGGTTCGCAGCCGGAGCACCGCGTCAATGTGCGCGTGATCAACGAACTGGCCTGGCACAATCTGTTCATCCGCACGCTGCTGGTGCGCCCCACGGCTGACCAGCTGACCGATTTTGCGCCCGAATACACCATCATCGACCTGCCGAGCTTCCGCGCGGACCCCGAACGTCACGGTTGCCGCAGCGAAACGGTGATCGCGGTCAATTTCAGCGAAAAGCTGATCCTGATCGGCGGCACCAAATATGCTGGCGAGATGAAGAAGAGCGTGTTCGGCATCCTCAATTACCTGCTGCCGACCAAGGGCGTCATGCCGATGCACTGTTCGGCCAACATCGGCTCCGACGGCAAGACGGCGGTGTTCTTCGGACTGTCGGGCACCGGCAAGACGACGCTGTCGGCCGATGCCAGCCGCACGCTGATCGGCGATGACGAGCATGGCTGGTCGGATACGGCGGTCTTCAATTTCGAAGGCGGTTGCTACGCCAAGATGATCCGCCTTTCGGAAGAAGCCGAACCGGAAATCTACGCCACCACCCGCCGTTTCGGCACTGTGCTCGAAAACGTGGTGATGGACCCGGAGACGCGCGAACTTGATCTCGACGACAATTCGCTCGCCGAGAACACCCGCGGCGCTTACCCGATCGACTTCATTCCCAATACTTCGGCTGAGAACCTTGGTCCGGTGCCGAGCAATGTCATCATGCTGACCGCAGATGCTTTCGGCGTGCTGCCTCCGATCGCGCGGCTCACGCCCGACCAGGCGATGTACCACTTCCTGTCGGGCTACACCGCCAAGGTCGCTGGCACCGAAATCGGCGTGACCGAGCCTGAAGCGACCTTCAGCACCTGCTTTGGCGCGCCCTTCATGCCGCGCCATCCCAGCATCTACGGCAACCTGCTCAAGGAACGCATCGCCAAGGGCGGCGTCGCCTGCTGGCTGGTCAACACCGGCTGGACCGGCGGCAAGTATGGCGTGGGCAGCCGCATGCCGATCAAGGCGACGCGCGCGCTGCTCAATGCCGCGCTCGACGGCAGCCTCAACAATGCGGAATTCCGCAAGGATCCGAATTTCGGCTTCGATGTCCCGGTCAGCGTACCCGGCGTGGACAGCGCGATCCTCGATCCGCGTTCGACCTGGGAAGACAAGGCTGAATACGATCGCACCGCAGAAAAGCTGGTGCGCCTGTTCATCGATAATTTTGCTCAATTCGAAGCGCATGTTGACCAGGGCGTGCGCGAGGCGGCTCCGCATGGAGTGGTCGCCGCCTGAACCATATCGGCGAGGGGAGAGGAGAGGCCCCGTTCCCGACCGGGAACGGGGCCTTTTTTATGACATAAGCTGCTGTCATCCTGCTCTGATTGTTGAACCGGAGGAGGTTGAGACATGAGCCTGTTTGACGGGATACTTAAGGCGATCCTTGGGGCGCCAGACGACGTAAGGAACCTGGCAGCGCAAGTCGGGATAGATGCGGACATGGCGGAAAAGGCCATCGCCGCGCTCGCGCATGCGCACCAGATGCAGGGCGATACGGTCGAACTCGCATCGGCCAATACCGGGCTCGACACAGATGTGCTGTCCGAAATCGTCAAGCAGATCGGAGGCGAAGGCTCGCTGATGGAATTTGCGAACGCGGTTGGAGACAACCCGTAAGCGGCAAGCAGCCTCAGATTTCTCCGGGCACTGCAGCGCCGGGATCTTCGCCTGTTAGTTCTTCCACCGTGGCTGTCCGGGCCAGGAACCCATAGGCATCGAACGGCGTGCCTTCGGGTGCATCTTCAAGCGCAGCCATAAGTCGCCCCGCTTGCCGCGCGAGCGAGCTGCCATGTGGGTCAAATGCGACGGGCGCCAGGGTTTGCCGGGCAATCTGCACCTTGCCCTCTTCAGCCTGCATCAGCGCGGCGTTGAATTTTAGCGACTGGTCGAAGGGAGCAAGTTCGGCTGCACGCTCAAGCGCATGGCGGGCCGATTCCGTGAGGGGAATCCCCTGCTCGGCCAAGCTGCGATGGAAGTAGATCAGTGGCAAGGGGTGATCGGTCTCGAGCTTGTTGAGCGCGAGGAAGGGCTTCATCGCTGCCTCATAGGCTGCCGTACGATCCGATTCGTCGACTGCCTTGCGAAACAGCGCGTATCCCTTCTGGACAAGCGCATGCTTGGTGGCCGGATCGATTGCAAGCGCGCGATCGGCAGCGGCGATGGCTTCGCTGTCGTTTCCTGCATCGTATTCTGCCTCCGCCAGAGCGGCGAGAACATCGGCATCGTCAGGAAACGGCGCCGCAATCCTGCGAGCTTCGGGGAGCAGTTCTTGCGCCGTTTCATCGTTCACCCCCGTTGGGAGCGAATGATCACTGGCATCATGGCGGCCTTGCCTTCGCTGAGCTTCGAAACCGTAACTTTCCCGATCGGCAGCAGTTCGCCAGGAATGTTGAATGCCGTCATCCTGCGCGAGCGCAGGTATTTGTCGAGGTCCTTCTCGAGCACGTCGAGATCACCGAAAGCCAGTTCCGCGGCTTTGAGTGACGGGGTTCCCTGGATAAGCTGCAGCCAGTATTGGCCGAACTGGCCTGCGCGCTCCTCAGAGAACACCAGGTAGTGATAGAGCAGCCAGCTTCGGCCATAGAATGCGTCATACCGGGTGCGCTTCTTGGCATCATAGAGTCCGGCGTCGAACAATTCGCGGACGGCCACGTCATCCGCATAGGCAAGCTCATATCCACGGTGGAGTGCCGGCCGGCCGATCATCACGCGGCCATTATCTTCGAAAGTGGCGGACGCGAAGAATTCCGCCGAGCCTTCGCTGAGCCAGCGCGGCATTGCAAAGCTGTTGGTCGAAATCAGGTAGTGATGGGCATATTCGTGAAGCAGCACGCGCAGCGAGCCATCGGGATTTCGGCCGTTGGGTCGCACGTCCTGCACGAAAGCGCGCGATGCGCCTGCGCGGGGCAGGTAGAACCCTTGCAGGTAGCGCGAGTTGCCTCCTGCCAGTTCCTGCAGGTCGCGCACCGACCCGACCGCGAAAATCGTTACTCGGTTGGAAGGGCTGGGCGCGGCGCTCGACTTGTTGGTCACATGGGCCATCGCCGCATGATAGCGTTCGAGCATCTCGGCGAATTTTGCGAGATCCTTGGCGCTGTCATCGGCATAGATGACGAAATGATCGCTTGAGGCCATGTGCCAATCGGCATGCGCAGGTGCGGCCAAAAAACTTGCGGAAACCAAAATCCACTTAAGAACCGACTTGGTAAACATAAGCTGACCACACCTTTTTAGGCGTAGCAACATGACGCGACGCCCCCTTTTCAACTATAGTGGAATAAGGACAGGTGACTAGGTCTTAGTTCCCGCAATATAACGGTCGACATTCTTGGCGAGCACATCGAGCGGGGAATTCCCGCCCAGGATCACCGCATCGTCGAATGCCTTGAGGTCATAGGCCGCGCCCAGCTCCTGCTGTGCCCGGCTGCGTTGGCGCACGATCTCGCTATGCCCGATCTTGTAGCTGCACGCCTGGCCCGGCCAGCTGCAATAGCGATCGACTTCGCTGGCGACTTCCTCTTCCTTCGAACCATTGCGCTCGACGAAGAAGCGGCGCGCTTCCTCGCGCGTCCAGCGCTTGTGGTGCAGGCCGGTGTCGACCACCAGGCGGCAGGCGCGGAAGGCGAGCGATTGCAAATAGCCCAGCCGCCCGACCTTGAAGTCGTCATAGGCGCCGAGTTCGTCCGCGAGTTGCTCGCCATAGAGCGCCCAGCCTTCGCTGAACGCGCCAAAGGCGAGGATCGAGCGGATCAGTGGCAGGCGGTTCGAATATTCGCCTTCCCAGACATGGCCGGGGATCGCTTCGTGATAGGTAAGATCGGCAAGGTCATATTTGCGGTGTAGATCGGTGCTGCGCAAATTGATCCAGAATCGCCCGGGGATCGTGCCGTCCTTGCTGCCCGAACCGCCATAGGCACCCGGAGCTCCGGCTTCCTCGATCACTGGGATCCGGCGGACCTCCATGTTCGGATCGACCAGCGTGTTGAAGGCGCGCGGCATCTGCGCCTTGATCCACGCCAGCCGCTCGTCGATGAAGTCGAAGATCTGCTTGCGGCCGGGATCGCCCTCGGCAAATTTGTAGCGCGGGTCTTCGCTCAGCGCCTGCATCCGCTCCCCGACGGTGCCGGTGGTATAGCCGATTTCCTTCAGGATCGGGTCCATCCGGCCATGGAGCTCTTCCAGCTCAGCCAGGCCCTGCTCGTGGATTTCGTCGGGTGACATGCTGGTGGTGGTCGATGCCTTGATGGCCCAGGCGTACCATTCGTCGCCGCGCGGTTGCGCCCACATCCCTGCATCGCCCTTGGCTTCGCCGCGCAGGGACTTGAGCTCGGCGAGCTGGCGTTCGAGTGCAGGAACCACGCTGTCGCGCACGATCGCGCCGGTCCGCTCGGCGGCTGCTTTGGCGGCTTCGATTTCGCTGCGTTCCAGGGGAGTGCGATAGGTCGCCTCGGCACTGGCGACGCTCTGCTCCATCTGGGCGATCGCCTTGTCGAGCAGGAAGTCGGGCGGAACGAGGCCCATCGCGCGGGCCTGCTGCATGCGCACCAGTTCGCCGTCGAGCTGCGCCGGAAAGGCTTCGATCCGCGCGACATAGGCTTCGACGTCGCTTGCATCGCGGACCGGCTGGGTCGAATCCATGAAGCGCGGCATGTCGATATAGGCGCCGACGTTCTGGATCACGACGTAGGGCGCGTTGCGCCAGCTACCCACGGCGACATCGCCATAGGGTAGGGCGAAGCCCTCGACCGCGGTGGAATAGGCGCTTTCGACCACGTCGAAGCCGGTCAGCTGGTCCGCCGTCATGCCTTCTCGCGGATAGGCGCGCACCGCTTCCAGGTCGGTTTCGAGCGCGGCGGCGTAGCGCGCCAGCCCGTCCGGCGTCTTGTCGCTCAGCTTGGCGCGCAGCGCGGCAAAATCGCCCGTGTCGACGCCGAGGCCGGTGGCCCGCTCGGGTTCATGGCCAAGCAAATTGTAGGCGATCTGGTCGAGCATCGCATCGGGCGCGAGCTCTGAAGCGGGCGCCATGCGGCATGCTGGAAGCAAGGCGATGAGCGAGGCGCCGCCGATCCCCTTCAGGGCATCGCGGCGTGTGAGCGAGAATGTCGGCTGAGTCATTTGCTCCTGTTATCGGGAGCAATTCACGTGTCAATCGACCATCTGCCGGAGCCGGAATTCCGGTTTCGCGCAGCGGCCAATTCGCCTAACGCGCGGGGCAAGGGAGCAAGTGCCAAGTATGAATATGGTTCTTTCGATCGTGATGCTGGCGGCGGGTGCGCTGATCCTTGGAGCCTTCGTGTTGTGGCGTCGCGGCGTGCCGGCCAAGCAGCCGTTCTTGATGTTGCTGCTGGCAGCAATCGCTATCGTGAATGTGCTGATCTGGACGCTGCCCGATGAGAGCGGCGAAGCGCCGCTCGACCGGGTGCAGAAGGAAGCGGGAGACTAGCTCCCGCTCCGTATCAATCGGGCAAGACCCAGCGGATCGAGCTCGAATAGGTTCCGGCCACGGATTTGCCGGTGTTGTCGGTTGCCGGTTCGAAGCGCGCCCGCTGCGCAATCAGCCTGCAAGCGGCTTGGTCGAGCACGTCATGCCCGGTCGACTGCGTGATGCGGCAGGAAGTGACCCGGCCGCTGGGTGCAATCGCAAGGTCGAACTTCGCAGTCCCGGTCAACTCGCGGTTGATCCAGCTGGTCCTGTAGTCGCCGGTTGTGACCCAGCTGCCGGGGTCGTTGCGAGGCGTGGCGCGGCCCGATGTGAAAGTCGGGCCGGTCGAATCGCCAATGCCGTCCAGCGGGGGCAGCACCAAGGTTTCGACCTCGCCCCCAAGCGGAGGAAGCAGGGTGGTGCCATCCAGCTCGACATTGCTTTTCAGCTGACCCTTCGGCGGGATCGGCGTGACCACTTTCGTGGAAGTGGTCTTGGCTTCCTTCCTCGCCTGATCGGGCTCGGGCGGAGGCGGGGGTGGCAGCGGGATAGTCGTGCCGACCAGCGGCGGCGGTTCGGGCTCGGTCACGATCTGGGTCACGGCCAGCCCGGTTATGAGCAGCGCGCCCAGCGCGCCTGGAATGATCAATGCGCCCGCGAGCCCCGCGCTGCGCTGCCTGAAGCTTGTCTGGTCTGCGAATGCCATATGCGGCTCCTCTCTTCCTGCGGGCCGCCAAATGGCATTTGTGCTCTGTTGCGAAGGCGACTCTGCAAACATAATGTTACAACATTACATATATCAGGCAAGAAGTTTCGCGTTGCAGATCAGGACCTTTGCTGCGGGCATGGGCCTGTGAACTCAGTCGATCACGGAAACCGGCTGCGTAGCAGCCGCAAGCGCGACCGCGCGCCCGCAGCGACGCAACCTTTAGGTCGCATGAGCGAGGATAGCCAAGCGAGCGGACGCGAGCGCCGGCGCTTGAGGCCGAATTATTTTATGGGGCAGTCCGGGTTGAGCCGGAAATCGAGGTAATTGTCGACCGAGGCCATCAGGTCTTCGAGTTCGTTCTCGAAGAAGTGGTTGGCGCGCGGGATTTCCTCGTGATGGATGGTGATGTGCTTCTGCGTGCGCAGCTTGTCGACCAGCTTCTGCACGGCATTGGGCTGCACCACAGTGTCCGCCGCGCCCTGGATGAAAATGCCCGAAGCGGGGCAGGGGGCGAGGAAACTGAAGTCATACATGTTGGCAGGCGGTGCCACGGAGATGAAGCCGCGCACTTCCGGGCGACGCATCAGCAATTGCATGCCGATCAGCGCGCCGAAGCTGTAGCCTGCGACCCAGGTCGATTGCGCTTCGGGGTGGATCGACTGAACCCAGTCGAGCGCGGATGCCGCGTCGCTCAGTTCGCCAATGCCGTTGTCGAAGCTGCCCTGGCTGCGGCCCACGCCGCGAAAATTGAAGCGCAGCGTCGCGAAACCGCGATCGGCAAAGGTCTTGTACATGCGCTGCACGATCCGGTCGTTCATCGTGCCGCCGCCTTCGGGATGCGGATGCAGGATCATGGCCACAGGCGCGCGCGGGCGCGGCGGCGGAGAGAAACGACCTTCAAGACGGCCTTCGGGGCCGGGAAAGATGACTGAGGGCATCGGAAACCTTGCAGAATTGGGCCAAAACGCGCTCCGCCTGCTGGCGCCCGCGAAGTCGCTGGCTATATAGGGAGCGATGTAAAAATCGCAATCATTTCGCGCATTCGGCCACAGGGGCGACCCATTCCAGAACGCATCTATCTCGATCATGCCGCAACATCGCCGCTGCGCCCGGAAGCGAAGCGCGCGATGGGCGAGGGCTTTGCGATCTGGGCGAACCCGTCGAGCCCGCATGCCGAAGGGCGCAAGGCCAAGGCGGCGCTGGAGGATGCGCGCGAGCGGATCAAGGCAAGCCTGGGGTGGGACGGCGAACTCATATTCACCAGCGGCGCGAGCGAGGCGCTGTGGATTGCGCTCAACCGCGCCAAGGTATCTCGCCGGATCGTCAGCGCCGTAGAGCATGACGCAGTGTTCCGCGCCGCGCCGGATGCCGAGCTGTTCTCGGACGAGATTTCGATTGGCGCCGGATCGCTCTGCGCGATCCAGCACGTCAATTCGGAAACCGGCGTGATCAACCCAGTGTCGCAAATGGCGGAAACGATCCGGACCACCGGCGCGCTGCTGCTATCGGATTGCGCACAATCGGCCGGCAAGCTCGATCTGCCCGATGCCGACATGCTGGTGATCTCCGCCCACAAATTCGGCGGACCGATCGGGATCGGCGCCTTGCTGGTGCGCGATTTCAACCTGCTGGAACCCGTTGGCGGGCACGAACGCGGATACCGGCAGGGGACCGAGAATTTGCCCGGAGCGATGGGAATGGCTGCGGCGCTGGAATGCGGTGCATGGCAGACTTCGCCGGATGACCGGGCGGCATTCGCGGTGCGGCTTTCCAGAGACCGGATCACGCTTGGCGAGCAAGCCGATTACATTCTTGCGCTTACGCACCCGAAGCTGAGCGCGCAGGCGCTTCTGATCCAGCTCGATGCGATGGGTTTCGCGGTTTCAGCGGGGAGCGCCTGTTCCTCCGGCACGCTCAAGAAAAGCCGCGTGCTCGATGCATTTGGCGTGTCGGACGAAGTCGCCGCGCGCACGATCCGCGTCAGTATCGGCTGGAACACGACGCCCGAGGATCTGGAACGGTTCGCGGATGCCTGGAAGTCTTTGTCCTGACCCGTTCGGGCTGAGCCTGTCGAAGCCCTGCTTTTTATTGAAAGAAGTACAGCCCTTCGACAAGCTCAGGGCGAACGGATAGAGAGCTTGTTCAATGATCTACCTAGACTATCAGGCCACAACTCCACTTGCGCCCGAAGCGCGCGAGGCCATGCTGCGCTGGCTCGGCGGGCCGGACAGCGACAGCTTCGGCAACCCGCACTCGCCGCATCGCATGGGGCGCATGGCCGCCGCTGCGGTGGAGGCCGCCCGCGAGAAGATTGCTGCACTGTTCCCTTCGGGCGGGCGGCTGATCTTTACCAGTGGGGCGACCGAAGCGATCAACCTCGCGATCCGCGGATCGGGCGGTGACGGCCCGATTGCCGTCTCCGCGATCGAGCACGCAGCTGTGCTCGATACCGCGCAGGCACTGGGGCGGGCGCATGTCCTGGACGTCGATAGCGAAGGCCTGTGCGATCCCGCACAAGGCCTGCCAGCCGGAACGCGGCTCGCTTGCGTGATGCAGTTCAATAACGAGATCGGCACGATCCAGTCCACCGCCGAATGGTGCGCGAAAGCGAAGGAAGCGGGCGCTCTCTACCTGTGCGATGCAGTGCAGGCCTATGGCAAGCTCGCGATCGCCGATGCCGACATGATCGCCGTTTCCGCGCATAAGCTCCACGGGCCCAAGGGCGTGGGCGCGCTCTGGGTCCGCGACGGGGTCGAACTTGCCGAGCAGCAGACGGGCGGCGGGCAGGAAGGCGGGCTGCGTTCGGGAACGCTCAGCCCGGCCCTGATCGCCGGATTCGGCGCAGCCGCGGCGCTGGCGCAGGAATCGATGGAGATGGACGCCGCGCATGTCGAGACGCTGTGGGCGAGGGCGCGCGAACTGTTCGACGGCTGGACGCTCAACGGCAGCGCCGACTGCCGCTGGCACGGCAATCTCAACATCCGCAGGGACGGGCTCGATGTCGCGCGGCTGATGAGCGATTGCCGCGAAGTAATGTTCAGCGCCGGAAGCGCCTGCGCCAGCGGTTCGGGCCGCCCGAGCCATGTGCTGAAGGCAATCGGCCTGTCCGATCGCGAAGCGAAGAGCTCGATCCGGCTCGGCTTCGGGCGCTACACCACGCTTGACGAGATCGAACGGGCCGCGCAGCAGATTAACGCAGCAGCGAAGGAGCAAGGGCTTTGACGATCCGGGTTCGTTTCACCGATTCCAAAGGCGATGTGACCGAAGGCGTGGGCGAACCGGGCCAGTCGCTGCTCGAATTGGGGCAGGCGCTCGGCGTCCCGCTAGAGGGCACCTGCGAAGGCCAGATGGCGTGTTCCACCTGCCATGTGATTGTCGATGCCGAATGGTTCGACAAGCTGCCTCCCGCGAGCGAGGAAGAGGAGGACATGCTCGATTTCGCCGCTGGCGTGCGCCGGACGAGCCGTCTCTCCTGCCAGATCGACCTCACGCCGGAGCTCGACGGGCTGTCCGTATCGGTGCCCATCGAAGCGCACGACATGCAGCGGATGTGAACGACGCAGCGCGGTGCGTCGTTCCTGTGGAAACGCCTCTCCCCCCGCGCCCCGCGCATTGCTAAGCGCGTGAGCAATGCCTGACGTAATCGATATGACTGAACCTGACCCCTTTGATGCAATCGTCGACGCGCCGTTCGATTCCGCGCTGGAAGAGCGTTATCTCGTCTATGCGCTCTCGACGATTACCGCGCGTTCGCTGCCCGACCTGCGCGACGGGCTGAAGCCGGTCCATCGCCGCCTGCTGTGGGCGATGCGCCAGCTCAAGCTCGATCCCAATTCGGCATTCAAGAAATCGGCCCGCGTGGTCGGCGACGTGATCGGCAAATACCATCCGCATGGCGATGCCTCGGTCTACGACGCCATGGTCCGCCTCGCGCAGGATTTCGCGCTGCGTTACCCGCTGGTCGAAGGGCAGGGCAACTTCGGCAATATCGACGGCGATAATGCCGCTGCCTATCGCTACACTGAAGCGCGGCTGACCAAGACCGCGCTGCAATTGATGGCCGGACTCGACGAAGGCACGGTCGATTTCATCCCGACTTACAATGGAGAAGAGCAGGAGCCGGAGATATTCCCCGGCCTGTTCCCCAATTTGCTGGCCAATGGCTCAAGCGGGATCGCGGTGGGGATGGCCACCAATATCCCGAGCCACAATGTCGCCGAGATCATCGACGCCACGCTCGAGCTGATCGACAACCCGCATGTCGAGCACGCGCGGCTGATGGAGCTGTTCCAGGGCCCCGATTTCCCGACCGGCGGACAGATCATCGACAGCAAGCAGGTGATCGCGGATGCCTATGAAACCGGGCGCGGATCGTTCCGCGTGCGCGGGGTGTTCCATGCCGCGGAAGCCAAGGATGCGGCCGACCGCGATGCGGGTATCGAGCGGCTGGGCGGCGGGCAATGGCAACTGGTGATCTCCCAGATCCCCTACCAGGTGCAGAAGGGCAAGCTGATCGAGCAGATCGCAGCGGCGATCGCCGACAAGAAGCTGCCGATCCTCGAGGATGTGCGCGACGAGAGCGACGAAGCGATCCGCATCGTGCTGGTGCCGCGCAGCCGCAATGTCGATCCGGAATTGCTCAAGGAATCGGTCTTCAAGCTGACCGATCTCGAAACGCGCTTCGGGCTCAACCTCAACGTACTCGACGCCAATCGAACGCCCATGGTGATGGGGCTGAAGGAACTGCTGCAGAACTGGGTGGCGAGCCAGATCGACATCCTCCAGCGTCGCGCCCAGCACCGGCTGGACCAGATCGCGCGGCGGCTTGAGCTGGTCGAAGGCTATGTCATCGCCTTCCTCAACCTCGACCGGGTGATCGAGATCATCCGCACCGAGGATGAGCCGAAGCCGGTGATGATGGCGGAATTCAACCTCACCGACCGGCAGGCGGAAGCAATCCTCAACATGCGGCTGCGCAGCTTGCGCAGGCTCGAGGAAATGGAGCTGCGGCAGGAGAAAGACGACCTGCTGAAAGAGCAGGACGAGCTGGGCAAGCTGCTCGAAAGTCCGGCGCGCCAGCGAACACGGCTCAAGCGCGACCTTGGCAGCCTGCGCAAGGAATATGCAGAGGATACCGCGCTAGGCGCGCGCCGCACACGGATCGAGGAAGCTGCGCCCGCGGTCGAATTCAGCATGGATGCCATGATCGAGAAGGCGCCGGTTACGGTGATCCTTTCGCGCAAGGGCTGGATCCGCGCGGCGAGCGGGCATGTCCCGCTCGACCAGGAATTCAAATACAAGGAAGGCGATGGCCTCGCTTTCATTGCCCACGCGCAGACCACCGACAAGATCCTGATCGCCGCCGAGAACGGTCGCTTCTACACGCTGGGCGCGGACAAACTGCCGGGCGCGCGAGGTTTCGGCGAGCCCGTCCAGTCGATGGTCGATCTCGAAGCCGAAACCGGAATTGCAGGCATGGTGGTGCACCGGCCCGGCGCACGCCTGCTGCTCGCATCGACCCCGGGCAAGGGCTTCGTCGCGGAAGAGAGCGAACTGCTGGCCGAAACCCGCAAGGGCCGCCAGGTGGTGAACCTCAAGGACGGCGCGAAGCTGAATGTGGTGCACCCGATCGGCGAGGGGCATGACCATGTCGCTTGCGTGGGCGACAACCGCAAGCTGGTCGTCTTCAACCTCGAGGAAGTGCCCGTGCTGGCGCGCGGGCAGGGCGTGACACTGCAGCGCTATCGCGACGGT
The DNA here is from genome assembly GCF_036324225.1 of Altererythrobacter litoralis. NCBI lineage: Bacteria > Pseudomonadati > Pseudomonadota > Alphaproteobacteria > Sphingomonadales > Erythrobacteraceae > Altererythrobacter > Altererythrobacter litoralis. Next base: position 27,077 of record NZ_JAZDQV010000013.1, read on the forward strand.
GGCCTGTCGGATGCGACAACCTTCGTCCTGTCCGAAGGCCTGAGCTGGCAGATGGGCGGGAAGGGCGATCGCACCCGTACCGAAAGCGATATCTGGCAGTGGAAGGTCGCGCGCGGTGCGGCCGGGCGCCTTCCCCCTCAGGGTTTCCCCAAGGACAATTGTTTCAGCCCGCCTCCCGCCGCGGACTGATCGGCCGCCCCAAAAGCAAGGGGCCGCGCGACGCCATGTCGCACGGCCCCTGTTTTCTGATCACGCGTTGATCAGTTGGCGACTGTCGCGGAATCGATCTGGGCCAGCGTGAACAGCGCCATCAGTGCGCCATTGGCGTCGACCGCGAAATGTTCGCGCTTGAGCGAAACAAGGCCGGTCTCGCGCTCAACCACGACGATGTCGGCATCGGTGTCGATCGACTTGATCATGCCGGCCGGCTGGGCGTCAGCCGAAACGAGTGCGGCACCTTCGACCAGCGCGGCATCGCGACCTGCAGCGGCGGCGGCGAGCTGCTCGTCCATCATGGCGTTGAGCTGCGCCTTGGTAACGGTGATGGTCGGGCCGGTTGCGCCCTGACCGAAGGAATCGAGACCCAGCGGCACCTGGTGCTTGCCGGTGTCGAGCGTGGCAACTCCATCGATGACCGAAGCAATCTTGCCCACTTCATTGCCCTCTGGGCCGTAAACTGTGGCGCCAGCCTCGATGGCCGAGGCCTGAGCTGCAATCGGGGTTGCCGCAAGCGCGGCTGCCAGGATGGCGAGCTTGGCAAATTTCATCATTATTCTCCGTTCAGTTCGTTTCAAACAGCGCCGCAAGCCGGAAAATCTGGGCGACGCCGGCGACTGTAACAGCCGTGTGACGGAGGACCGGGACAAGGCCAGTCCAATGCCGCAGCTACTTATGGAGCCGCAGCGGTGGTGCTCTATAGCCACATCAAATGCGCGAGTGCAACCGCACCCCCGAATGGCAGGTCGAGCCTGAAGCTGGGCTTAAGCGGGATCGCTTTGGCCGGAAAGCTCGCGATCGAGCAGTTCCAGCACACGGCTGCGCGAAGGGAAGCCTTCGTCGATCCAGTGCTGCTCGACCTTGCGCAGGGTGCGCGCGACCTGCGGACCGGCGGATACGCCGCGCGCGACGATCTCACCCCCTTTGAGCGGGAATTGTGGTATATTCCAATGCCTTAAATGGCTCGCGTCCGCGCCCTGCAACAGCAGCCGATCGATCGCGACCGCGCTGCCTTCGCGATAGGCGAGGGCTTGCGGGTGTTCCAAATCGGCCTGCTGGCGCGCGGCAACGGAGACGAGATGTCCCCGCTGCGCGCGCGACAGGCGCAGCCGCGCCGAAACGGTCTCGGCCACCTCGACCATCGGCGGCAAAAGCGCCGCCATTCGCCGCATCGGTTCGGGCGCGAATCCCTGCTGGCGCTCGGCTGCGACGACTTGGCCGAGCAGTTCGACCTGTTGGGGAGAAGCTTCAGGCAGCACGACCTGCAGCACGCCCAGCTGCCGCATCCGCGCGACTGTCGCATAGGGATGCGGCAATGCGAGCAACGCCGCGAGTTCGGCGGCGATGCGTTCGCGGCTAAGGCCCTTGAGCGTCGGGGCAAGTTCGGCGCAGGCTTCTTCGGCTTTGCGGTCGAGTTCCGCCCCGAACCGTGCCTGGAACCGGAAATAGCGCAGGATACGCAAGTGGTCCTCGCGAATCCGCTCGCGCGCGTCGCCGATGAAGCGCACTCGCCGCGCGGCCAGATCGTCCATCCCGCCGAAATAATCAGAAATCTCAAGCGTTTCGGGGTGCGCGTAGAGCGCGTTGATGGTAAAATCGCGCCTTGCTGCGTCCTCTTCCCACTTTTCCGCAAAGGCCACAGTGGCGCGCCGCCCGTCGGTGGCGACGTCGCGCCGCAGTGTCGTGATTTCGACCGGCCCGCCCTTCAGGATGGCAGTCACCGTGCCGTGCTCGATCCCGGTGGGCACGGTGCGGATGCCGACAAGGCGGCAACGCTCCATGACGTCATCGGGCAACAGCACGGTGGCACAATCGACATCGCTCACATCGGTCCCGAGTAGGCTGTCGCGTATCGCGCCGCCAACCCAGCGGATATTCTCGGCTCCCAGCGCATCGGTGAGCGCCTTCAGCCCTTCGCGCCGTGTCCACTCTGCCGATTGAAGCGATAAACGCACTGGAATTCCGTTCACCCTGAGCCTGTCGAAGGGTTGTCCTTCTGTTTCATGATGCAGCTAGAAGAAAATACAGGCCTTCGACAAGCTCAGGCCGAACGGGAAAGGGGAAGAAGGTCGTCTGCAGCAATCCGCCGCGCAAGATTGGCGATGATCGCCGCAGTCACGCCCCAGATGCGAAAGCCGTCGTAATGCAGCTCGAGGTAGCGCCGCGTTTCGCCGCGCCAGAACACTTCCTGCGTGGACCAATGCTCGCGCTCGAGCAGCAGCTTGAACGGTGCCTCGAACCATGCCTCGACCTCGGTGGGGTTCGGGCTGAGGTCGAGGTCGGGCGGCACCACGCCCAGCACGGGCGTGACATTGAAGCCGGTGCCGGTCAGGTAGCGGTCGGTCGGGCCGATCACGCGGACATGGCTGCTGGGCAAGGAGAGCTCTTCTTCCGCCTCGCGCAGCGCGGCAGCAATCGCGTCTTCGCCCGGGTCGATCTTGCCGCCGGGAAAGGCGACTTGCCCCGGATGGTCGCGCATGTCGCGCGGGCGCTGGGTCAGGATCACGCCCGGCTCGGGTTTGTCGGTAACGGCAATCAGCACTGCGGCGTCGGCGGTCCGCCCCGCCTGTGCAAAGCGCGCATCGGTCAGCAGGTCGGAAATATCCCTTTCATGGCCGCGCTCAAACAGCTGCGACAGGTGATCGTAGAGCGCGCTCATTGCGGCACCAGCGAGAAACTCTCGCCCATGCTGGTGACGCTCCAGTCGTCGCTTTCGGCCAGCGCGATTTCAGCCAGCTGCTGGTAGGTCGAGCGATTGAGCCGAGCCTCGCATCCGCGCCGAACTTGTAGGTAGAGCGCCGGGGTCTCCGGATTGCCTGTAGCGCGCAGGCGGTGCTCCGGCCCGACGATGACCAGTTCGTCAATGTTGAGGCGGAAGGCGAGGCCTCCATCGCGCCGCGCGACGTCGACCGCGATGAAGGCGGCATCCTCCACTTCGATTGCGGCCTTCTCGAACGGAGTGACCAGCCAGTGATTTCCGGCATCGTCGCGCAGCAGCAGCCCGGCAAAGGCACGCACCATCGCCTCGCGCCTGATCTTTTCGCCCTGGTGGAACCATGTGCCGTCTGCGGCGATCCGCATGTGGCTGTCGGTTACCCTTTCGGGCTGCCAGCTCTCGACCGGAGGCAGTTTGCGCGCGGCCACTTGCTCGGCGATCTGCGCCAGCGTCAGTTCGGCAAGGTAAGGCGGCGGTTCATAAGGCATTGCGGGGCGAGCGATGCCAGATCGCGCTCAATCCGCCAAGTCCCGCGCAGCCGCTTCGGTCAGCCAGGGGCCGAGCATGCCTTCTTCGGGAAGCACCGCCGGGTTGTCGCAGCGGGCCAGCAACCGCCCGCGTTCGAACGGGCCGGGGCAGTACCACTTGCCGGTGTGCTGCGCGGAAAAGCCAAAGAAGCGACCGTAATAATCCTCGTCGCCGATCAGCACCTGCGGCAGCGCGCCGCCTGCAGGTGAGGTCTGGGCGATCGCTTCGAGCGAGGCCAGCATCAATGCCTTGCCGTATCCCTCGCCCTGATGTTCGGGCAGGACCGCGACCGGGCCGACCATCAGCATAGGGTGCGGCCTGCCCGTCGGGTCAGTTAGCGCGACCGGCCAGATCTGGATCGTGCCCACCAGCATGTCTTCATCGTCGAGCGCGGCGAAGCTCAGCGCTTCGAGCCAGTCGGTCCCCTCGCGGATACGATAGGCGGTGCGCGCGTGACGGTCAGGACCGAAGGCACGGTCGAGCAATTGCTCGATCAGATCGGCATCGACATTGCTCAGGGGGATCAGACACGCCATTGCGCGGGCGCGCTTAGGCGGCACGATGCCCCCTGTCGATGTAAATCGTGCGGGTTTGGCCGAGGCTTACTTCGGCGTGACCTTGAGCAGCCGCGCGCCTTCGCCGTCTTCGAGCACCCACAGCGCGCCGTCCGGACCTTCGTCGATCGAGCGTAAGCGCCCGCCAATCGGGAAGCGTGCCGCTTCATGCGCGGTTTCCCCGTCGATCTCGACGCGCACCAGCGCTTCGCTGCCGAGCCCGGTGATTAGCGCATCGCCCTTCCAGCCGCCGAACATGTCGCCGCGATAGAAGATCATGTCGCTTGGGGCGATCACCGGGGTCCAATGCGCCGCGGGCTGGGCGAAGCCGTCATCCGCCGCATGATCGGGGATCGGATCGCCATTGTAATGCTCGCCGAACGAGCGCTCGGGCCAGCCATAGTTCGCGCCGGGCTTGACGAGGTTCAGCTCGTCGCCACCGGCCGGGCCGTGCTCGACTTCCCACAACCGGACTTCCGCATCCCAGTCCATGCCCAGAATATTGCGGTGGCCCCACGACCAGATTTGCGCGGTCACGCCGCCTTCGCTGGCGAGCGGGTTGCCTTCGGCTGGCGATCCGTCGAGGTTGAGCCGGACGATCGAGCCGAGCGTATTGGTCGTGTCCTGCGCCGGCTGCATCTTCTGCCGGTCACCGCTGGCGACGAACATATAGCGTTCGTCGGGCGAGAAACGGATGCGGTGCGAATAGTGGCCGCGCCCGGTTACCTTGGGCGCCTGGCGCCAGATCACTTTGAGCCCTTCGACGGCGCAGTCGCCGCCCGCCACGCAGTTCAGCGTGCCGCGGCCCACCACGGCGCCGCGCGTGTCATTTTCGCCAGCCTCGGCCCAGCTGAGGTAGATCGTGCGGCTACCAACCGTTTCCGCAGCTTCGCTCGGCAGGAAGGCCACGTCGCCGAGGCCGCCCTGGCCGCCGAAATCGACCTGCGGCGCGCCGGTGATGACGAACTGGCGGCCGGTCGCAGTATCGATGCCGCGCAGCTCGCCGGCCTTGAGCGTGATCACGAGCACTTCGGTGCCGGGCACGAAAGCAGCGGCCCAGGGGCGCTCGTAAGTCGCCACTTCCTCGACCGCCACGTCGGCGGCAGCAGGGCCAGTGTCCACATGTGCGGTGGCGCCGCAGCTTGCGAGCAGGATCGAGGCAGGGAATAGGGCGGGGGACAGTTTTGAGATCATGGTCATGGCTTCTGCAACTCACGAGATGGATTTCGGTGCCCGGCCGCTGATCGTCGGTGTGGACGAGGCGGGGCGCGGGCCCCTGGCGGGGCCGGTCGTAGCCGCGGCTGTCGTGCTTTGCCAGCCCGTTCCGAATGGTCTTGCCGATTCCAAACAGCTTTCTGCGAAGCGGCGCGAAACGCTCGACACGCGCATCCGGGCCGACTGCGCCTGGGGCCTTGGCGTGGTGGAGCCCGAAGAGATCGACCGGCTCAACATATTGGTTGCGACCATGCATGCGATGACACGCGCCGTCGCCCAGCTGGTCGAGCGCCTCGGCGCCGAGCCCGACTTCATCCTGATCGACGGCAATTTCACTCCGCACGGGCGCTGCGCCGAATGGCGCTGGCATCAGGCACGAGCGATCATCGGGGGCGATGCCAGCGAGCCTGCGATTTCGGCCGCGTCGATCGTCGCCAAGGAATGGCGCGACCGGCTGATGTGCGAAGCGGCGGAGGCGCATCCGCATTACGGATGGGAACACAACAAGGGCTATGGAACGCCCCAGCACCTTGAAGCGTTGCGCGAGCATGGACCGACCCCCCTGCATCGGCAAAGCTTTGCCCCTGTTGCGCAATTGGCGCTTCTATAATCCCGCAATTCGTCTAACCGCCGCGGCATGATCGAAGCGATTCTATACAGCCTGGTAGGCCTTGCCGGCCTTGCCATTGGCGGCGAACTCCTTGTGCGCGGCTCAGTCGGCATCGCCCAGCGGCTCGGCGTTTCCAATCTCATCACCGGGCTGGTGATCGTCGGGGCGGCGACCTCGATGCCCGAAATGGTGGCGAGCGTGGAAGCAGCGCTGGCCGGATCGCCGGGCATCGCCTGGGGCAATATCGTCGGATCGAACATTGCCAATACGCTGTTGATCCTCGGTGCAACCGCGCTTGTGATGCCGATCGCGCTCAGCGGTTCGGGGCAGCGCGACGCAGTGGTCGCGCTGGTGGTGACACTTGTTCTGTGGGCAATCACCGCAGCGCAGCTGGGCTCGGTTTGGGTCGGGGCTGCACTGCTCGCGGCGATCGTTGCCTATGTCTACTGGCGCTACAACCATCCGCACAGCGATGCGGGCGACGAGGAGGACGAGCCCGAAGCGCAGGTCCGCCTTCCGGCCGCAATCCTGCTGTTCGCGATCGGGCTGGGCCTGCTTATCGCGGGCGGCCAGGTGCTGGTGACCGGCGCGATCGACCTTGCGCGGCTCAGCGGCATCTCGGAAACGGTGATCGGCCTCACGGTCGTCGCGGTTGGCACTTCGCTCCCCGAGCTGGCGGCGTCGGTAGCCGCTGCGATCCGCGGCAAGCCCGGTCTCGCGATCGGCAATGTCGTGGGCTCGAACATCTACAACATCCTGCTGATCGGCGGCGCGACGATGACGATCGCTCCCTTCGCGGTCCCTGCGGATTTGCTGAGCTACGAAATGGTGCTGCTGGCGCTCAGCGCGGTGGCGTTCCTGCTGCTGGTGTGGCGGGCAAAGGAAATCAGCCGCATGATCGGTGCCCTGCTGGTCATCGCCTTTGCCGCCAACACCGCTTTGATGTTTGCCTGACACTTAGCGCGAGGATTGAGTCCTCGGTGCAACACCGCAGCATGTCGAGTCTGGGGAATCCCACCAGACTCAACATCTTGTGTGGGACTCTTTTCGTTCTCCCTTAGCTAACGGCCTGTTAACCATAATCGCCGATTATTTGGTGCTTGACCCGGAGTCCGTCAGGACTCACCCTGTGGATAACTGATCTGAGGGGAATGCATCATGGGGGTCCTCGAGACCGCAAAAGCGCGCGAAATGCGCGCCCGAACTGCTGTTGCCGCACCGGTGGAGCTGCCTTTAGGGCAGATCCTTTCGGGCGATTGCATCGAAGCGATGCGCAGCCTGCCGAGCGCATCGGTCGACTGCGTCTTTGCCGATCCGCCCTATAATCTGCAGCTGGGCGGCGACCTCAATCGCCCCGACGGCAGCCAGGTCGATGCGGTGACCGATCACTGGGACCAGTTCGAAAGCTTCCGCGCTTACGACGAATTCACGCGCGACTGGCTCACCGAAGCGCGCCGCGTGCTCAAGCCCGACGGCTCGCTGTGGGTGATCGGCAGCTATCACAATATCTACCGCGTCGGCGCGATCCTGCAGGACCTCGGCTTCTGGATCCTCAACGACATCGTGTGGCGCAAGTCGAACCCCATGCCCAATTTCAAGGGCACCCGCTTCACCAATGCGCATGAGACGCTGCTGTGGGCGAGCATGGGCGAGAAGGCCAAGTACCACTTCAACTATCGCGCGATGAAGACGCTCAATGACGAGCTGCAGATGCGTAGCGACTGGTTGTTGCCGATCTGCTCGGGCCCCGAGCGGCTGAAAGAGGGCGGGCACAAGGTCCATCCGACCCAGAAGCCCGAAGCGCTGCTCTATCGCGTTCTGCTCGCGACCACTGAAAAGGGCGATGTCGTGCTCGACCCGTTCTTCGGCACCGGCACCACCGGTGCGGTCGCCAAGCGCCTGGGCCGCGAATGGATCGGCTGCGAGCGCGAGAATATCTATCGCGACGCCGCGCTGAAGCGGATCGAGAAGGAACTGCCGCTCAACGAAAGCGCGCTGATGACAATGCAAAGCGCCAAGACCGCGCCGCGCGTCGCCTTCGGATCGCTGGTCGAAAGCGGCTATCTCGAGCCGGGCACCGAGGTGTTCGACAAGAAGCGCCGCTGGATCGCCACGGTGCGGGTGGACGGTTCGCTGGGTATGGGCAAGCAAACCGGCAGCATCCACAGCTTGGGCAAGGATCTGCAAGGCGCGCCGAGCTGCAACGGCTGGACCTTCTGGCACTATGAGGACGGTGGCGAGGTCAAGCCGATCGATGCCGCGCGCCAGCTCTACCTGCTTGCGACGGAGGATTGAGGCGCTGTCCTACACGCGGTTTGCTTGTTAAGGCGGGCAAATGCCATTCAAGCTCGCCCTTGATCCGCAGCCTGACGTGTGATTGAGCGCAAGGCGGATTTTCTTGTTCAGGACTATGTCGCATGTGTCGCATCGGTCCGCCCGATCCGTATTCAGCGAGGCCCGATGACCGAGAGCATCTACATTCGCCCTATCGGCTTTGCCCCAGGCCCCCAGCATGAAGATGGGCAAGCCGTGCGGCTGGCGGGTGGCATGGTCTATGCGCATCGCTTTGCGGTGATCCTGCGGCGCGATGGCAGGACTGACGAGCGCTGGCTCGCCAGCCCGGCGGAGATGGCCGAAGTGCTGGGCGGATTGCCCGCTAGCGTAGCCGATGAAGCGCAGGCGCAATGGCGCCATCTCGCTTTGGTGCATCCGGCGCTCGAGTGCGGGGCGCGGACCATCCGCCTCGACCAGCCGCAAGTGATGGGCATCCTCAATGTGACGCCCGACAGTTTCTCCGACGGCGGCGAGTTCCTCGACCGGCCCGAAGCGGGGCGCGAACATGCCGCTGCCATGCTCGAAGCGGGCGCGGCGATCATCGATATCGGCGGCGAAAGCACTCGTCCGGGCGCAGCAGCGACCTGGGAAGGCGACGAAAAGGAGCGCGTGCTCCCGGCGGTCGAATATTGCGCCGCGATGGGGGCTGCGATCAGCGTCGACACGCGCCGTGCGGGCGTGCTCGAAGCGGCGCTGGCAGCTGGGGCGCATATTGCAAATGACGTCTCCGCGATGCGGCACGATCCGCGCAGCTTCACGCTCGCGGCGAACAGCGGCCGCCCGGTGATCCTGATGCATGCGCCGGGTGACGGGGAAGACCTGCATTCCAACGCCACCTACGGCAATGTGGTGTTCGACGTATTCGACTGGCTGAAGGAACGGCGCGATGCGGCGATTGCTGCGGGCATTTCGCGCGCGAACATCATTCTCGATCCGGGCATCGGCTTCGGCAAGTCGCTGGCTGACAACCTTGCGCTGATCAATGCGCTCCCCCTGTTCCACGCGCTGGGCCAGCCGCTGCTGCTGGGCGCCAGCCGCAAGCGGATGATCGGGGCGCTGTCGAACGAAGCACCGGCGGACCAGCGGCTAGGCGGGAGCATCGCACTGGCGATCGCCGGGATGAATGCCGGGGTTCAGCTGTTGCGGGTGCACGATGTCGCCGACACCGTGCAGGCCCGCAACGTGTGGCGGGGCCTGCGCGATGCCGCGTTGACGGACTTTTCGGACTTACCCGTCTGATTGGCCGGGGGAGGCCGCCGAACCCGCCAGCAAGCCGCCATCGAGCGTCAACTCGCTGCCGGTCATGTAGGCGCTCTCGTCGCTGGCGAGATAGACGCACAACGCTGCGACTTCCTCGACCGTGCCGAAACGCTTCAGCGGGGTGTCGGCCACCATCGCCTTCATCCGTTCCTCGCGCCCGGGCTCGTCGCCCAGCAGCGCTTCCCACATCGGAGTCAGGATCGCCGCCGGTTGCACCGAATTGCAGCGGATCGCCCAGCCATTCTGTGCGGCATATAGAGCTACAGATTTGGAATGGTTGCGGATCGCTGCCTTCGATGCGGCATAGGCCGCTGCGGCGGGAATCCCGACGACGCCCGAACGCGATGACATGTTGATGATCGAGCCGGTGCCCTTGACCTTCATCGCCTTCAATGCGTAGCGGCAGCCGAGGAAGGTTCCGTCGGTGTTGACCGCGTGCACTGCGTGCCATTCGGCCAGCGAGGCATGTTCCGGATCGTGCGGGCCGGGCGAGGATTCGAAGCCGGTGATCCCGGCGTTGTTGACCAGCACGTCGATCGACGGATGCGCCATCGCCAGCCGGTCCCACTGGGCCTCGTCGCGCACGTCGAGCTCAAAGAACTCGCAGCCGATCTCTTGTGCGGCTTTCCTACCTCCGGCTTCGTCGATATCGGTCAGGACAACGGTCGCGCCTTCGTTAGCGAAAGCTTCGCAAACACCGCGACCGATGCCGCGGGCGCCGCCGGTTACAATACAAATTTTTCCCTTGAGACGGGGCATGTGAAATTCCTGTTTTACAATTGGTCATGTCGCGCCATCTGCGGCGCTGTGTTGAGTGCATTTCATCCGCCTGGGCGGTGTCACTGGACCAATTGAGGAACTCCTTTTCTTGAGCCGCGCCTTAAACCGCTCAAGCGGCGTTGTCGATACCCAGGTCCGCAAGCTTGCGGTAAAGGGTCGAACGGCCGATGCCGAGACGGCGCGCGACCTCGGTCATGCGGCCGCGATAATGACCGATCGCGAGGCGGATGACATCGGCTTCGATGTCTTCGAGCGGTCGCAGGTTCCCGTCTTCGGTGTAGAGCATCACCCCGGCACCATCGTGGAACGAGCCGTCGATATCCTGTGGCTGCTCGCCCAAAAGCTCGCTGAGCTGCGGGAAGCTTTCGGCAGTCAGTGCTTCATTGTCGCAGAACACGGCTGCGCGGAACAACACCGCCTGCAACTGCCGGACATTGCCGGGCCAGTCATAGGCCTTGAGCAGCGCCAGCGCCGAATCTGCGATCGACAGGTGCCTGAGCCCCGGTTGGTCGCCGATGCGCCCCAGGAAATGCCGCGTGAGCGCGGGAATGTCGCCAGCGCGTTCGCGCAGGGCCGGAAGCTTGATCGCCGTGTGCGCAATCTTTTCAAGCAGCACCGGATCGAACTTGCCTGCCTTGGCGAGTTCGCCAAGCGGCAAATTGCCCGCGCTGAGCAGGCGCACGTCGATGCGGAACCCGTGGCTTGCGCCGAGCGGGCGGACGATGCCGGTTTCGAGCATTTCGAGCAGCTTGCCCTGAAGGCGCTCGCTCAGCCGGTCGACCTCGTCGAGCACCAGCGTGCCTCCATCGCATTGTTGGAGCGCGCCGATCTGGCGATCGAACGCCCCGGCAAATGCGCCGGGCTCGTGTCCGAACAGCACCGATTCGATCGAATTTGCGGGAACGCCCGCAAGGTTGATGATGCGGAAAGGCGCCTTCGAACGCGGGCTGGCCGCGTGCATTGCGCGCATCAGCATTTCCTTGCCGGTTCCGCTCTCACCTTCGATCAGCACATGGCCATGGCCACGCGCCGCCTTGGCCGCTTGCGCCAGCGCAGTGCGGAACTTCGGCTCGTTGCCGACCATCGCGTCGAAGTCGAGCTTGGCCGGCATCTTCTCGGTAAGCGGCTGAAGTTCGTCCTGCGGGCGCTCGCGCTCGGTCGCAGCGCGCAGCGCTTCGAGCAAACGATCGGGCGCAACCGGCTTGATCAAATAGTCTGCAGCGCCAGCGCGCATCGCTTCGACCGCGAGCAGCGGCGATGCGCTGGTGGTGAGCATCAGGATCGGCAGGGCCGGGCGGCGGCGCTTCAATTCTTCGATCAGCTGGCAGGCATCGTCGCCTGGAACCCATTGATCGAGGATAATAGCCGAAAGCTGCATGCCGTCGCGCGTGCCCAGCATGGCGACTGCTGTGTCGGGATCGCCCGCGATGATCGTGCGCCAGCCTTCGCGCGCGGCAAGCGCACTGATCAACCGGCATTGCGCCGGTTCGTCATCAATCAGCATCAGCACGCGCTGTTCGCCCGTCGTCATCGCCACAAACCGTCCCGTCATGAAACAGGACCCTTGATTAGCGCGTGCGGGTAAAGACCCTATTAAGGCTGATCCGATGGGATGAGATTGCCCCGGATGGCCTTGTGATAGGGCCGTTTGCGCGATAGAGCGTCCCCATTCTTCAATCCAGTAGGGGACGCGTAAATGGCTTCGCATGACATGAAATCGGCCGAAAAGACCTATGGCGGCTTCATCAGCATGCTGAAATGGGCGGTTCCGGTGATCGCGGTGATCGCCCTGATCGTCATCTCAATCATCGCCAAGTAGGTCTTTTGCCTTGCGCATTGCGGTTCTGAAGGAACGTGCCGCCGGCGAGCGGCGCGTGGCAATCACTCCCGAAACGGTGCGCAAGTTCGCCGCGCTAGGCGCTGAAATCGCGGTAGAGGCAGGTGCGGGCGAACACGCCGCGATCGCCGACGGCGATTACGAGGACGCGGGCGCTGCCGTGGGTCCTGCCGCTGAAACGGTAAAGGGCGCTGACATCGTGTTGGGTGTGCAGGCGCCCGATGTCGAGCTGTTGGCCGGTACAAAGCCGGGTGCCTGGGTTGCAGCGACCTTCGATCCGTTCGGGCGCAAGGACCGAGTGTCCGCCTATGCCGAGGCGGGGCTTGAGGCCCTTTCCATGGAATTCATGCCGCGGATTACCCGTGCGCAGAGCATGGACGTGCTTTCAAGCCAGTCGAACCTGTCGGGATACAAGGCGGTGATCGCTGCGGCCGACCAGTATGGCCGTGCATTTCCGATGATGATGACCGCAGCGGGAACGGTGCAGGCGGCGCGCGTCTTCATCATGGGTGTAGGCGTGGCCGGGCTTCAGGCGATTGCGACCGCCAAGCGGTTGGGTGCGCAGGTCTCGGCCACTGACGTTCGCAGTGCGACCAAAGAGCAAATCCAGTCGCTGGGCGCGAAGGCGATCTTCGTCGAAAGCGTCGCAGGGATCGAGGGCGAAGGTAGTGGCGGCTATGCCACGGAAATGTCGGAAGAATACCAGAAGGCTCAGTCGGAGCTGGTGTCCGGCCATATCGCCAAGCAGGATATCGTCATCACCACTGCGCTGATCCCGGGGCGCGCGGCACCGCGGCTGATCAGTGATGCGCAGATCGCCTCGATGAAGCCCGGCAGCGTGATCTTCGATCTTGCGGTAGCCCAAGGCGGCAATGTCGAAGGATCGAAGCCCGACGAACTGGTGGTGCGTCACGGCGTCACCATCATGGGCTATTCGAACACGCCCAGCCACCTTGCGGCGGACGCCTCGGCGCTGTTTGCGCGCAACCTCTACAATTTCCTTTCCGCATTCTGGGACAAGGAGCAGGGCAAGCCGGTCCTCGACGAAGAGATAGGCAATGCCGTGCGCCTGACGCAGGGCGGTGAAATCGTTGACGAGAGGCTGAAGGGGTGAAGGGGGTACTTCTCCCGCTCGCTATGCTGCTGGTCGCCGCTACCCCGGCCGAGGAGAGATCGCACGCGCTTTCGGGCGAATGGACAGTCGATCTTAGGGTCAACTTGGACGATGAGCCCTATAACCAGCCGATGATTCTTGCCGTCGATCCGGAAGGAAACGTTGCTGGCAGTTTCTACAATAGCGAAATACTTGCCGGTCGCGCGGGCACGGCACAGGGTCGCACTTGCGTCGCATTCCGTACCACTGACGGTATCGGCTTCTATTACACGTCCGCTTGTGTCTTAGACGGTAAGATGGTGTGGCAGACTTGGTCCGAAGGCCGGAATTTCGTTCTTCCTTGGACCGCGACGCGACCGGATTTGAAGGACTGACATGGACTTTATTTCAATCCTCTCGATCTTCGTGCTGGCTTGCTTCGTCGGTTACTATGTTGTGTGGTCGGTCACCCCGGCGCTGCACACGCCGCTCATGGCGGTGACCAACGCGATTTCATCGGTGATCATCGTTGGTGCGCTGATTTCCGCGGCTGAAGCTGGCAGTGACATCGCCAAATGGCTCGGTCTGCTCGCTGTGGTGCTGGCCAGCGTCAACATCTTCGGCGGCTTTGCCGTTACCGAGCGCATGCTGGCGATGTACAAGAAAAAGGAGAAGAAGTGATGACCTTCTCCGTTCTTGCAGCTGCCGCGCACGGCGGAGGTACGCCCGCCTGGGCGATGCTCGCCTATCTCGTTTCGGGCGTGTTCTTCATCCTCGCGCTGCGAGGGCTTTCCAGCCCGGCGAGCAGCCGCGCAGGCAACCGCTTCGGCATGGCAGGCATGCTGATCGCAGTGGCGACCACGCTCGTCACGCATGATATCGCCAATTTGCCCGAGATCGGGATTGCGATCTTCCTGGGCGGTATCCTCGGCTTCACTATCGCCCGGCGCATCGCGATGACGCAGATGCCCGAACTGGTTGCGGCGTTCCACTCGCTCGTCGGCCTTGCTGCCGTGCTGGTGGGCTGGGCGGCCTATCTCAATCCGGGAGCGTTCGGGCTGCTGCTGGCTGATGGCGGCATTTCGCCTGTCAGCAAGATCGAGATGGGGCTCGGCATCGCGATCGGTGCGATCACATTCTCGGGCTCGGTCATCGCCTTTGCCAAATTGTCAGGCAAGATGAGCGGCGCGCCGATCCTGCTTCCCGCGCGGCATGTCATCAATCTCGGCACGCTGGCTGCGATCATCGTGCTGACCGGCCTGTTTGCGGTTGCGGCCCCCACCGAAACGATGACGCTGATCGTGGCGCTAACCGTCCTGTCCTTTGCCATCGGCTTCCTGCTGATCATCCCGATCGGCGGGGCCGACATGCCGGTCGTGGTCTCGATGCTCAACTCCTATTCGGGATGGGCCGCAGCGGCGATGGGCTTCACGCTCGGCAATACGGCGATGATCATCACCGGCGCGCTGGTAGGCTCGTCGGGCGCTATCCTGAGCTACATCATGTGCCGCGCGATGAACCGCAGCTTCATCTCAGTGATCGCAGGCGGCTTCGGCGCCGAATCCGGAGCGACCGCGGCGGCAGGTGGAGGCGAGCAGCGCCCCTACAAGCAGGGCAGCGCGGAAGACGCAGCCTTCATGCTCGAACAGGCCGAAAAGGTCATCATCATCCCCGGTTATGGCATGGCGGTGGCGCAGGCGCAGCACGCGCTGCGTGAAATGGCAGACCTGCTCAAGGAAAAGGGCGTCGAGGTCAAATATGCGATTCACCCCGTCGCGGGCCGCATGCCGGGCCACATGAACGTGCTGCTGGCGGAAGCCAACGTGCCTTATGACGAAGTGTGCGAGCTGGAAGACATCAACAGCGAATTCGCCCAGTGCGACGTCGCCTTTATCATCGGCGCGAACGATGTGGTGAACCCGGCCGCGAAGACCGACAAGACCAGCCCGATCTACGGCATGCCGGTGTTCGACGTCGACAAGGCCAAGCAGGTGTTCTTCATCAAGCGCAGCATGGGCGGCGTCGGCTATGCCGGGGTCGACAATGACGTCTTCTACATGAACCAGACCGTGATGCTGCTGGCCGATGCCAAGAAGATGGTCGAGGAAATCGTGAAGGCCCTCGACTAATGCGCAAGTTCCTGTTCGGCACCGTGGTGCTGATGTTGCTGGTCGCTATCGCATTCCAGACCGGGCTCGCCCGTCCGCTGGTCAAATGGCAGGCCGAAAGCGCGCTGCTCGATTCCGGCGTAGGCCCGAAGCGGGCGGACTGCATGGCTGACCGCATGGTCGATCGCCTCGACGTCTGGCAGCTCTACAAATTGCGGCAGGGCATGGCTCCGCGCGAAGGCGAGGCGGAACAGCCCTCTGGCCTTGGAGATCTTATCAAGCGCCTGCGCCGGGTTGGCGACGGCGAGGTAGTGGCTGTTGTCACGACCAGCTCGGGATTGTGCGCTATCGGAATCGGATGACCGCGCTGGCCCTTGCTTTTTGCGCCTCCCTCGCGGAACAATGAAGAGATGTGACGGGAGAGGTCCATATGTTCAGAATGTCTGCGGTGGCGCTTGCCCTCGCTTCCACGTCGCCGCTGATGGCGGCAACTCACTCCGTTGCTCCGGGTGAGGGTGCGCAAGAGCGCCTGCAGGAAGCGCTGATCCTGGCCGAGCCGGGCGATGAAATCGTGCTCGAGGCGGGCCGTTTCGTGCTCATGGATGGCCTCAGCCTCGACGTTGATCGCGTGACTTTGCGCGGCGTGGGGTCGAAGGAAACGGTGCTCGACTTCACCGGCCAAAGCGATTCGGGCGAGGGCCTGCTCGTGACTTCCGATAATGTGACGCTGCGCGATTTCGCGGTGGAGAATCCGAAGGGCGATGGCATCAAATCCAAGGGTGCTGACGGAATCGTCTATCAGGGCATCCGCGTCACCTGGACCGGCGGACCGCTGAGCTCCAATGGCGCATACGGCATCTATCCGGTCGAGAGCACCGGCGTGCTCATCGTGGGATGCGAAGTATCGGGCGCGTCCGACGCGGGCATCTATGTCGGGCAGAGCCGCGACATCACAGTCCGTCACTCGCTTGTGCAATACAACGTCGCGGGGATCGAAATCGAGAATAGCCGCAATGCCGTGGTCGAGGAAAACCTCGCGACGCATAATACGGGCGGCATATTGGTGTTCGACCTGCCGGGCCTGCCAGTGATGGGCGGCGGCGATGTGGTGGTCCGCCGCAACCTCGTTACGGAAAATGACGTCGACAATTTCGCGCCTCCTGGAAACATCGTCGGCGGGGTGAAGCGCGGTACCGGCATATTGGTGATGGCCAATGACAATGTGCTTTTGGTCGAGAACGTCCTGACGAAGAACGATACGGCACAGGTGATGGTGGTTTCCTACACGCTGCCGTTCGATGACGAGCGCTACAATCCCTATCCACGCAATGTGGTGGTTGCCGCCAATATCTATGAGGATGGTGGAAGCGCGCCGGATCTCGACGGGGCCGAGGCCTTGCTCGAGGCGTTCGGCGGGGCCTTGCCTCCGGTCCTGTGGGACGGGTTGCAGGATGGTGATACGATTGCATTGAGCGTTGCCGAAGGGACGGCTGGCTGGTCGCTCAACCTGCCGCGGCAGGGTGCCGACCTTGCCGAAGCCACTCCTGGCCCGCTTCAGGCGCCCGTGAGCGAGGTAGCTTCGCTGTCGCAAGTTACCGGAGCGCCTGCAGAGCTTGAAGCGCGTTTGATGTGAAGCAGGGCCTGATATTTCTGGCTGCCAGTGCGCTGGCCTTCGCTGCTGCGGTGGCGCAGGCAGCGCTTGGCTCGGCGGAAGTTTCCGACGCTGCGGTTCTGGGGGACAGGCTGCCCCAGACGCTTGGGGAGTTCGGCTTTTTCGCTGACGCTCCGCGGCAAGTTCCGGCGCCAGGTGTCGCGCCCTATCGCCTCAACGTGCCGCTATATTCGGACGGCGCCGAGAAGCTGCGCTTTGCCTATGTGCCGAAGGGAAAGCGGGCGGTAGCTGACGGCGAAGGCCTTCTGCAGTTCCCGATCGGCAGCGCGCTGATCAAGACATTCGCGTTCGGCGAGGGAAGTGGCCGCCGCCTGATCGAAACACGTGTGCTGCTCCACCGTTCCGATGGCTGGGTGGCTTTGCCCTATCGCTGGAACGCCGAGCAGACCGAAGCGAGGTTGGCGCTTGCGGGTGCGCGGCTGCCGGTTGCCACCCCTTCCGGGGAGGAACTCAATTACCGCATCCCCAACAAGAACCAGTGCAAGGAATGCCATGGCCTGAATGGCGAAGTGACGCCGATCGGCCCCAAGGCGCGCAATCTTTCAGGGGCATGGCTCGAACAAATGGTTGTGAGCGGACATCTCGACGCCAAGCCTTCGGGAGCCGATGCCTTCCCCTTGTGGGAAGCGCGCGACCAGGCGGAGCCGGCAAAGGCAGCTCGCGCATATCTCGACGTCAATTGCGCGCATTGCCATCAGCCGGGCGCAACCGCTTCGAATTCGGGATTGGACCTGCGCTGGGAGCAAACCGATCCGCATTCGATTGGCATTTTCAAGCGCCCGGTGGCTGCCGGGCGAGGGGCAGGTGGTCACGAATTCAGCATCGTTCCCGGCCAGCCCGACGATTCGATCCTGCTCTATCGCATGCAATCTATCGAGCCCGGCGTGGCCATGCCCGAACTTGGCAAGGGCACGGTCGACGCTGACGGTGTGGCTGCTGTCCGGAAATGGGTCGCGGGAATGGAGGGCAAACGATGAAACGGGTTCTGCGGATAGTCGGCATATTGCTTGCAATTGTGGTGGTCGCTTTCCTGTTCCTGCGTACACCGGATACCGATCCCGCCGAGATGCGGGCCAAATATGCGGGTGTGCCTTCCCAATTCGTGGAACTCGGCAATGGCTTAACTGTCCATCTGCGCGACGAGGGGCCGCGCGATGCGCCCGTCATCATCCTGCTGCACGGCTCCAACGCAGACCTTTCTACCTGGCAGCCTTGGGTCGATGCGCTCAAGGAAGACTATCGTGTGATCCGCTTCGACCAGCGCGGCCATGGTCTTACCGGACCGGCGCCTGATGGGGACTATTCCCCCGCCAGCTTCGTTGGCGATATCGAAGCGGTGGCCGACAATCTGGGGCTTGAACAATTCGTACTGGGTGGAAACTCGATGGGGGGCGGGCTTACCGTTGCCTATGCGATCGAACATCCGGACCGGCTCTATGGCATGGTGCTGGTCGATGCGGGCGGCGCGCCGGTGCAGCGCGAAGGTGGAGGTAACATCGGCTTCACTATTGCTCGCACGCCGGTGATCAACAGGTTGATGGAGCACCTCACGCCGCGTTCGATGGTGGAGAGGTCGCTCAGGCAAAGCGTCTCCAATGAGGAAATCGTAACCCGCGAGGCAGTTGATCGCTATTGGGAAATGCTGCGCTATCCGGGCAATCGAGCAGCTACGGTGGCGCGTTTCTCGCTTCCGCGGACGCCCTTTACTGAACAGCAGGTCGCTGCACTCGACATGCCTGCTTTGGTGATGTGGGGCGTAGAGGACGCGCTGATCCCGGTCGAGGCGGGGCGCTGGTACGACCGCGTACTGCCCGCGAGCACTCTGGTCGAATATCCCGGCATCGGTCACCTGCCGCAAGATGAAGCGCCTGGACAAAGCGTCGACGATCTGCGTGCCTGGCTGGAGCAGCTGTTCCCGCTGGCCCCGCAGGGCTGACAGGCAAAACCCGACAATCGCCGACTTGGCAGATGTCGCGCGATTGTTTCGCTTGTCGCCGTGCGGTGCCTCACCTAAGTCGCAGCCACCGATGAACCGAGCTCCTTACGCCGCCGATCCAAGTGCCAGCCGTGGCCGCGAATTTCCGCTGGAGCACGCGGGTGCGCGTGGGCCGCGCAGCGAATTCCAGCGCGACCGCGACCGCATCATACATTCGATGAGCTTCCGGCGGCTGCGCTCCAAGACGCAGGTGTTCATCTCTCCAGAAGGCGATCATTACCGCACAAGGATGACGCACAGCCTCGAAGTGGCGCAGATCGGGCGGGTGATCGCGCGTACGCTGGGCCTCGACGAAGATCTGACCGAAGCGCTTTGTCTCGCGCATGATCTGGGCCATCCACCGTTCGGCCATGCGGGCGAGGACGCGCTTGAGGAAGCGATGCAGCGGCATGGCGGGTTCGACCACAACGCTCAGGCGCTGCGCACGGTCATGCGCCTTGAAAGCCCCTATCCGGGGCACGAGGGGCTCAACCTCACATGGGACCTGCTCGAGGGGCTGGCGAAGCACAACGGGCCGATTGCTGCGCCGAACTGGGCGTTGGCCGAGCTGGACGAGGAGTTTCCGCTCGATCTCGGCCAGTGGCCCTCGCTCGAAGCGCAAGTGGCGGCGGTGGCGGACGACATCGCCTATGACAACCACGATATCGACGATGGCTTGCGCGCAGGCTTCCTGACGCTCGACGACCTGCTGGAGCTCGACTTCCTTGTCGAGCAGTGGCGCCAAGTCGAACGTCGCCATCCGCGCGAACCGCGCGACCGGCTACTGCGCGAGCTCGTCCGCGACCAGATCGGTCTGATGGTTAACGATGTGATCTCGCACACGCGCGAACAGGCGCACGGGTTCGGTTCAGTCGCTGAAGTTCGCGACGCCGGGCGCCAGCTCGGCGGCTTCTCGCCTGCCATGGCGCAGGCCGAACGCGGGCTTAAGCGCTTCATGTACGAACGACTCTACTTCCACTCTGACCAGGTTGCAGCGGCCCAGCGCGCGCGCGACGTGGTTGCGCGGTTGTTTGCCGCCTATTCGCAGGATGCCAGCTTGATGCCGCAGGAATGGCAGGATCGCCTGCCTGCAACGGATCCGCACCGTTCGCGGGTCATCGCCGATTTCATCGCCGGGATGAGCGACCGCTTCGCAATCGAACGCTGCGCTGCGATCTATGGCGAGCGGCCAAGAGGGCTGACCAATGTCTGAGCCGCTTCGCCTAGCACTGGTCGGCGCGACAGGGCTGATCGGCCGCGCGGTGATCGATGCGTGCATCGGCCGCAGCGACGTGCGCCTTGTCGCGATCGCGCGGCGTGAGATGAAGCTGCCGCGCGGCGCACGCATGGAACTGTTCGTGGCAGAGCCGGACAAGTGGGGCGAAGTGTTCGAAGCCTTGCAGCCCACCGCGCTGATTTCCGCGCTCGGCACAACCTGGAAGAAGTCCGGCGAGGATGAGGAGGCCTTTCGTGCGGTCGACCAGCAACTGGTGCTGGCGACGGCGCGGGCGGCGCATGCGGCCGGTATCCAGCGATTGGTATCGATCAGCTCGGTTGGGGCCGATCCCCGTTCGAAGAACCTGTATCTGCGGGTCAAAGGCGAGGTCGAAGGCGGACTCTCGAAGGTCGGATTGAAGCGGCTCGACCTGCTGCGCCCCGGATTGCTTAAAGGCGCGCGCGAGAATGACCGGCGTCTCGGCGAACGGCTGGCTATCATCGCCAGCCCGCTGGTCGACCCGTTCCTCAACGGAAAATTGCGCAAATACCGCTCGATCGAAGCGAGTGAGGTGGCAATGGGAGCAATCGGGCTTGCAACGCGCCGCGCTGGCGGACGCTTCACCCACGACAATGACAGTATCCGCCGTGCCGCTCGCGAATGGGCCAAGCTGGGCGGCTAGCCACCCGCGTCTGCGCGCGCTAAGCCTGCGGGCAATGAGGGGGAGAGTGCGCCGCGATGATCCGCTGGGCGACCAATCTGTTTGCGGTCTGGACAGTGCTCGGCACAGCCTGGGCATGGGTAATTCCCGAGCATTTCCTTTGGGTGGTTGACGGCAGCTTCAGGCCTTTCGGCCAATCGCTGGTGAGCGTGCTGCTGGGCGTGATCATGCTTGGGATGGGGCTTACTCTTTCGCCGCAGGATTTCGCGCGCGTTCTGAAATTGCCGCGCGCTGTTGCGAGCGGCGTGGCGTTGCAGTTCACGGTGATGCCGCTGGCGGGGATCGCCTTTGCGACAATGTTCGGTCTCGAAACCGGGCTGGCGGTCGGGCTGATTCTGGTCGCCTGCTGCCCCGGAGGCACGGCCTCGAACGTGGTCACATATCTCGCGCGCGCCAATCTGGCGCTGTCGGTTACCCTCACGCTCGCTTCCACGATGATTGCTGTGGTGGCGACACCGCTGCTGACCGGCTGGCTGGCGGGTGTCTATGTCGAGATCGACCGATGGGCGCTGTTCCAGGGAATGATCACCGTCGTGCTGCTGCCAGTGGTGGCGGGCGTTGCGCTCAATCGCCTGTTTCCCGCCGTTACTGCGCGGATTGCCACGGTTTCGCCACTCGCCTCGGTGATCGGTGTGGTGCTGATTGTCGGCGGGATCATCGCCCAGTCGAAGCCGCTGATCGTGGAATATGCTGGTGTGCTGCTGCTTGCGCTGCTGGCGCTTCACGCGACCGGTTTTGCGCTAGGCTATGCGCTCAGCGGCTTGCTGGGGCTAGGCGAGGCGGAGCGGCGCACCTGCGCGATCGAAGTGGGGATGCAAAACAGCGGGCTCGGCTCGACGCTCGCGTCTGCGCCCAGTTTCGCGTCGCAATTTGCCTCGCCGATGCAGGCTGCGCTGGCACCTGTGCCGAGCGCGGTTTCCGCAGTCTATCACGTGGTCATCGGCAGCCTGCTGGCGGCGTGGTGGCGGCGCAAGAACCAAGGAGAGAGTGAATGAGCTGGGATGCAATTTTCGGGGCGGCAAACATGCTTGCGATGATCAGCTGGGCGGCGCTGATACTGTTGCCGCGCTGGCCGGCCTTGCTCAGCGCATTGCTCTATCTCGTGGTCGGCCTGCTCAGCCTGCTCTACGCAGGGATACTGGTCGGCTTGGTCACTGGCCTGGCCGATCCGGGCGGCAGCATGGCGGGCGGCAATTTCAGCTCGATCGAAGGCGTGCAAACGCTGTTTTCAGCTAAGGGCGGGCTCACGATGGGCTGGGTGCATTACCTTGCGTTCGACCTGTTCGTTGGAATCTGGATCGCGCGCGATGCCGATGCCAAGGGCTTTTCGCGCTTCATCCAGGCTCCTATTCTCGTCGCGACCTTCATGGCCGGACCGCTAGGGCTGTTCCTCTGGTTGTTGCTGCGTGAGCCGCGCGCGCGGGCAAGCGGTCGCTGGAGCTGATGCGGCCGGGCCGGGAACCGTTGGTGCACTGGCACTTTGTAGGCTTGGAAAGCGCGGGGAGGCCTTAGTAGGCGCAAACTGGGCCAAAGTCCTGGGGAGGGGACATGAACGGATACCACACCTACATCACCTATGATGAGATCCTGAACTTCTGGGCCAAGGAGCGCCCGGAAGGCCCCGCCATCGAGCAGGATGGTCGCATCACCAGCTTTGCCGAGACCGACCGGCTGACGCGCCAGATCGTCGGCTTCTATTGGGACAAGGGGCTGAAGGCGGGCGACCGGATTGCCTGGCTCGGCAAGAATTCGGACCTCTATTGCCTGCTTTACATGGCTGCAGCGCGCTGCGGCGTGGTGATGGTGCCAATCGGCTGGCGGCTTGCCCCGCCCGAAGTGAGCTATATCCTTCAGGATACCGGTGCGAAGCTGTTGTTCACGGGTGACGAATTCGCCGAAGTCGGCCGCGAAATCGCGCCGAGCCTTCCGGCGGCTCCGCAGGTTTTCTCCGAAAGCGAAATGCGGCTTGCGATTCCGCGCTTTGCCGCTGCGGACTATGAGCCGGCGGGGGCAAACGACCCGGTGCTCCAGCTCTATACTTCAGGCACAACTGGCAACCCCAAAGGTGCGGTGCTTTCCAACGCCAACCTCTTCGCCCTGCGCAACGATGCGTTGGATGCCGAGTTGCCGTGGACGTACTACGAGCCGAATGATTGCATGCTGGTGGCCATGCCCTGCGCGCATATCGGAGGCACCGGGCTGATCAACATCGCAGCTGTCAGCGGGATTCGCGCGCTGGTGCAGGCGGAATTCACTCCGCTGGGCGTACTTGAGGCGATTGAAAGCGGCGCAAGCCAGATGTTCATTGTGCCAGCCGCTCTGCAGATGGTGGTGCAGCACCCGCGCGCCCGTGAGACCGACTTCAGCAATCTCAAATATCTCATGTATGGCGCAGCGCCGATGCCGCTCGAACTGCTGAAGGAAGCGGTGGGAACCATGCCCAACGCCCGCTTCCTGCAGGCCTATGGGATGACCGAGACCACCGGCACGATCTCGATCCTGCCGCCGGAGGATCATTCGCTCGAAGGCAACAAGCGCATGCGATCGGCGGGCAAGGCAGTGCCGGGTGTCGAGATTCGCGTGGTCGACCCGCAGGGCAACGAAGTGCCGCGTGGCGAGATCGGCGAAGTCGCGATCAAATCGCCATCGAACATGGTCGGTTACTGGCACTTGCCCGAAGCCACCGCAGAGGCGCTGCGCGGCGGGTGGATGCATACGGGCGATGCGGCCGTGATGGACGAGGATGGCTACATCTACATCCAGGATCGCATCAAGGACATGATCATCTCAGGCGGCGAGAACGTCTATCCAGCTGAAGTCGAAAGCGCGATCTATGGCCACCCGGCCGTCGCGGAAGTGGCTGTGATCGGCGTACCTAGCGAGAAATGGGGCGAGGAGGTCAAGGCCTGCGTCGTCGCCAAGCCGGGAATGGAAGTGGACGCGAATGACGTCATCGCATGGGCTCGCGAGCGGGTCGCTGCGTTCATGGCGCCCAAGAGCGTTGATGTGATCCCGCTCATGCCTCGCAATCCCAGCGGCAAGATCCTGCGGCGCGAATTGCGCAAACCCTATTGGGAAGGGCGCGAGCGGCAGGTCAATTGACGCACAGCCGAACGGCAAGTCCATGAAAAGACGCGCCCCCGCAACCGAGCGCAATCGCGATCCGCTGGCCGAAGTGCTTGCGCGCGAGTTGCCCCAAAGCGGGCTGGTGCTCGAGGTCGCAAGCGGGACCGGGGAGCATGCGTTCCACTTCGCCGGGCGCTTCCCGACGCTCGATTGGCAGCCGAGCGATCCGGATGCCGATGCGCGCGCGTCCATAGCGGCATGGCGAGCGGAATACGAAGGATCGAACCTGCGGGCGCCGCTCGAACTGGATGCAGCGTCAAGCGATTGGCCGATCGCGCACGCGGATGCGATCCTGTGCGTCAACATGGTGCATATCAGCCCATGGGAGGCGACCATGGGACTGTTTGGAGGCACCGCAAGGCTGCTCAAGCAAGGCGCTCCGTTGATCCTCTATGGCCCGTATTTCGAGGACGGGGTCGAAACGGCGCCATCGAACCTAGCGTTCGATGCAAGCCTGAAGGAGCGGAACTCGCACTGGGGGCTGCGCAAGCTGGCAGATGTCGATGTGTTGGCCAGGCAAAGCGGATTTGTGCGCACCGCGCGTTATGCGATGCCTGCGAACAATCTTACTTTGGTCTATCGCCGGAACTGAGCGCCGGACCTCAAACACAAAGCACCCGCCAATTGCTTGGCGGGTGCGAGGTATCCGTTTCTTACTGCGACGTCGAAGGTCGGATGCAACGGACCTGTAAAATCAGGTCTCTTCGTCAACCGCGTCCGCCGCCGATTTGAGGTCGTCACCGATCCCGCGGACGGTATTGCATGCGGATGCGGTGAGAGTCATCGCGGCAAGGGCAGCAACAATCAGCGTCTTGCGTAGCATGAATCGAATCCTTCTTATTGCAGGGCTTTCATAGCCGCATTTGCCGAAGATGGCGATGTTTGGGCCGCCAAAGCTATAACGTAGCGGTGGATTGTTCGCGCGGACGGGCGAGCCGATGTTCGCGCCAAGCGATCAGCAATCCTGCGCCAATTACCAGCGGTGCGCCGAACCATGTTGCGGCGGGAGGCAGTCGTTCGAACAGCCACCAGCCGAACAGCGTCGCCCAGATCAGTGCCGAATAGTCCATCACAATGACGCTTGCGACCGTGCCATAGCGCAGCGCCGTCGTGAGCAGGTACTGGCCGAGCAGGCCAGCCACGCCCAGTGTGATGAGCAGCGCCCATTGCTCCGCATTTTTCTCGTGCCAGAAGAAGGGAAGGGCAAGCAGCAATGGGGGCACTGAAAGCAGCGAAAAGTAGAACACGATGGTGAGTGAATCTTCGGTCTGCGTCAGGTCGCGAATGTAGATCGAAATCACAGCGATCATGAAGGCAGCGCCCAGCGCCACCGCTGCGCCCACCAGCGGGATGTGTCCATCGCCGGGCTGGGCAATCACCAGCACACCGGCAAAACCCAGCGCCACCGCACTCCAGCGCCAAATGCCGATCCTTTCGTGCAGGATCAGCGACGAGAGGATTACGGCCCAGATTGCCGAAGTGAAATTGAAGGTCGTCGCTTCGGCAAGCGGCAGCAAAGTTACCGAGCCAAAATTGAGCAGCATCGCGGCAAGGCCGATCATCGCCCGCATGCCGTGTTGCGGCATGCGCGTGGTTCGCAACTTTCCCAACCCGCCCGTTGCCCAGAAAAACAGCAGGATCAGCGGGATAGTCGGCAGTTGCCGCCAGAACAGGATTTCGGGGAGTGCCAACCCGCTCTCGCTCGCGAGCTTGACCAGTGCCATCATCAGCGACAGCGTTGCGGCGGCCGCCAGCCTGATCAGCAGGGCAAGCAGCGGACGTTGGCGGGATTGAGGGCTCACGCTTGCCGGTCTAAGCCCTGCGAAGAAAGGTGCAAGCGCGCAGGGGATTGCGTGGCGCTGCCGGGCACACCATGTGCTCCGCAATGCTTCAAGAACCCGAATTCCTGCTGTTCGCCAGCGAAGCGGACCTAGTCGCCCTTGCGGGAGCGAGCTTCATTCTGCTGGCGCTGCTCGCCCTGCTGGGGGATCGCCTGCGCAACCGGCGCGAACGCGTGGAACGGCTCGACCGGGTCGGCTGGGTTCCATGGACAGGAATTTTCGTCGCCTGCGCGATCATCGGCGGCGGGTTGCTGGCGATGTCGCTGCCGCAGGCGATCTTCGGAAGTTAAGGCAGCGCGCCTAGGACGGCGCGCTGCGGCTTGTCAGAGACACGCCTCCAGATAAGCTTGGTCGAAGCCGAACTGGCGCGCCTTTTCGAGCGTGTAGGGACGCAGGCCGCTTGAGCGGAACTCGCCGAGGATCTTCCCGTCGTCGGTTTCGTCGAAATATTCGAACTTGAACAGTTCCTGCGTCACGATCACGTCGCCTTCCATCCCGATCACCTCTGTGATGTTGGTTGTTCGGCGCGAACCGTCGCGAAGGCGCTTCACCTGTACGATCAGGTCGACCGATTCGGCGATCTGGCGGCTGATGGCTTCCTTCGGGATTTTGATGTCGCCCATCAGGATCATGTTTTCCATACGGCCCAGGCACTCGCGCGGGCTGTTGGCGTGCAGCGTACACATCGAACCGTCGTGGCCGGTATTCATCGCGGCGAGAAGGTCGAAGCATTCCGCGCCACGAATTTCGCCCAGGATGATGCGGTCGGGGCGCATACGCAGGGCGTTCTTCACAAGGTCGCCGATGGTAATGGCACCCTGGCCTTCGAGGTTTGGCGGGCGCGTTTCAAGCGGCAGCCAGTGCGGCTGTTGCAAGCGAAGTTCGGCCGCGTCTTCGATCGTCAGCACGCGTTCGCCCGGGTCGATCATCTTCGACAAGGCGTTGAGCATGGTCGTCTTACCCGAGCCCGTACCGCCCGAGATGACTACGTTCATGCGGCAAGCGCCGGCGATCTTGAGCGCCGTGGCCATCTTTTCGCTCATCGAGCCAAACTCTTTGAGCATGTCGATGGTAATCGGCTTCTCGGAGAATTTACGAATCGAGATCGCAGTGCCGCGCAGCGAAAGTGGCGGCACGATCACGTTCACACGGCTGCCGTCCTTGAGGCGGGCGTCGGCCAGCGGAGTGGTCTGGTCGACGCGGCGGCCGACCTGGTTCACGATGCGCTGGGCGATCTGGAATAGGTGCGATTCGTCGCGGAACTGGATCGGCGCTAGCTGCAGCTTGCCTTTCTTTTCGACGTAGGTCTGCTTCGGTCCGTTGACCATGATGTCCGACACGTCGGGGTCGTTCAGCAGCTCTTCGAGCGGCCCGAATCCGAGCAACTCGTCGATCAACACCTTTTCAAGCGCGAACTGCTCGCGGCGGTTGAGCGTGACCTTGAGTTCGGCCAGCACTTCCATGATGATCGGGCGGAATTCTTCCGACAGCTCTTCCTTGGTCAGAGTGGCCGCCGCTTCGGGATCGACGCGTTCGAGCAGGCGCGGCAGCACCTGTTCCTTGATCTTGTGGATGCTCGCTTCAAAGCCGCCGACTTCTGAATCGCCAGAGTGGTCGGCGTTCATCCGGTCGTCGAGCCGCGCCATCGCATCGTCGGCACCGCGTCCGCCGTTGGGCGCTGGCGCCTGTTGAGCAGGCTTTGTCGCCGGTTCGTTCGGCAGCGGCGGGAATTGTTCTCCGCCACCCGCCGGATTCGATGATGCAGGCGCTGCCCCGCCCGACTTCATCGGGCGGGCCACGCCAAAGGACGGACGGCCTCCGGGATTCATCCCTGCAGGTCCATTCTTCCTTCCGAATGCGCTCATTCCGAGGCCCCCAAGCGGTTAGTTGCATTTCCACGAGGCATCGCCGCGCTAGGCGAAGATGCTCTCTCGAAGCTTGGTGAATAATTCGGAAAGGTTGTTTTTTTCCTAAGGTGGCAATGATTGGGGCGGGGGCTTTCTCGCTGCCCGGTCTTCACGAGCATTCACACGCCGCTTCGTCTTGTGGGTAATGCCGACCAGCGCTTGCTTTGTCGTTCAAACGACGAAAGGGACAAGGGACAGAACGCAACTCCGGAGAATCTCGTGTGCAGCAAAACGAACGCACAGGCTTGCTGTTCGCCATTGCCGGATTTGCCACGCTTTCCGTGGGCGATGCCGTGATCAAGACCATGGCTGGTGCGTGGCCGGTCGTCGCGGTTGCCGCCCTGCGCTTCAGCATTGGTGCCGTGGCGCTTTCCGCAATCCTTGTGGTGAAGGAAGGGGGTGCCGGCTTCAGGCCGAGCAACCCATGGCTCCAGCTTGCCCGCGGCACTTGCCTGGCGCTGTCCACCCTGGCGTTCTTCTCCGCGATTTATGTGATGCCGCTGGCAGAAACCATGGCGATCACTTTTCTATCGCCAGTACTCACAGCGATCCTGAGTGGCCCGCTTCTTGGTGAAAGGGTGCGCCCGGCGGTGTGGCTGGCATCGCTTTTCGCTCTGGTGGGTGTGGTGCTGATCTTGCGCCCCAATCTGGCCGAGCTCGGCTGGCCCGCGCTCCTGCCGCTCGTGGCGGCGGTGTTCTTCTCCCTGATGATGATCGCGCACCGCGCTTGCGCCGGGCAAGGCAGTGCGCTGGCTATGCAAGCCTACATGGCAATCGTCGCTGCGCCGCTGCTCGTGGTTGCGGCCCTGGGCGCAAAAGTTACTGGCATCGGTGGCCTCGACTTCGGCTGGCCGGCTTGGGACGTCGTGCTGCGCTGCGCTTTCGTTGCCTTCACCGCAACATGTGCGCACTGGATGGTGTTTCTCGGCACTTCGCGTGCGGGAGCATCGCAAGTGGCACCTGCTTCCTACGTCCAGATGCTTGTGGCGACCGTGCTTGGCTGGTGGTGGTTCGGCGATGCGCCGGATCTGCTGACTCTGGCTGGTGCCTCGGTGATAATCGGTGCGGGGCTATTCCTTTGGCGTGCCAGCCTGCGCGGTTAACCGGTACAAGAAGCCATTTGAAGAGCCAGTTGTGTGCGCTAGAGGCAAGCTTTCATTCAGCCGGGGCGCTCTAGCGGCGCTAATCCTGACCCGTTCAATTCAGCGAGATTTTTATGTGTGGCATCATTGGCATAGTGGGCACGAGCCCGGTGGCGGACCGGCTGGTCGATGGCCTGAAGCGGATGGAATACCGCGGCTATGACAGCTCAGGGATTTGCACGATCCAGGATGGCAAGCTGACGAGGCGCCGCGCCGAAGGCAAGCTCGCGAACCTGGTTGCGGTGCTGGCTGACCAACCTGCGGGTGGCAATGTCGGCATCGCACATACGCGCTGGGCCACGCATGGAGCGCCCACTTCGATCAACGCCCATCCGCATGCAACTGACCGTGTGGCAATAGTCCACAACGGAATCATAGAGAATTTCAAGGAATTGCGTGACGAACTAAAGGCCGATGGCCGGCAGTTCGAAAGCGAAACCGACAGCGAAGTGGTGGCGCATCTGATCTCGCGTCGGATCGAGGCCGGGGACACGCCAGAAGAGGCGATGCGTGATGTCCTGCCGCGGCTCCAGGGCGCATTTGGCCTGGCGATCGCCTTCCGCGACTACCCCGACTTGCTGGTAGGCGCGCGGCTCGGCTCGCCGCTCGTGGTCGGTTATGGCGAAGGCGAGATGTATCTCGGTTCCGACGCGCTCGCGCTGGCGCCGCTGACGCAGCAGATCGCCTATCTCGAAGAAGGCGACTGGGTGGTGGTCACGCGCGACGGTGCGCAGGTTTACGATGCGGAACACAATCCGGTGACGCGCGCGAAGCAGCACTCCGGCGCTTCGGCTGCTGCGGTTGAGAAGGGCAACTACCGCCACTTCATGCAGAAGGAGATTTTCGAGCAGCCCACCGTGGTGGCGCAGACGCTCTCTTCCTATCTGCGCCGCTCGGACAATTCGGTCGCCCTTCCGCAGTTCGATGTGGATCTTTCAACGATCAGGCGGCTCACCATCGTTGCTTGCGGTACGTCCTATTACGCCGGGATGGTCGCGAAATACTGGTTCGAGCATTTTGCGCGGCTGCCGGTCGACATCGATGTCGCGAGCGAATTCCGGTATCGCGACCCGGTGCTCGAGGAAGGCGGACTGGCGCTGTTCATCTCGCAAAGCGGCGAAACTGCAGACACGCTCGCGGCGCTGCGCCATTGCCGCAAGGAAGGGCAGAAGATCGCGGTCGTGGTCAATGTCCCGACCAGCACCATGGCGCGCGAAGCGGACTTGCTGCTGCCCACCCATGCCGGCCCTGAGATCGGGGTCGCTTCGACCAAGGCCTTCACTTGCCAGTTGGCGGTCCTGGGCGCGCTCGCCGCACATATGGCTGTGGAGAAAGGTCGGATGAGCCGCGAGGAGGAGCAGGAAGTTGTTCGGCACCTGCTGGAGGCGCCTGCCGCTCTCAATGCCGCGCTCGATCACGATGACGATATTGCGGCGATGGCGCATCTTATCGCCCCGGCGCGCGACGTGCTTTATCTGGGGCGCGGCCAGGATTACCCACTTGCCCTTGAAGGGGCACTGAAACTCAAGGAAATCAGCTATATCCATGCCGAAGGTTACGCTTCGGGTGAAATGAAGCATGGCCCGATCGCCCTGATCGACGAGCAGGTTCCGGTGATCGTGATCGCTCCATCGGGCCCCCTGTTCGACAAGACAGTTTCCAACATGGAAGAGGTGCGTGCGCGCGGCGGGCAGGTGGTGCTGATATCGGATTCAAAGGGCCTGGAGCAGGCGAGCGAAGGTTGCATCGCGACCATCGAAATGCCCGAAGTGCATCCGCTCATCGCCCCGCTGGTCTATGCTGTGCCTGTCCAACTGCTGGCCTATCACGTCGCTCTGGTGAAGGGCACCGATGTCGACCAGCCACGCAATCTGGCAAAGTCAGTGACGGTCGAATGAAGCTGGTGCCCGGCCGGCTGCTAGGCCACGGCGACTGCACCCAAAGTGCAGATTTTGTGTTCCAGCTCAGTTTTTTAGGGCCAAATTAACTACGTTTCCGGGCTTAGCTTTACTGCCATATAACCTTTCAAGGTTAATCGCGGGTGGGTGAGCGAACATGATGCCGCCTTGCCCAGCACGCCGACGCGCATGTCGGTTGGTGCGATTCTCGGCCTGACCGTACCGGTCAGCGGCGACTGGTCGCGACTGCGTGGCCTGCAATATTCGGCTGTGGCGCAGCTCAGCTATCGGCGCATGGCAGGACATCTGATCATGGCCGCCTTCGCGATTTCGGTCCTGTTCGGGAGCGTGACCCCGGTCTGGCTTGGCCTGTGGGGTTTGGCGCATGTCGTGGTGCAAGTGCGCGGCGTGTCGGTCGACCGCAGCCTTGCCGATGCGGATCGCCGCCGGATCAGCAAGGCAGACATGCTGCGCCATACGCTCACACCGGCGCTTTCGGGGTTGTTGTGGTCAGTTCCGCTGGTGGCCTTCTTGCCAGGCGCGTCGGCTGCGCAGGCCACTGTGGTTGGGACTATCGTGGCGATCCTCGCGGTCGGATCGGTACTCTTCTATTGCGCGGTACCGGTCGGCGTATTGAGTTTCGTTTCCATCGTCGGTCTCACTGCGCTGGTTGCGCTGGCGGTCCATGAGCAATGGGGGCTGGCCCTGGCCGTCCTGGTTTTCCTCGGCGTGGCATTGGCGGGCACGATCAAGGGAAGCCGGGCATTCCTGAAAGCCCGAATCTCGGAAATCAGCATGGCCGAAAAGGAAGCGGTCGTTTCACTGCTGCTGCGCGAGTTCGAAGAAAACGAGGCCGACTGGCTGTGGGAAGTCGGCCCGACACGCCGAATCCGCGGGGTTTCGCCGCGTTTCGCCTATGCCCTGTCCAGCAGGAAGGCTGATGTTGAGGGCAAGCCCTTCATTGAAGTAATCGCGGGCAAGGATTGGGATAGCGCGAGGCTCTCCCCGAGCCTCCATGAACTCGCCGACAAGCTGCAGAACCGGCAAAACTTCTCCAACCTCATGGTCGAGGTTTCGATCAAGGGGCAGCGACGCTGGTGGGAGCTGTCGGGTACGCCGATGCTTGATGAGCGCGGAAAGTTCCTGGGTTTCCGCGGCGTCGGATCGGATGTCACAGCGCAGCGCGAATCTTCCGAGAAGATCGCATATCTCGCGCGCTTCGACACGCTCACGTCCCTGCCAAACCGGCTGCAATTGACCGAGGCGGCGGGAACGGCGCTGCAATATGCGAACCAATGGCGCACACATTGCGCCTTTCTGATGATTGATCTCGACCGGTTCAAATCGGTGAATGACTCGCTGGGGCACCAGATTGGCGACCGGCTGCTGGCGCAGGTTTCTGCCCGCCTCAAGGCGCTGATCGGGGAGAACCAGCTGTGCGGGCGGTTGGGCGGCGATGAATTCGCCGTGGTCATCCGTGACGCGACCGATCACCGGGTGATCGACAAGGTTGCGCAGATGGTGATCGAAAGCCTCTCCGAACCCTATGTGGTCGACAATCACACGCTCTATGTCGGCGCCAGCGTCGGTTCGGCGATCGGCCCGCGCGACGGGAAGACCGTCGAAGAGCTGATGCGCAATGCCGACCTTGCGCTTTATCGCGCGAAGGATGGCGGCGGTGGGAGGCATTGCCAGTTCGAGCCGATCTTGCATGCCTCGGCGGAAGAGCGGCGCAAACTCGAGCTCTCGCTGCGAGGTGCACTTGAGCGCCACGAGATGGAGCTCCAGTTCCAGCCTGTCGTCGACGCCAAGAGCGAAAACATAGTCAGCTTCGAGGCGCTGGTGCGTTGGCACAGCCCTGAGCACGGCTTCGTCAGCCCGGCCAAGTTCATACCCGTGGCCGAGGACACCCGCCTGATCGTACCGATCGGGCGCTGGGTGTTGCGCAAGGCTTGCGAGGAGGCGCTTGCCTGGCCGGAGCACATCAAGGTCAACGTCAACGTATCGCCCGAGCAGCTGCTCGATCCGGACTTTACCGATGACGTCGTGCGGTCGCTGTCCGAAACTGGCCTACACCCGCAGCGGCTCGAGATTGAAGTGACCGAAAGTATCTTCCTGCGCGACGCCAGCGTTGCACGAAGCGCGCTGGAACAAATCATGGCGCTTGGCTGCGGCGTCGCGCTCGACGATTTCGGTACGGGTTATTCCTCGCTCGGCTACATCCGCAAGCTGCGCTTCTCGACCATCAAGATCGATCGCACGTTTGTGAAGGGCGCCGAGCAACAGAGCGCGGAAAGCCTCGCGATCATCCGTGCAGTGGTGGCGATGGCGCAGAGTCTCGACATGACCACCACGGCGGAAGGTGTCGAAACGATCGAAGAGGCCGAACTAATCC
Source organism: Altererythrobacter litoralis (assembly GCF_036324225.1). Taxonomy (NCBI): domain Bacteria; kingdom Pseudomonadati; phylum Pseudomonadota; class Alphaproteobacteria; order Sphingomonadales; family Erythrobacteraceae; genus Altererythrobacter; species Altererythrobacter litoralis. The sequence continues at coordinate 60,221 of NZ_JAZDQV010000013.1, forward strand.
GCGCACTCGGTTGCGACAAGATCCAGGGCTATTACTTCGGAAGGCCGATGTCGGCCTCGGATGCGCTCAAACTCTTCAGTCAGGCTGATCGGCAGCGCGCCTGAGCCACCGCTTTTGAGGCATCAGGCGGCGACGAGGCTTCCGACGACGCTTTCGAACAGGGCGCGGCCGTCGCTGCTGCCAAGCACATCCTCGATTGCGCGCTCTGGGTGCGGCATCATGCCCAGCACATTGCCCTGCGCATTGAGGATGCCGGCGATATCGCGGCGTGAGCCGTTGCACGGTTCGGCATAGCGGAACGCCACGCGGCCTTCGCCTTCGAGCCGGTCGAGCGTTGCGTCATCGGCGAAAAAATTGCCGTCATGATGCGCCACCGGGATGCGGATGACCTCGCCTGCTTCGTAGGCGCTGGTGAAAAGCGACTGGTTGTTCTCGACCGTCAGCGGAACAGTCCGGCAGATGAAGTTCTGGCTGGCATTGCGCATCAGCGCGCCGGGCAGCAGGCCGGCTTCGGTGAGCACCTGGAAGCCGTTGCACACGCCCAGCACCGGCACACCGCGTTCGGCCGCTTTCACCACTGCCTGCATGATCGGGCTTCGTGCGGCCATTGCGCCCGAGCGGAGATAGTCTCCATAGGAGAACCCTCCGGGCAGGGCGATGAAATCGAGCCCTTCGGGAAGTTCGGCATCACCGTGCCAGACGCGGATCGCCGGCACACCCGAGACTTTCTCCAGCGCCACCGCCATATCGCGGTCGCAATTCGAACCGGGAAAGGTGATGACGGCGGCGCGGAATGCCATCAGGCGTGCTCCGCCTGGCCGAGCTTTTCGACCGCGTAGTCCTCGATCACCATGTTAGCGAGCAGCTTGCGGCACATCTCGTCGATGGCTTCGTCGCTGGTGCCGTCCGCCAGGTCTATCTCGATGACCCGTCCAATCCGAACATCCACTACTCCAGCAAAGCCGAGGCCTTCGAGCGCATGGTGCACCGCGCGTCCCTGGGGATCGAGCACGCCGGGCTTGAGCCGGACCAGGACACGAACTTTCATGGGGTGCTCCTCGCTATGCTGGATCAGACGGCGCTTGGGCGCCTGTCGCGGAGCCTATAGCGTGCTCCTCGACAAGCGCAATCGGCATGCAAGACATTGCCCACCGTGGAGAGGGATCACTCGTCCTTTGCAGGCTCCGGCACTACCAGCAATTCGACTGCAGCGTCGGAGGCGAGATATTGCTGCGCCGCCGACACGATATCCTGTGCGGTGAAGCTCTTCAGAATATCGGGCGCGGCGAAATAGCGATCGAGCCGATCCGCTTCGCTTTGCGCACGGTCGGCGAGCGACATCCAACCACCCAGCGACTTGAGTAGATTGTCATAGTTTTCGAGCAGCGGCTGGCGCGCGCGATTGACGGTATCATCGTCGAGCTTGCCGTCGCGCAGGCCGTCCAGCATCGCTCCGATCGCCGATCGAGCCGGATCGAGCTGGGCGCGATCCACCGCAACATTCAGGCTGAAAGTGCCGTAGCCGCACCACACGCGCGACGGGGAGCTTCCGGCGGAAGGCGAATAGGCCTGCCCCAGCGCTTCGCGTAGCTCTTCCTGCAAACGAACGCGGACCACCAGGCCTAGAAGTTCCAGCCGCAGCGCTTCGCGCAGGTCGCTGTCATCCGTAGTCGGCCAGATCATCCGTATGAGCGCCTGATCGGCCTCGCCGGTATGGGTTATAATGCGCGTTCCGCGTTCTGCAGTGAACGGCCGCTGGCGGGCCTCCTCACGCGGGTTGAACTCGGCTTCGCGCGGTTCAAGTGCTCCCAGCGTCTTCGCCACGTTATCGATCGCGGTCTGCTCGTTGAAATCGCCGACCAGCGCCAATTCGATTGCACCCTTGGACAGCCGGTCACCGATATCGGCCGCGAGTTGTTCGAAGGTGCGCGCTTCATAGGCTTCGCGCGATTGCAGGGTGAAGCGCGGGTCGCCGTCGGAGAGAATACCTCCGATCTTGTTATTCAGCGCTTGCCCGGGGGTCGCGTCGAGGCTGGCGAAGAACTGTGCGATCCCTCGCCGGTAGCGTTCGACGCCTTCGCTGCGATAGCCGGGATCGACCAATGCTGCGGTCAGCAATTGCAGCTGAAGCTCAAGATCGCGCGGAGTGGTGGTGCCGCCCATCTGGAAAGAATCGCCATTTGCGCCGATCGAGATGCCAACACTGCGTCCCGCAAGGATAGTCGCCAGTTCATCCTGGCTATGCTTGCCGAGCCCACCTGCAGGTAGCGTGGCGACGAGCGCAGTCTTGAGCGGATCGTCGGCGGTGTTGAGCAATTCGCCGCCATCGAGTGTAAGGCGATAGCTTACCTGGTCCTTGCGAATATCGGTCTGCTTCAAGTTGAGCCGTACGCCATTGGCGAAACGGATCAGCCGGATGCCGAGCCGCTCGTCGCGCGTGTCGGATACGACGGCGCCGGGCGTGCCGAAGTCCTGATATGCGAACTCGGCCTGTTCGGCCCAATTGGGCGCGGCGATCTCGGCGGAGGCGACCTCGTTCCACGCCGCGCGCAAGGCATCGGCTCCTCCTTCGGGCTCGCTTCGGCCCTGGTAACGGATCAGTGGATCATCAAGCGCGGCTGCATCCGCCATGACGGCGGCCAAAGCCGCATCGGGGGTGATTTCGCCCGCGAACTCTTCGAACCTTTCAAGCGCACTTTGCGGCGTCGAGGGAATGCGCTCATCGTCGACCAGCGAAAGCGCCATGGCCGCAAGCGCGGCATGGGTGCGCGTTTCGGAACTGCTGGCGGCATTCTCCAGTGACGTGCGGATTGCGGCCAATTGCTCGTTTACCTCGGCCTGGCTGAAGCCATAGGATAGTGCGGTCCTCACCGCGACACCGGCGGCGTTCAGTCCCTTGCGCCATTCCCCATCGGACGTGCTTACCGTGAGCGTGGTTGAGCGTGCATCCTCGAACAGGTCTCCAGTGCCGAAGCTCGCCCCGCGGAAAGGCGCATCCGCGCTGCGGGCCAGCGCCTGTAACCGCCGGTTGACGATGCCGTATCCGACTTGGCGCAGCAGGCCTAGCTGGCGATTTGCGATCGTGTCGGGTCGATCCTCCCAAGCGGCATAGCGCGAAACGCTGACGCTTTCGGGAAGTGCGGGATCGACATAGATGTCGGTCTCACCGCTCCGCGCGATATCTACCGGGCCGGTAACCGGCTCGACCGGATCGGGCGCGGCGGTCCAGTCGGCAAACCAGTGCCGCACGCGCGCTTCCATCAGGTCAATCGGGAAATCGCCCACGATCACCAGCGTGGTGTTTGCGGGGACATACGTGCGGCGATAGAAGCCGCGCAAAGTGGCTGCCGGGGCATTCTCGAGCACTTCCAGCGCACCGATCGGCAGCCGGTCGATGAAGCGCGCGCCGGGCGCCGTGAACTCGAGCTGGTCGATCAGCGATTTGTAGGCGAAATTGGTCCGGTCGCGCCGTTCGGCCAGGATGATGCCGCGTTCGCGCGCCACCGCATCTTCTTCGATAAGCAGTTCGCTCGCAGTCTCGCGCATCAGCATCAGCACGGTTTCGAGCAGGCCTTCGTCATTGCGCGGAAGGTCGAGCCGATAGACCGTCTGTTCCAGCCCGGTCGAAGCATTGGTGTCAGCGCCGAAGGCCAGTCCTTCGCGCTCAAGCAGCTTGATCATCTCGCCTTCGGGAACCCGCTTCGATCCGTTGAAGGCCATGTGTTCGAGGAAATGCGCGAGCCCGCGCTCGTCTTCGTTCTCGTCGAGCGAGCCCGAACCGATGTGAAGCCGCACCATTGCCGTGCCTTCGGGCGTGGCATTCTGGCGCAGGATGTAGCGCATGCCATTGTCGAGCACGCCGAAGCGATAGGCCGGGTCGACCGGGATATCGCTCGCCTCGAAGGCCCAGAGCGGCTCAGCCGCCGCCGCAGCTGGAGCTGCAGGCTGCTCGGCGAAGGCAGGAATTGGCTGAAGGGCGAATGCGGCAAGCGCCGCAAGCATCACGGGAAATCGCATACCACCTGCTTACCTACTAAACGCAGGCTGGCAAGTGATCGCCAATCTAATTTGTTGGCGTGCTTACTTCTTCGCTTTCGGAGGTGCGCCGCGCAACCGGCCGCGGTGGGCCGAAAGGTCGAACACTTCGCCGGGGCTGCTGTCGTCGCCCTGCAACAGGCCGAGACGGCGCGCGACTTCCTGATAGGCTTCGCTTTCTCCGCCCAGGTCGCGCCGGAAGCGATCCTTGTCGAGCTTTTCGCCGGTCTTCATGTCCCAAAGGCGGCAGCCATCGGGGCTGATCTCGTCGGCCAGGATCACGCGGCTGAAATCGCCGTCATAGATGCGGCCGAATTCCAGCTTGAAGTCGATCAGGCGAATATCGATCGCGGCGAACATGCCGCACATGAAGTCGTTGATGCGGATCGCCATCGCGGCGATGTCCTGCATCTCTTCGGGGCCGGCCCAGTTGAAACAGGCGATGTGTTCTTCGGCGATCAGCGGGTCGCCCAGCGAATCGTCCTTGTAGTAATATTCGATCAGCGTGTGCGGCAGCGGCTCTCCCTCGGGGATGCCGAGGCGCTGCGAAATCGAGCCTGCGGCAACATTGCGCACAACCACTTCGATCGGGATGATCTCGACCTGGCGGATCAACTGCTCGCGCATGTTGAGGCGGCGGATGAAGTGCGTCGGGATGCCGATATGCGCCAGCCGCGTGAAGACATATTCCGAAATGCGGTTGTTGATCACGCCCTTGCCGTTGATCGTGCCCTTCTTCTGGGCATTGAAGGCGGTCGCATCATCCTTGAAATACTGGATCAGCGTGCCCGGCTCGGGGCCTTCGTATAGGATCTTGGCCTTGCCTTCGTAGATCTGGCGGCGACGCGACATGGTGGGATCATCCTGCTGCAAAAATACGCCGCCCCGGCATGCGATGCGATAGCGCAACGCGGTGGCCGGGGCGAGGCGAAAAGCCTTACTCTCAACGGTTGAAATTGGCAAACACGCTCTGGCATGCCGCCTTGGGCATCGCGCGCAGGCGCAGTGGTGCCTCGGGGCGGGATCGAACCACCGACACTACGATTTTCAGTCGTATGCTCTACCAACTGAGCTACCGAGGCATCGCTGCGGCGACGGTGCAAAACACCGGCGAGCGAATGAGAGCGCGCCTATGGCGAAGCTGTGCGCCCTTGGCAAGCGCCAATTGCCCGAAATTCGGCTAGTCGCGGTCGTCGCGGATGATTTCCCCGGCGATTTCTTCGGGCATGGCCGGTCGGCCGGGCACGGCATAGCCATCCCCAAACCATTGCGCGAGGTCGCGGTCCCGGCAGCGGCTCGAACAGAAGGGCGCGAATTGCGCTTGCCGCGGTTTCTTGCAGATGGGGCAGGTCTTCGTCTTGCTGGTCATAGCGGTACTGCCTGTGCGAATCCGGCCTCCAGCGCAAGACCGGGGTCAGGCGACACACGAACTTCGCGGCCGCTCCTGCGGGCAAGTTCGGCGAGCCAGTTGGGCATGAGACGTGCAGCGACCGCCGGATGGCAGCTGAGCAGGATGGCGCCGGGTTCGCTCACCGCTTCGGCGCGGCGCAACAACAGGCGCGCAGCGGCTCCGCTGCGATCAAGCGAGACCAAGCGCAGCATCGAGGCACGCGACAGCCGGGCAACGATCTGGACGAAGCCGAAGCCGTTCATGGCAGTGCGCTCATGCGGCCAGCCCGCCAATTGCTCCTCGAGCTTTGCATCGACCGCGCGCCGGTCACCCTTGTCGGACAGGGTGGGAAAATCGATGCCGATGCTGCCACCGATGTCGAACCGACGCAGCGCGCGCGCCAAGGCCGGGACTGCGTTGGAGCAGATCGCCTCGACCGGATATCCATCGACATCGACCAGCGTCATGGCAGGCGTGTCCGAAAAGAGCAGTGAGCCGCCGTGGAAAGCGACCTCGCCGGTCCATGCTTCGGAAAACAGCTCTTCCCAATCGGCATCATCAGGGAAACGACGAACGATCCGCACATCTTGGCCTTCTTCGCGCAGGCTTTCAGCCAGCGATGGCGCTAAGTTGAGCGGCTGCTCGGTCTTGACTGCCTGCGCACGCTTCAGCCGCCCGCGTTCGGCAATCGCCTCGCGCTCGACCAGCATACGCACCGTCGATCCTTCGCTGTCCGCTTTGGGCAGGCGCCGCCCGATCGCTTCCTCACCGGTAGCGAAGCGAACAATAGCGTTGGGCGAAAGCGGGAACCGCTCCACCACAGCCGCTTCGGCAACAGCGCCTTGCACGAGCCGCCCGGGCCAGCGCATCCGCGCCGCGACGATGCGCCCCTGTTCGAACCGGATCGCGCGTTCCTCGCCGATCCCCTCTTCGACAAGCCAGGTGTCAGCCAATGTCGAAACCCGCAGACTTGAGCAGGGCGCGCGTTTCGAACAATGGCAGGCCGACCACGCCGGAATGGCTGCCTTCGATCCACGCGATCAGGCCCTCGGCCGCGCCCTGGATGGCATAGCCGCCAGCCTTGCCGTGCCATTCGCCGCTGGCGAGATAGGCGGCGATTTCCTCTTCACTCAACCGCTTGAAGCGAACACTCGTCTCGCTCAGCTTTTCGCGCAGCGCGCCGTCGGGCGATCTCAGCGCGATGGCGGACAGGACGCGGTGCCTGCGGCCCGACAGCAGTTCGAGGCAGTGCCGCGCAGTAGCTTCATCCTCGGCCTTGGGCAGAATACGGCGTCCGACAGCGACCACTGTGTCTCCGGCGAGAATGTGCCCTTCGCCCCCGACCGCCATGGCTTTCTCGCGCGCCATGCGCACAGCATAGTCGCGAGGAAGTTCGCCCTTGAGGGGGCTTTCGTCAATTTCGGCGGGGGCAATTGCATCGGGCACAATTCCGAGCCGCGCGATCAGCTCGCGCCGCCGGGGACTGGCAGATGCTAGGATGAGCTTGGGCGAACCCACGCCGAATTACTGCGGGCCAGGACCGCCGCGACCGGGCATGAAGCGGTAAGTGATGCGCGCCTTTGTGAGGTCATACGGCGTCAGCTCGCACAGCACTTCGTCGCCCACCAGCACGCGGATGCGGTTCTTGCGCATCTTGCCGGCGGTATGCCCCAGAACTTCGTGACCGTTTTCGAGCTCCACCCGGAACATCGCGTTGGGCAGCAGTTCGACCACCTTGCCGCGCATTTCGAGGAGTTCTTCCTTGGCCATGTAAATCCTTAGTTCAGTTTATGGAGGCGAATTGGCGCGCGCTTTAGCCGCGCCGGGAGCAAAATGGAAGCCTCGTGCGTTGCAGGGCCGTTCCTCGGCGTAACCCGATTGCGCCAGGGTTCATGTCAATTGATGCAAATCAATACATTTCAGCCGATTGTGCTAGTGTTGTAATTAGGAGAAGGGCGCTCGCCATGAGCCCGAAACACACCCTTTTGCTGGGGACTTGCCTTGCCTGGACGCTTTCCGGCGTTGCCCAGGCGCAGACCCCTATCGCCGCTGCCGTCGCTGCCCAGGGGCAGGACACTTTGGTCGAAGAAGCCGATATCGCCGCTGAGACGGGGATCGTGGTTCGCGCGCAGCGCATGCGCGGCCAGCTCGATGTCGAGCAAGCGCCGGTTCTCGAACTCAACGAGGAAGACATCCTGGCTGTTGGTGCGAACTCGGTTGAGGAACTGATTGCCGCGATCGGCCCCCAGACTGGCTCGTCGCGCGGGCGCGGTGGCGGCCCGCCGGTGTTCCTCGTCAACGGCATCCGTATCAGCAGCTTCCGCGAAATGCGCAGCTATCCGCCCGAATCGATCGCTAAGATCGAAGTCCTGCCTGAGGAAGTGGCGCAGCGTTTCGGCTTCCCGCCCGACCGCCGGGTGGTCAATATGATCCTCAAGGACAGCTACTCCAGCCGCGAGATCGAGCTGGAGTTCGAAGGGCCGGACCGTGGCGGATATTTCCGCAACGAGCAGCAGTTCACCATGCTGCGGATCAAGGATGGCGGGCGGCTCAACGTCAATCTCGAAGCTGGCGACGTGTCGATGCTGACCGAGGCAGAGCGCGGAGTTGTTCAGCCGGGCAGTTTGCAGCCCGACGTTTCCGGCGATCCCGATCCGGCGAAATATCGTAGCCTGGTGGCCGATAGCCGCAGTTTCGAGGCAACGGCGAACTGGGCCAAGGCATTCATCGAAAGCGGTTCCTCGCTCAGCTTCAACGGCACATATGAGCGCAGCGACAGCCTCAACCTGTCGGGCCTCAACACTGTGCTGCTTGTTGCGCCCGACGACAGTTCGGCGCTGCGTACATTCGGCGAGCGCGACCCGCTGCAGCGCCGCAGCTCGAGCGATACGTTCTCGACCGCCGCAACCTGGACCCGCCCGGTCGGCAGTTTTCAGCTGACAGCGACGATTGACGCCAGCCACGCGCTGAGCTCTGTCGAGATTGATCGCCGGTTCGATACGCAAGACCTGATCGATGCGGCCGCCGCAGGAGCGCTCGCGCTCGATGCGCCGCTTCCCGATGTCGCGGACAATGGATTCGACACTGCCGAAACCAAGACCTGGGCCGGGCGGGGCAAGTTTACTGCGCGCGGTGCGCCGCTTTACTTGCCTGCCGGCGAGTTGAGCACGACTTTCGATCTTGGCTATGAGTGGGACCGGATCGAAAGCAGCGATACGCGCACTGCCTTCGACACGCGCCTGACGCGCGGCGATCTCGAGGCGGGCGTAAACGTCGTGATCCCGATCACCAGCCGCCGCGACATGGTGTGGGATGCGCTGGGCACGATCACGCTCAACGCGCAGGCCGGTATCAACCATTTGTCGGATTTCGGCACGCTGGCTGACTGGAGCACGGGGATCAATTGGTCGCCGTGGGATAATCTCAACCTGCAGGTGACGCATGTGTGGCGCGAAGTCGCGCCTTCGCTTGGCAACCTCGGCAATCCGCGCGTCGAAACCTTCAACGTTCCGGTGTTCGATCTTGCCAATGGCGAAACGGTGCTGGCCACGGTGATTACGGGCGGCAATCCCGATCTCCTGGCCGAAACGCAACGTGACTGGCGCTTCAACGCGTCATGGGAACTGCCCTTCATCAAGGATACGCAGTTCTCGGCGGAATACATTCGCAACCGTTCGCGCGATGTGACTGGCGACTTGCCGGCGCTTTCGGCTGCGGTTGAAGCGGCATTTCCGGATCGAGTGACGCGCGATGTCGATGGCAGGCTGCTGTCGCTCGACCGGCGGCCGGTCACCTACGCCCGCACACGCGGCGAGCGGCTGGTGTTTGGCCTCACGACCCGTGGTTCGATCGGCAGGCCGGCTCCGCGCGGTAATGGCGAAGCGCGCGGCGGCGCTCCGTCAGGGGCTGGAAGCCCGCCAAGCGCCCCGGGCGGCGAAATGCGCCGGGGTGGACCTCCGGGGGGCTTTGCCGGTGGCCCGCCGACCGAAGAACAGCGCGCGCGTTTCATGCAGTTCCGCGAGCGGCTTTGCGCCGATGACGGGATGGCTTTCCTTGACCAGGTCGCAGGTGCGATCGAACGCGGCGAAGACCTCACGGCATTGTTCCCCGATTTCGACCTTACCCGTGCGCAGGGCATGCTCCAGCGCTTCAAGGGCGAAGACGGCACTATCGATCGTGCGCGCCTGAGCGAATTCCGCGAGCGGATTTGCAGCATGGATCCCTCGCAGATGCGTGGCGGACCGGGCGGACCTAGCGGCGCCCCTGCTGGTGGAGCGCCCGGTGCTGCTCCTGCGGGCAGGCCTCAGGGCGGCCCCATGATGGGCGGACGCGGCGGGCCTGGCGGTTTCGGCGGAGGTTCCGGCCAAGGGCGCTATTTCTTCAATCTCACCCACACGATCGAACTCGACAACCAGATCGTAATTGCAGAGGGCGGCCCGGTGCTGGACCTCCTCGATGGCGATGCCCAGGGCGACTTCGGCCAGGCCAAGCACTCGACCCGCGTTGAAGCGGGGCTGTTCCTTGACGGCAAGGGGCTGCGGCTTTCGGGTACCTATACGGGTAGCGCGCGGATCAATGGCAATTCGGTGACCGGCACCAGCCCGCTCTATTTCGCTGATCTGGTGCGGATCGACATGCGCGTTTTCGCCGATATCGGGCGACTGACGGGCACCGAATCCGGCTTCCTGAAAGGGTTCACCATTTCGATGAGGGCGGACAATCTGTTCGACGCCCGGCGGCGCGTACGCGATGCGGAAGGCAATACGCCGCTGCGTTATCAGCCGTTCCTGCTCGATCCGACCGGCCGCTATCTGGGCGTCGACCTGCGCAAGATGTTCTGAGCCGGGACGCCGCCCCGGCTGCGCTCAGTTGAACCCGGTGTTCGGGAACATCCATTGCTGGGCCAGCGTCGGCTCGAATGGCGCCCACTCGCCTTCGGGCTGCGCCAGCCGGTCGGCAAGGGCAATCATCACGCTGGGATTGACGCCCAGGCCGATATGGCTGGCATAGACCTCGATGTTTTCGCTGGGCGTCCGGCTCGGCTTCTGCACCGATCCGCGCCAGTGAACCACACCGTCGGTCTTGGTCAGGATCGAAGTGGTTGGCACTGGCGGCGCTTCGTCCAGCCCCTGAAACCTGCCGCCGCGCATCGGCTCAGGCTCCTTGCCGTTGAGCAGTTCGAACAGCCGACGCGCATTGGTGTGCCCGCGGTCGTCCGAGATCGGGCTGCCGAGCGAGATCACCTGCCGCACGCGCTCCGGGTGCAGCTTGGCTAGCTCGCGCGCGAGTACGCCGCCAAGGCTCCATCCGACCAGCGAGACCTTGCCGCCGCTGTTGTCGTTGAGCCGCTTGAGCTGGTCCTCCAGCCGCTGGATCAGGGCATTGTTGACCCGCACATTGCGCCCGCTGGCCCAGCCATGTGCGTCATAGCCGAGGTCGCGCAGCAAATTGCGCATCGGCGCGGTCGAATTGTTGGTGGCCATAAAGCCGGGCAGCACCTTCACCGCATGCCCGTCGCCGCGCGGCAATTGCGACAGCCATGGGCGCATCATGTAAAAGGCGCCGAGTTCGAACAGCGCGCGACCTTCCGCGAGGGTCCAGAACCTGCTTGGTGGGCGTGCCGCGCGGTCCAGTTCCTCTTCAACCATTGCCAATGTGGCCATCTCTGCTTCCCTTGCCTTGTTGTGATCCCGGCCCATCAGGGCTTCTTGGCCTTGCGCGTGGCGGTCTTGCGCTTCGCTGGCGGTTTGCTTTTCGGTTTGGCTGCAGCGGGTTTCGCCGCAGCTTTGACGGCGGGTTTGCGCGACTTCGGCTTTGCGGCCGCAGGCTTGGCCGGAACGGCGGGCTTTGCGCCGAGCGCCTTTGCCGCTGCGAGCAGCTCGGCGAAGCTGTCCTCGATGCACTGCACATAGAATTCGGGATCAGGCATCAGCTCGCGGCAAGCGGTGAAGATGACTGTCGCCTCATCGCAATAGCTTTGCACTACGTGGCCTACTCCCATGCCGTCGGTCAGGCAGAGCAGGCCCATCATGCTCTCAAGCCGCGCTACGCTGGAATAGATCGGCACCGGCGGCCCCGGAACGTTGGTGACAACTGTGCTGAAGGGCGGGGCCATGGTGCGATTGGCGAGGCCCAGCCTTGTATAGAGCTGCGCGCCCAAGGCCATAAATAGCGCCGGGCTGACCTTGCTGATCTCGGTCATGTTGCGCGCGCCCAGCGCTTCGGTCATCGCCTTGCTGTTGGTGGTTTGCGAATGGACGAATTGGAGCCGCCCGGCCGGGTCCGCAATATGCGTGCCGAGCGGCGCGATCATAGCAGCAACCTGGTTGCCCATGTCGCCCTTTTCGCCTGCCGACCGGACCGAAATTGGCGCCATCGCGGTAAGCGTCTTCTTGGGCAGGTCCTGCTTGGCCAGCAAATACTTACGCAAGGTACCGCCGACGATCGCCAGGAACACGTCGTTGACCTTCGCTCCTGGCGCAAGCGCGCGCATCGTCTTGATGTCATCGAGCTTGAAGCTGCGCCCTTCAACCACGCGATGCGACGAGATCACGCGATTGAACCGCGTCTTGGGAGCTACAAGGTCGGAACTGACTTCGAAGTCCTTGACCGCCAGGCCCTTGATCGCCTTGGCGAGGCCGGGCGCGGCCTTGGCTGCCACTTCCAGCTGTTTCCATGGGTTGGTGACCGCATGAAGATAGCTCTTGCCGAGCAGTTCGACCGGGCTGGGCACTTTCTCGGGCTTCCATGTGTCGGGTTTGTCCGGCGGCGGCTCGTCGGCGCGCAGCGTATGCATCGCCTCCATCAGGTCAATGCCGCTCATCCCGTCGATCGCTGCATGGTGGACCTTGGTGACCATGGCAAAGCTGCCTTTGGGAACGCCGGGCACATTGTCGAGCCCTTCGACCACGGTGAATTCCCATGGCGGACGGTCAAGATCGAGCGGGCGCGCGAAGATACGCGCAGCCTGGATGCACAGCTGGCGCCAGTCGCCCGGCTTGGGCAAGGCGACGTGGCGGACATGGTATTCGAGATCGAAGGCGGGGTCTTCGATCCAATAGGGATAATCGAGATCGAACGGCACCCTTACCAGTCGCTGGCGGATCGTTCGGCTGAGCTGCATGCGGCTTTCGAAGAAGGCCAGGATGTCCTTGAAACGGACGAAGCCCCCGGGCGCGGTCGCCGGATTGTAGATCAGGATCGAGCCGATATGCATCGGCGAATTGCGCGATTCCATCGCGACAAACGAGGCATCCATGCCCTGCAATTGGCGCAAGGTTCTCTCCTGCTGCGGCCGCTCTTTTCCGGTCTCTGTTGCAGACGCTAACAAAAGGGCGCTTCCGGTCAACTTGCCGCACTCGTCAAGCGCTTCCCCAGCGGCAAGCAAAGGGACGGGGTGCTCTAGGCTCAGGATCCATTAAATCGCTTGCCTTGGCGGCGAAGCCTTGATTCACTCGCGGCACTGAGGAGGTGCTGCGGATGTCTGAGCTT
>NZ_JAZDQV010000014.1:0-44021 GCF_036324225.1 Altererythrobacter litoralis
CGCAGCACCTCCTCAGTGCCGCGAGTGAATCAAGGCTTCGCCGCCAAGGCAAGCGATTTAATGGGTCCTGAGCCTAGATCACAACCCCAGTTGTGCGGCTCTGAGAATTGACCCATAGTTGTTGAATGGACGCGTTGAAGAAACTGTATTGGCTCCTTCGCTACGACTATAAGGTGCATTATCTCCTGCCGCTTTTGCTGTTGGTGCCAATATTTATTTTTCTCTGGCGAGACCCTCTTGACACATACGTTGAGCCTGGTGAGCCAGTTATCGCTCAGATCACACAATTGAGTGTAGGGCACAGCCGATTACAGGGACGCACGCCCGGTCTGGTTCTCGCTGCGTCTACTGCCGATGGAATTTCTGGAGTTAAAATTGTCCTGCCTAGTGAGGTTGCTGGCTGCAAAGCCGGTGATCCAATTCGCGCCGAGCGGAAAGGCATCAAACTACATCTCCAGCCCTCTCCGTGTGAAAATTGAGAGTGAGAGTCTCAAAGTTCTTGGAGAGGCGGTCACTTCCGCTTTCCACCCAGTTTCGGACGGCAACGTTGCGCTCTCAAGTTCCCGAAAGCGGACTCACCTCAACCGCGCTTCGATCGCGCCCCAGATCATTCCCGGCATATCGGTGCCGTTGAACCGGTCGATCGCGCGGATACCGGTGGGCGAAGTCACGTTGATCTCGGTGAGATATTTGCCGCCGATCACGTCGATCCCAACAAAGATCAGCCCCTTCTCCCGCAGCACCGGGCCCAGCGCATCGCAGATTTCCTGCTCGCGCGCGGTCAGGGTCGTCGCCTGGGCGCTGCCGCCCACCGCCATGTTGGAGCGGAACTCGCCCTCGCCCGGGATGCGGTTGATTGCACCGGCCACCACGCCGTCGATCAGCACGATGCGCTTGTCGCCGTCGGCCACTTCGGGAAGGAAGGGCTGCACCATATGCGCTTCGGGCCACATCTGGTTGAACACTTCGAACAGGGCGGAAAGGTTTTCTCCATTCTCGGGGATGCGGAAGATCGCCTTGCCGCCATTGCCGTGGATCGGCTTGACCACCACCGCGCCGTGTTCGGCCATGAAGCGCCGCACCTCGTCGACCGAGCGAGTGATCAGCGTGGGCGGCATGAACTCGCGGAAATCGAGCACCATCACCTTTTCCGGCGCGTTGCGCACGCTGACCGGGTCGTTCACCACCAGCGTCTCGCCCTTGATGCGTTCGAGCAAGTGGGTGCCAGTGATATAGCCCATATGGAACGGCGGATCCTGCCGCATCAGCACGACGTCGATATCCTTGCCCAAATCGAGCCGCACCGCTTCGCCCTTGGTCACGTGGTCACCCTGCACCGGCTGCACCGTCACCGGGAAGCATTGCGCATAAAGCCGGTCGTCGGCGTCCAGCGTCAGGCTTTCGACGTGATATTCGTAAACCGTGTGCCCGCGCTTCTGCGCGGACTCGATCAGGGCGAAGGACGAATCCGTCGCAATGTTGACGGTTTCGATCGGGTCCATCTGGACGGCGACGCGTAGTGTCATTCAATCATCTCCGTTCGCCCTGAGCCTGTCGAAGGGCTGTACTGCTTTCATACCGACGCACCCGAAAAAGTGCAGTGCTTCGACAGGCTCAGCACGAACGGGGTTGCTGAAATCTCACGGCATCCAGGCGTTGACGATGTGGCGCGGGAAGGCCCCGGGTGCAAGCAGGATCACGTCGATCCTGATGTCCTCGCCCTGCGCAGCATAGTTGTGCGCCACGCATTCGGCCGCATCGGCCACCCGGCGCAGGCGCCAGGTCTCGATCGCATGGTCGAGATCGGCCGCGCGCTGGCGCCATTTGACTTCGACGAATGCAACCACGCCGCCGCGCCGCACGATCAGGTCGATTTCCCCACGTGGGGTCTTCACCCGCTGGTCAAGCACAGACCAGCCTTTCAGGCGGAGCCATTACGCGGCTTGCCATTCGCCCTTGCGCCCTTCCCGTTCGGCCCGTTGGCGGCTCATTCGGCCTTGAGTTCCATGGCCCGCGCGTAGAGCGCCTTGCGGTCGAGCCCGGTCGCCTTGCCGACCTGCGCTGCGGCCTGCGAGGGCTTGAGGCTGGCCAGCGCCTCACGCAGCATGGCATCGGCGTCGATCTCGGGCGCTTCTTCCGCGCCCGGCGGAGCGACCAGCAGCACGATCTCGCCCTTGGGCGGATGTTCCGAATAATGCGCGGCAAGCCCAGCGGCGCTGCCGGTGCGGCACTCCTCGTAAAGCTTGGTCAGCTCGCGTGCGACCGCGACTTCGCGCGCGGGCCACATATCGGCAATCGCTTCGAGCGATTTCACCAGGCGCGGCCCGCTCTCGTAGAACACCAGAGTCGCGTCAATACCCGCCAGCGCCTGCAACGCCTCGCCGCGCGCCTTGTCCTTCACCGGAAGGAAACCGGCGAACAAGAAGCGGTCGGTCGGCAGGCCTGCCAGCGTGAGCCCGGCGATCGCGGCGCATGGCCCGGGCAGGGTCGTGACCGCTACCCCCGCCTCGCGGGCCGCGCGCACGAGGCGATAGCCGGGGTCTGAAATCAGCGGCGTGCCCGCATCGCTCACCAGCGCCACCGCTTCATTGTGCATTCGTTCGACCAGCGCATCGCACGCTTTCTCGCTCGCGTGGTCGTCATGCCGAATCAGCGGCTTCGAAATGTCGAGGTGTTTGAGCAGCTTGCCTGCCACTCTTGTGTCTTCGCAGGCGACCGCATCGCAGCGCCGCAGGATATCGACCGCACGGAGCGTTATATCGCCTAAATTGCCAATCGGCGTGGCAACGATATAGAGGCCTCTTGGAAGAGGTTCAGAAAGGCTGGTTCCGGATGCGTCACTGTTCACATGGCCTCTTTGGAACAGCCGGGATAGGGTCGGCAAGTATGCAGCGGAATTTGTTCAATCGGCGCAACCTGGTTGTGGGGGGCACTGCGCTGCTGCTGGCAGGCTGTCAGATGATCCCCAAGACCGGGCCGGGCGCCCCTCCGCCCGAAGTGGGCCCCGCGCCCGAGCCGAGCGCGACCGAGCTTCCCACCGACGAAACGCGCCACCGCATCGCGATCCTGGTGCCGCTGACGGGCCGCAACGGGCCGGTCGGCCAGTCGATCGCCAATGCCGCAAACATGGCGATTCTCGACACCAGCGCGGAAAACCTGCGCATCACCACCTATGACACGTCGCAAGGCGCCGGCGCCGCCGCAACCAAGGCGGTTGCCGATGGCAACAAGCTGATCCTTGGCCCGATGCTGGCGGAGAATGTCCCTGCGGTGGAATCCGTGGCCCGCCGGGCCGGGGTGCCGCTGATTTCTCTCTCGAACAACACCACTGTTGCGAAGGCAGATGTGTTCGTGATGGGCCATATCCCCGAGCAATCGATCGAGCGTTCGGTCGCTTTTGCAAGGTCACGCGGGGCGAACAATTTTGCCGCGCTGCTACCCACGGGCGATTATGGCGACCGTGCCCAGAGCGCGCTCAGCGATGCACTGCGCAATTACGGCGGGCTGCTCAAGCGGACCGAGCGCTATGATCGCGGCAGCACCGCTGTGATCGGCGCCGCGAACCGGCTGCGCGAAGCAGGCGGATACGACACGGTGCTGATCGCCGACGGGGTGCAACTCGCCTCGCAAGGCGCAACCGCGCTCAAGGAAGGCGGCGCATCGCCCCGCATCCTCGGCACCGAATTGTGGAGCGGCGAAAGCGCGCTAACCCGCACCGCTGCGCTACGCGGCGCGCTGTTTTCGGCAGTCTCGAACCAGCGCTTCCAGCGCTTCCGCGACAGCTACCAGGCCCGCTTCGGCGATGCGCCCTATCGCATTTCGACGCTGGGCTACGACGCTGTGCTGTTGACGCTCCGCGTGGCGCGCGACTGGCGCTTCGGGCGGCCCTTCCCCACCAGCCAGCTTGTTGCACGCGACGGTTTCCTGGGTCTCGATGGAGCCTTCCGCTTCGGCACCAACGGGGTGATCGAGCGAGCGATGGAAGTGCGCGAGGTCAAGGCGGGCGACGTCACCGTGGTCGATCCGGCGCCCGCCCGCTTCACCGACTGAGCAAAACCCCCTCGCCCTGCTTGTGCGGCGATTGGGCCGCAGCATATAGGCTTGTCCATGTCCGACGATCTGTTCGATAACACGCCCGCTTCGAGCGGCGACTACAACGCCTCTGCCATCGAAGTGCTCGAAGGGCTCGAGCCCGTGCGCCGCCGCCCCGGCATGTATATCGGCGGGACGGACGACCGCGCGCTTCACCACCTCGCCGCCGAAGTGCTCGACAACTCGATGGACGAGGCGGTCGCGGGCCACGCAAGCCGGATCGAAGTGCGGCTCGAAGAAGGCAACCGCCTGTCGATCAGCGACAATGGCCGCGGCATTCCCGTCGACGAGCACCCCAAGTTCCCGGGCAAGTCCACGCTCGAAGTGATCCTTTCGACGCTGCACTCGGGCGGCAAGTTCTCCGGCAAGGCCTACGCCACTTCGGGCGGCCTCCACGGCGTCGGCGTCAGCGTGGTCAACGCGCTTTCCAGCCATACGCGCGTGGAAGTGGCGCGCGATCGCCAGCTTTACGCGCAGGAATTCGCCAAGGGCCAAACGCTCGGCCCGCTCGAAAGCCTTGGCCCCACGCCCAACCGGCGCGGCACCACCGTCAGTTTCACGCCCGACGAAGAGATATTCGGCGACCGCCAGTTCAAGCCCGCGCGGCTGTTCAAGCTGGCCCGCTCCAAGGCATACCTCTTCGCCGGGGTCGAGATCCGCTGGAAATGCGCCCCTTCGCTCGCGAGCGAGGATGTGCCCGAGGAAGCGACGTTCAAGTTTCCAGGCGGCCTTGCCAACCATTTGGCCGAGCAAGTAGGCGCCCGCGAATGCGTCACCGCCCAGCCCTTTACCGGCAGCCAGGACTTTCCCGAGGAAAAGGGCCGCGTCGAATGGGCGATTGCCTGGCCGCTGTGGTCCGACGGTTCGACCAGCTGGTATTGCAACACCGTGCCCACCCCCGATGGCGGCACGCACGAGCAGGGCCTTCGTTCGGCGCTGACCAAGGGCCTGCGCGCCTTTGGCGAGCTGACCGGCCAGAAGAAGTCGAAAGACATCACCGCCGATGACGTGATGACCGGCTGCGAAGTGATGCTGTCGGTCTTCATCCGTGACCCGCAGTTCCAGAGCCAGACCAAGGACCGCCTGACCTCGCCCGAAGCGACCCGCCTCGTCGAGAACGCGGTGCGCGACCATTTCGACCACTTCCTCACCGCCAATATGGAGCGCGGCCGCGCGCTGCTGGGCAGCGTGATGGAGCGGATGGACGAGCGGCTCAAGCGCAAGGCCGAACGCGAGATCAAGCGCAAGACCGCGACCAACGCCAAGAAGCTGCGCCTACCCGGCAAGCTCACCGATTGTTCGGGCGAAGGCGACCGCGAGACCGAACTGTTCATTGTCGAAGGCGATTCGGCCGGCGGCAGCGCCAAGCAGGCGCGCGACCGCAAGAGCCAGGCGATCCTGCCGATCCGCGGCAAGGTCCTGAACGTCGCCAGCGCGACGGCTGACAAGATCCGCGCCAATCAGGAAATCGCCGATCTCGCGCTCGCGCTTGGCTGCGGCACACGCAAGGATTGCGACCCTGAGAACCTGCGGTACGACCGCATCATCATCATGACCGATGCCGATGTCGACGGAGCACATATCGCTACGCTGTTGATGACGTTCTTCTTCCAGGAAATGCCCGAAGTGGTGCGCGGCGGGTATCTCTACCTGGCGCAACCGCCGCTCTACAAACTCACCAGCGGCAAGGAGACGCGCTACGCTCGCGATGACGCGCACCGCGCCGAACTGGAAGCCAGCGTGTTCAAGGGCAAGAAGGTCGAAGTCAGCCGCTTCAAGGGTCTTGGCGAAATGAACCCGAACCAGCTGCGCGAAACGACCATGAGCCCGGACACACGCAGCCTGATCCGCATCACCCTGCCCGAACAACACGAAGCGCGCTTCGCGGTGAAGGAGCTGGTCGACCGGCTGATGGGCCGCAATCCGGAACACCGCTTCAACTTCATCCAGAACCACGCCAGCGATGTGGATCGGGAGATGATCGACGCCTGAGCTGGCGGCCCCTCCAATTCGCTAGCTTCCGCAGTGACACCCTTGCGCCAAACTGTTGCTTAACTTAACGCCAACGGAAAGTTCCAAGGGAAAACCGATGACCGATACGACCCGCTTCGAAGGCACCAGCTCCTATATCGCGACCGACGACCTGAAAGTGGCGGTCAACGCCGCGGTCACGTTGCGTCGTCCGCTGCTGGTCAAGGGCGAGCCGGGCACCGGCAAGACCGTGCTGGCGCATGAAATCGCCAAGGCGATCGACGCGCCGCTGATAGAGTGGAACGTCAAGTCCACCACCAAGGCGCAGCAAGGCCTTTACGAGTATGACGCGGTGGCGCGCCTGCGTGACGGCCAGCTTGGCGAAGAGCGCGTCCATGACATCCGCAACTACATCAAGAAGGGCAAGCTGTGGGAAGCCTTCACCTGCGAAGAGCTGCCCGTGCTGTTGATCGACGAGATCGACAAGGCCGATATCGAATTTCCGAACGACCTTCTTCAGGAACTCGATCGCATGAGCTTCGACGTCTACGAAACGCAGGAGCGGATCGAGGCGAAGGAACGCCCGATCGTGGTGATCACTTCGAACAACGAAAAGGAACTGCCCGACGCATTCCTGCGCCGGTGCTTCTTCCACTACATCAAGTTCCCCGACCGCGAGACGATGCGCGAGATCATCGAAGTCCACTATCCGGGCATCCAGAAGAACCTCGTCACCAAGGCGATGGATATCTTCTACGAGCTGCGTGACGTCCCCGGCCTCAAGAAGAAGCCCTCCACCAGCGAATTGCTCGACTGGCTCAAGCTGCTGCTCAACGAGGACATGCCGCTCGATGTGCTGCAGGATTCGAACCCCAACAGCGCGATCCCACCGCTGCACGGCGCCCTGCTCAAGAATGAGCAGGACGTGATGATGTTCGAACGGCTGGCATTTATGGCGCGCCGCAACCCGAGCTGAGGCGGCGCACATCATGCGGCTCGGCGATCACCGGCTGACGCTTTTCTTCTTTGTGCTGACGCTCGCCACGATGCTGGTGATGCGGCAGTATTTTCCGGCCGAGCTGGCGATCCCGCTGCCCGGCAGCGATATCCGCCCGGTGCTGCTGCTCGAATTCGCCAGCAAGCACGAGCATCTGGTGCACATCTTCGGCGAAGCCGGCGATCCGCTGCGCGATGCCAGGATCGCGGGTATGCACACCGGCAATGTGCTCGATTATCTGCTGATGCCCGCTTACGCCTTGCTGACCTTCAACTTCTTCAGGGGCATCGCCAGCGAAACTCCGTCCGGCTGGTGGAGCCTGGTCGGATGGATGGGCGTCATCGCGGCGCTGTCCGACGCGGTCGAGAACGCGCTGATGTTCCGCATTGTCGCCGAATTTACCGCTGGCAATGCGGGTGCCTATGCCGACATGGCGCTGCTGCCCTACCCCGTGTGGATCAAATTCGGATTGCTCGCTGTAACCTGCGGCGGAGCGGCATGGGCCTTCATCCGGATGAAGCGCTGGGTGCTTGCGCTGCTGTGCATTCCCGCCCCGCTGATGCTGGTGCCGGGAATGCTCGACCCGATGGGAACCGCGCCACTTGCAACGACCATGATCGGGCTGGGCTGGCTGGCAATGGCGATCCACGCCGGAACCCGGTGGTACAGGTCCGGCGCGACCCCGGATCAGTCGAAGCTGTAAGCCAGTTCGAAATCGCCCCAACGCCGCCCGTTGATCACCAGCGGGATATAGACGTTGCGGACCACGATATAGCTCTGGCCGTCGCCTTCCTGGCGATAGACCGCCATCATGTAGGGCGCATTGCTGCGCTTGGACTTGGCGTCGATCGGGTCGAATATCATCCGGCCGTTGCGGCAGAAAGCCGTGTCGTGCGTGATGTTCCCGGTCGGTGCCAGCGAACGCTCGCTAAGGTGCGTCGGCAGGAAGCCGCTCATGTCGGTGCAGGCGGCCGCCAGCACGCGGCTGTCGCTCTGCTTTGCGCGGTCGAGGAACGGGCGCCATTTCTGGTGCGCCCAATCGGACAACGCGGTGGTGAAGCGCTTGGGATTGCTGCCGGGGATTTCGCGATAGTCGCTGTCGAACAGCGCTGCCAAGTCGAGCTCGCCCGATGCGATCGCCGCTTCGGTGAGTTCCTTGATCTCTCGCGCGAAGCCCTGTGCCTTTTCGACCATCATGCTGTCTTCGGGCGACAGCCCGGCCTGCACAATCCGGTCGAACATTTCGCTCGCGGTCATTTCCAGCTCTTCCATGCGCTTGTGCGCCTTTTCGAGCTTTGTTTCGTTGTCGCGCGCGGCGTTGTCGAAGCTGTCGAGCACGTCCTGCACGCGCACCACATGGTCGCTGATGGTGGTGGTCGAGCGCGCGATCTGGTCGTTCTGCTTGTCGACCTCTTCCACCAGCTCGCCTACGCTGACGATGGTGCGTTCGATCCGCGCAACCGAAGCCTTGGCTTCGCCGCTTGCCTTCGAGCCCGCTTCGATCCGTTCGATCACTTGCGCGGCCTCACCGCCCAGCGCGTCGATCGTGGTGGTGATTTCCTCGGTCGCCTTGCGCGTGTCATTAGCAAGGCTCTTCACTTCGCTGGCGACGACCGCAAAGGTGCGCCCGGCATCGCCTGCGCGCATCGCTTCGATCGTGGCGTTGAGCGCCAGGATATTGGTGGTTTCGGCGATCTGCTCGATATCCTTCGAGCTGCGGCGGACCTGTTCCATGGCAGCAGCAAAGCTGGTGACATGCTGCGACAGCGCTTCCACCAGTTCGAGCAGCCCGTTGATCTGGCCCAGCGAACTGTGGATCAGCGCAGTGCCCTCGCCCAGTCGCTCGATCGCTCGTTCCGACAGCAATCGCGCCTCGTCACTCGCTTCGGCAACCTTGGCCTGGTCGGCTTCCAGCGCGGTAACAGTGCCACGCAGCGCGGCATGTTCCGCGCGCAGAGTTTCCGAAGAACGGATCACCGCCTCGACGATCCCCGCGACATCGGTGCAACCAACGGTCACATCGCCGCAACTCTCTGGAATCTTTTCGAGTGCGGTTGCCCCGGCAGGGTTGAGCGCATCGGCTTCATGAAGTACGCCCCTGATAATTACCCGTAGAGCTCGGTAACCGCCCATGGTTAGCGTCTCGTTAATTTCGCTAGCCCTTGCTGCAAATACTGGCGCGGCGGAGATGCGCGGGCTAAACCACACCAATGTTCTTCAACTTCGTCGACGAATTGCGGGCCGCGGGCATATCCGCCAGCTTCAAGGAACACCTCACACTGCTGGAGGCGCTCGACCGTGACGTGATCGAGCAGACGCCAGAGGCGTTCTATTACCTGTCGCGCGCCACCTTCGTGAAGGACGAAGGCCTGCTCGACCGGTTCGACCAGGTGTTCAACAAGGTCTTCAAGGGACTGCTGACCGATTACGGCCAGAACCCGGTCGAAATCCCCGAAGACTGGCTGAAGGCCGTGGCGGAGAAGTTCCTAACTCCCGAAGAGATGGAGAAGATCAAGTCTCTGGGTGACTGGGACGAGATCATGGAGACGCTGAAGAAGCGGCTCGAGGAACAGCAGAAGCGCCACCAGGGCGGCAACAAATGGGTCGGCACCGGTGGCACCAGTCCCTACGGCAATTCGGGCTACAATCCTGAAGGCGTGCGGATTGGCGGCGAAAGCAAGCACAAGCGCGCGATCAAGGTTTGGGAAAAGCGCGAGTTCAAGAACCTCGATAACACCAAGGAACTGGGCACCCGCAACATCAAGATGGCGCTGCGGCGCCTGCGCCGTTTCGCGCGCGAAGGTGCGGCAGACGAGCTCGATCTCGATGCGACGATCGACGGCACCGCGCGGCAGGGCTGGCTCGACATCCACCTGCGGCCGGAGCGGCACAATGCCGTGAAGCTGCTGCTGTTCCTCGATGTCGGCGGCTCGATGGATCCCTTCATCAAGCTGTGCGAGGAATTGTTCAGCGCCGCCACGACCGAGTTCAAGAACCTCGAGTTCTTCTACTTCCACAATTGCCTCTACGAAGGCGTGTGGAAGGACAACAAGCGCCGCTGGCAGGAACGCACCAAGACGTGGGACGTGCTCCACAAATACGGGCATGACTACAAGGTTGTGTTCGTCGGCGATGCCGCGATGAGCCCGTATGAGATCACCCATCCCGGCGGCAGCGTCGAGCATATGAACGAGGAAGCCGGCGCGGTTTGGATGCAGCGCGTGGCAAACACCTATCCGGCCAGCGTGTGGCTCAACCCCGTGCCCGAAAAACAATGGGGCTATTCGCAGTCGACCAAGATCATCAAGCAGCTGATGGGCGACCGGATGTATCCGCTCACGCTCGACGGGCTTGATGACGCGATGCGCGAACTGAGCCGGAAACAGGGCCATTGATCCCAACCCATTCGCGCTTCCTGGCGGTTCGCCAGTGGCTCGAAGCATATGATCCCGGCACCGGCTGGCGGCTGTGGCTGTACGAATTCCTGCTGTTCGGCTTCAAACAGGCGTGGGCCTGCCTGTTCGGCGCATTATTGCTGGCGCTGCTGCTGGGAACTCACCTGCTCTACCCCGACGACGCGGTGCTCCATCGCTATGATTTCCTGACGCTCAGTGCGCTCGCCATCCAGGCGGGGATGCTCGCCTTCCGGCTCGAAACATGGGAAGAAGCCAAGTTGATCCTGGTGTTCCACGTCGTCGGAACGGTGATGGAACTGTTCAAGACCGCTGCCGGTTCGTGGACCTATCCCGAAGCGAGCGTGCTCCACGTCGGTGCTGTGCCGCTTTTCAGCGGCTTCATGTATGCCAGCGTCGGCAGTTATATCGCGCGCGTCTGGCGCATTTTCGACTTCCGCTTCAGCCATTATCCGCCGCGCTGGACCACTTGGCTGCTGGCGGCCGCGATCTACGTCAATTTCTTCGCGCACCATTGGACAGTGGACATCAGGCTCGCGTTGTTTGCACTCACAGCCCTCCTGTTCTGGCACACGCGCATCCATTTCCGCAATTTCCGGCTGCACCGGTGGATGCCGCTGCTGCTTGGCTTCGGACTGGTGGCGCTATTTATCTGGCTGGCAGAGAACATCGCCACTTTCGCCAATGCGTGGAACTATCCGGGCCAGGAAGACGGGTGGGAACCCGTCTCCATCGCCAAGCTCGGCAGCTGGTATTTGCTGATGCTGATCAGCTTCGTGCTGGTCGAATTGGTTCAGCCGGTGCGAAAGCCCGACCGGCCTTCCCCTGCCTAATCCTTCTGGTCCAGCTCTCCATACAGCCGCAGGCTGCAACGCCAAAAGAAATAGGCCGGAACCAGCCCCAGGAATGCCGCGCCGTAAAGCACATAGCGGACACTCTCTGCGCCATAGGTCGGCTGGATCCAGTCGGACAGCATGCCGAAAAACAGCGGCCCCAACCCCAGCCCGATCAGGTTCTGGAAGAACAGCATGGTCGCCGCCGCAATCGCCCTCACCCTCACCGGCACAAGGCCCTGCGCCGAGGAATAGGTCGGCCCGTAGTAGAGCGAGTTGCACACGGTGGGGATGAACAGCAGCGCCAGTGCCAGCTGCCAGGTCGATGCCTGATAGGCCAGGAAGGCGATCGGGACCGCCAGCGCCATGCCGATCGCCGGTGCGCTCAACACGTGGCGGCGGTTCTTCGCACCGAAGAGGTCGGCCAGATAGCCGCCGAGCCATGTCCCAAGGATGCCCGCCACCCCGTTGATCACGCCGAACCAGAAGCCGACTTCGCCGGGCGACATTTCATGCGTGCGCTGGAAGAAGATCGTGGTCCAGGTCGTCTTGCCATAGCTGAGGAAAGACGCCGCCGAACCGGCGGTGAGCAGCAGCACGAATGCAGGCGAACCCATTACGGTCTTCAGCGCATCCTTCATCGGCATGGCGGGGGGATGCGAGCTGGCCTTGAGGGCAGCTTGTGCGTGCATCTGGCGCGGATCGCGCAGCACGAACCACACCACCAGCGCCATCAACACGCCCGGCAAGCCAACTATCAGGAAGGCGTAGCGCCAACCCACCATGTCGGCCAGAATCCCGCCGATCACCATGCCCAGCAAAGTGCCGATGGGGATGCCGAGCGAATAGAACGCCAGCGCCGAACTGCGCTTCTCGGGAGGCACGGTTTCGCTGATCAGAGAGTGCGCAGGCGGGGTGCAACCCGCCTCGCCCACACCCACGCCGATCCGCGCCAGCAGCAACTGGAAGAAATTCTGCGCCAGGCCGCACAGCGCCGTCATCGCCGACCATGTCGCAAGCGCAACCGCGATCACCTTGGGGCGGCTAGTGGTCGGTCGGTCCGCAAGGCGCGCAATCGGAATGCCCAGCACCGTGTAGAACAGAGCGAAGGCAAGCCCCGTCATCAGCCCGATCTGCGTGTCGCTGAGCTGCAGTTCCTTCGCGATCGGCTCTGCCAGGATGTTGACGATCTGACGGTCGATGAAATTGAAGATGTAGACAATCAGCAGGATCCACAATGTGACCCTGACGGAGCGCGCCGTAATCGCTTGTTCTGCGGCGGATGCCATCCGCGTTCCTTTCCCTCGTGGTGCGGCCGCGCCGCTTATTGTTTTGGTCGCTAACTCAGACGCTTTCAGCCTGCACAATTCAAAAATAGAGCAGATGTTCCCTTACGTTCGCGATCCATGCCGCCTCGTCGGCCGAAGCCAGCGCGTCGAGATCGTCCGGATCTGCGGCCGGATCGTCGACCCATTCGCGCAATGCCGGGCCGCCGTTAATCACATCGATCGCAAGCCGCTCGAATTCATACTCATAGGGAAAATCGCGCCAGATCGGGTAATCCGGATAGAGCCGCCGGATCGCCTTGAACGCCAGCGCCTGAAGCCGCCAAGGCCGGAATGCGGCGTGGTCGTAAAAATTGCCTTCCGCATGGATCATCAATGCGTTGCAAAGCGTTCCTGCGTGTTTGTGGAAAGTCGGGCTGAACCAGCATTCGCGGATCGCGCAACCCGCCATCCAGTCGGGCGCAAGCCGGTGCATTTCCGCCAGCACCGCTTTCGCATCGATGTCGGGCGCGCCGAACAGGACTTCGAGCGGGCGCGTGGTACCGCGCCCTTCGCTCAGCGTTGCGCCTTCGATCATCACTGTCCCGGCATAGGCGCGTGCCATGTTCACATTGGCGGCGTTGGGCGACGGATTGATCCAGATGCGGCTATCCGGCCAGCCATGGCCCGGCCCGTCCGGCTCCCAGCCCTTCATTTCGACCACGCGATAATCGAGATCGAGCCCGAAATGCTGGATGAACCAATGCCCCATCTCGCCCATGGTAAGCCCGTGGCGCATCGGCATGAGGGCGGCGCCGACAAAGCTTTCCTGCCCCGGCACCAGCAAAGTGCCTTCCACCGGGCGCCCGGCGGGATTGGGCCGATCGAGCACCCACACGCTCTTGCCCGATTTCGCAGCCTCTTCAAGCAGGTAGAGCAGCGTCGTGACGAAAGTGTAGATACGGCAACCGAGATCCTGCAGGTCGAACAGGAAGACATCGGCGGATGACATCATCTGACCGGACGGCCGGCGCACCTCGCCATAAAGGCTGAACACGGGGATGCCGTATTGCGGGTCGAGCTCGTCTTCGGTCTCAACCATATTGTCCTGCTTGTCGCCCTTCAGCCCGTGCTGCGGCCCGAATGCGCTGGTGACATTGATCCCCGCAGCGATCAGCGCGTCGAGGCTGTGCGTCAAATCGGCCGTAACCGAAGCGGGATGCGCGACCAGCGCCACGCGCTTGCCCTCAAGCTCGCGCCGCAGTTCCGGCTCGGCCAGCAGCCGGTCGATCCCGAACTGCACGTTCATTTGCCTCTCTCCACGCGCAGCTGGCGGCAGATATCGCTGTGGAACTCCGGCTTGCCGCCAGGAAATGCCAGCGCCCAATATTGGATGTTGCCTTCAAGGTCCTCGACAACGGCGTTGAGCGCCACTTGCGCCGGATCGCGCAATTCGGCCGCGATGCTGGCGCGCAGCACCAGTTCGCTTTCGTCATAGGAGCAGGCGACAGTGATCGCCTCAACCGGCCCGTCGCGGGAATTCAGGCGAAAATCGTCGAAATCGTAGCAGGCCCAGCACGAAGAGGGCGAAAGGTTGAACTCGCGATACCAATGGCCGCCATCGGGTTGCCAGAAGATCTCGAAGCAGGTCGTCCGCCACAGGAAATCGCGCCGTTCGGGCAGAGCAGGCTCGGGCACGAGGATCGCGGAAATATCGCCGTGCAGGCGGAATTCCGCCTCGCACCCCTCCGCAGTGGGAGTGAGGCTGGCAGTGACCGAAGCGATCGGCCCGGGCCGACAATCGGGATGGAGAACGAGCGAGTGCATCGCCTTCTGCCCTATGGCGGCACGGGGCATGCTGCAAGAGGCTTACGCTCGGGCGAAAGCGCTGCTAGGGGCCAGCGCGAAATGAGCACCTACGAATCCGATCTCCTGCGCCTGCTCGACGAGCGGGGCTATATCCACCAGCTGACCGATGCTGAGGGGCTGGACAAGCTCGCCTCCGGCCAGGTGGTGCCCGGCTATATCGGCTTCGACGCCACCGCGCCCTCGCTCCACATCGGCAGCCTGGTGCAGATCATGATGCTACGCCGCCTGCAGCAGGCCGGTCACAAGCCGATCGTGGTTATGGGTGGCGCCACCACACGCATCGGCGACCCCACGGGGCGCGACGAGAGCCGCAAGATGCTCTCGGAAGAGACAATCTCGGCCAATATCGCTTCGATCCGCACGGTGTTCGAACGCCTGCTCACTTTCGGCGACGGCCCGACCGATGCAGTGATGGTCGACAATTACGACTGGCTGGGCGGGATCGGTTACATCGAGATGCTGCGCAAGGTCGGCACGCATTTCACGATCAACCGCATGCTCAGCTTCGATTCGGTCAAGCTGCGGCTCGAACGCGAGCAGCCGATGACCTTCCTCGAATTCAACTACATGATCCTGCAGGGCTACGACTTCCGCCACCTGGCGCAAGCGATGGGCGCCCGCCTGCAGATGGGCGGCAGCGACCAGTGGGGCAATATCGTAAACGGGATCGAACTGGGCCGCCGGATGGACGGCGTCGAACTGTTCGGCCTGACTACACCGCTGCTTACTACCGCTGACGGTGCCAAGATGGGCAAGACCGCCGCTGGCGCGGTGTGGCTCAACGAAGCGCAGCTCCCGGCTTACGATTTCTGGCAATATTGGCGCAATGTGGACGACCGCGACGTCGGCAAGTTCCTGCGCCTCTTTACCGATCTGCCGCTGGAAGAGATCGCCCGGCTCGAAGCGCTCGAAGGTGCGGAGATCAACCAGGCGAAAATCGTCCTTGCCAATGAAGTGACCAGCTTGGTGCGCGGGGATGCAGCCGCTCGCGCTGCCGAAGCGACCGCGATCGAGACATTTGCCGGCGGCGGCGCGGGCGAAGACCTTCCTACTCTCGCAGTCGGTGCGGAAGGCATGCGGATCGGCGCAGTGCTGACCGAAATCGGCTTCACTGCCTCCAATGGCGAGGCGAAGCGCAAGATCGCCGAAGGTGCGGTAAAGCTCGACGATGTGGTGGTCAGCGACCCTGCCCTCCTCGTCGAAGTCGCCGAGGGCGAACAGCGCAAGCTCAGCCTGGGAAAGAAGAAGCACGGCGTCATCACGCGTTAACCGCGGTAAGTCGCTGCAAACCAGCCAAAGTTATCCCGCAGTGATGCGCGAAGCCGCCGCGCGTCCCGTTTTGGTGCATTCGGTCTTTACCAAATATCAGCGATTGTCTGGCAATCATGCCTTCAAGAGCATTTCTTGGAGGAAGAAACCGTGAGTGCCGGAGCCAATCTCAGTGTGACCGACCTGCGCCGTGCCGCGCGTCACCCGGTCGATTTCCCGGTAATGGCCGAACATCGCCGCCTGGGCGATCTCAAGCTGCATGTCGCGAATCTTTCCGCGCATGGCTTCATGGTCGACAATGCCGAAGGTCTTCAACGCGGCGACCGCGTGATCATCCGCTTGCCCGTGGTTGGCCGGATCGAAGCCTATGTGATCTGGGCGCGCGACGAGCGTGCCGGTTTCCAGTTCGAGCGGATCATCCGCCTCGACGATTTCATCGCGATCATCGACGAGCTGCAGCCCAATCCGCGCCTGCGCCGTTTGCGCTGATAACCCCAGCTTACCGACAATATAGTTTTTGACGCCTTGGCAGCGGGCATCGCCCCTGCCATTGCGCATCTGTGAGCGACACAGCACTCAGCGGGGCCGATCAAAGCGTCGAAGCGACGCACCCGTTTCGCGTCGCCAACTTCCGCGCCTATTGGACGAGCCGCCTGTGCATGACGCTGGCGCAATACGCCATGCTGCTGATTATCGGCTGGCAAACCTACAATATCGCGCGCGACGCGGGCATGGGTGTGGCTGCAGCATCGGGCCAGCTGGCGCTGATCGGGCTGATGCAATTCGCTCCGTTATTCGCTCTGACGCCTTTCGTCGGGCTCGCAGCCGATCGCTTCGACCGCCGCATGATCGCTCGACTCACCGTGCTGTTGCAGCTCGCTTGCGCCGCGCTGCTGGCCTGGCTCACCTGGCATGGAGATATTACCCTGCCGGTGCTCTTCGGTATCGCTGTGCTACTGGGCGTGGCGCGAGCATTTGCAGGCCCGGCGCTGTCCGCCCTCGCCCCCAATCTGGTGCCCAAGCGCATTCTGCCGCGTGCCATCGCGCTTTCAAGCATCGCCTGGCAAACCGGCATGATCGTGGGGCCCTTCATCGGCGGCTATACCTATTCGATCTTTCCTGCGCTTCCCTATCTCGTTGCGAGCGGCCTGTTCCTCGTTTCGGTCACCGCGCTCAGCCTGATCGGCAAGGTGCCGCAACCCGCGCTGCGCAAGGATCGGCGCCCGATCGGGCAAATGCTCGACGGTCTGCGCTATGTCCGCCAGAACAAGATGGTGCTCGGAGCGATCACGCTCGACCTTTTTGCGGTGTTCCTCGCAGGCGCGACAGCTCTGTTTCCGGTCTATGCGCGCGACATCTTGAAGGTCGGCGAAACCGGGCTGGCACAGCTTGCGATGGCGCCGGCGTTGGGAGCGGCGATTACTGCGCTGTGGTTCAGCTTCCGTCCGCTTGAGAACAATGTCGGCCCCAAGATGCTGTGGGCGGTGTTCCTGTTCGGGCTCGCGACGATCGTGTTCGGCCTTTCGACTTCGATGCCCCTGAGCCTCTCGATGCTGTTCATCATCGGCGCGGCGGACATGTTCAGCGTCTATATCCGCCAGTCACTGATCCAGCTGCACACACCCGACGAGATGCGCGGGCGCGTATCATCGGTCAGCCTGCTTTCGATCAGCGCATCCAACGAATTCGGCGATTTCTTCTCGGGAAGCCTGGCCTTCCTGATCGGGCCCGTCGCTGCGGTGGTCACTGGCGGTGCGGGCGCGATCGTAACGGTCGCGCTGTGGAGCCGGCTGTTTCCTGTGCTAAGAACTACGCGGACATTCGATCCGCCCGACGAAATCATGATCGAGCAACAGCGCATCAAATCCCAGGAGTCCTGACATGAAAGCCGCGAACATCCTCGAGACGATCGGCCGCACCCCGCATATTCGGCTGGCCCGGCTGTTCCCCAACCACGAAGTGTGGGTGAAGAGCGAGCGCGCCAATCCGGGCGGTTCGATCAAGGACCGGATCGCACTGGCGATGGTGGAGGATGCCGAACAGAGCGGCGCCTTGAAACCGGGCGGCACGATCATCGAACCAACCAGCGGCAACACCGGGATCGGGCTGGCGATGGTGGCTGCGGTCAAGGGTTACAAGCTTGTGCTGGTGATGCCCGAATCGATGTCACTCGAGCGGCGCCGCTTGATGCTCGCCTATGGTGCCAGCTTCGACCTCACGCCCAAGGAAAAGGGAATGAAGGGCGCGATCGAACGCGCGCATGAGCTGATCGAAGCGACCGAGAATTCGTGGATGCCGAGCCAGTTCGACAATCCGGCCAATGTCGCGGTGCATGTGCGCACGACCGCCAAGGAGATCCTGGCCGATTTCTCCGATGCGCCTGTTGACGTCCTCGTAACCGGTGTCGGCACCGGCGGGCACCTCACCGGCTGCGCCGAGGAACTGAAGCGCCAATGGGCAGGCATGAAGGCCTATGCGGTCGAACCGACCCTTTCCCCGGTGATCAGCGGTGGCCAGCCCGGCCCGCACCCGATCCAGGGCATCGGCGCCGGCTTCATTCCCGGCAACCTGCACACGCAGGCGATCGACGGCGCGATCCAAGTCGATCCGGAAGATGCGAAGGAAATGGCCCGCCGCGCCGCTGCCGAGGAAGGCATGCTGGTGGGCATTTCGAGCGGTGCGACGCTCGCCGCGATTGCGCAAAAGCTGAAGGAGCTTCCCTCGGGCAGCCGCGTGCTGGGCTTTAACTACGACACAGGCGAGCGCTACCTCTCGGTTCCCGATTTCCTTCCGGTCGAATAAGCATGTTTGAGCGGATCGACTATCGCGATGGCGATACGCCGCTGGTCGCGCAGCACTTGCGCCCCGAAGGATCGGCGCGGGCAGCTGTCGCGATCTTCCCTACCTTCATGAACTCCACTCCCGGCGTGGAGGACAAGGCGCAGGCGTTGACCGATGCCGGTTACGCCGTGCTCATCGCCGATTTCTACGGGCCAGATGCACCGCCCAGTTTCGAGCAGGCGTTCGAAGCGATGGGACGGCTGCGGGCAGATCCACGCGCCATGCGGACCCGGCTAGGAACCACCCTCAAGCTGCTGCGCCAGCTCCACCCTGACTTGCCGCAATTGGCGATCGGCTTCTGCCTCGGCGGCATGGCAGTGCTCGAATTAGCGCGCGACGGGCATGAACTCGAAGCGGTCGTCAGCTTCCACGGCTTGCTGGCGACTCCCCTGCCCGCAAGCGACACGATCCGCCCACGCATATTGGTGTGCCATGGCGATGCGGATTCGCTGGTCCCGCGCAGCCAGGTGACCGAGTTCTGGGAGGAAATGGATCGTGTGGGTGCAAACTGGCACTTCCACAGCTATTCCGGCGTCGAACATGGTTTTACCAACCAGCGCATGCTCGATGGCTCGCCCAATCCGGCGTACAATTCCAGCGCAGACCGCCAGAGCTGGGCGGCGATGCACAGCCTGTTCGACGAAGTGCTGGGATAGGCCGCTTTCGCGCAGCCGCGCCGGTCAGATCAGCACGAAATACATCACCGCCAGCGCGCCCATCACCACGATGGCGATCGCATTGTGCAGCCGTGCGAGGCGAGTAGGTCGGGCTTCCTCAGGCATTTCACATCGCGTCACGACCAGGTGGTTGAGCAGCGCGACACCCGGCGCGATCACGAAGCTCGCCGAAGTCACAAAATCGAGGAAGCCCGTCAGGTCCGAAAGCAGTGTAAACAGCGCTAATATCGCGACGGCGACGAAGAAGAGGCAGAAGGACGTCTATTCGCCCTTCGTATAGGAAATGTCCTCACGCCCGCCGAGCACCGCCAGCGAAGCGGCGAAAGTGCGGGCATAGGCGTCGATCCCGGCGATAACCGTTGTGAGCATCACCGACAGCGCGGCAATCGCCGCAAGGAAGGCTGCGCCGGGACCAAGCGCCTCGCGGTAGAGCCCAACGAGCTGCCCGGCGAAACCCGGAGCATCGGCCAGCGGCGCGATTCCCTGCGGATGCATCACCCCTGCCCCCATGATGCAGAAACACACCGCCATGAATGCGGTCATCACATAGGGCCAGAAGAAGCTCTTGCGTTTTTCGGCCAGTGTCGGCTTGCTGCCTTCCGGCAGCGAATGGTCCGCTTCGATCTTCCACAGCGAGAGCGGCACGGAAACGTCGGTCGGGTTGGGCATGAAGCCCGCCAGCGCGACGATGAAGAGCAGCGCCGCAAACTCGCGCGTCCAGCTGAAATCGACCAGCGTGCCCCGCTCGACCCGCGGCAACACCATGATCGTCGTGATCAGCGTCGAGACGACGAGGAAGGCGAGCAGAACCGCATTCACGCGGTCGAGCAGCCTGTATCCCCCGATCAGCAACAGTGCTGTCGCCGCAAGGAGTATCAACGATGCGAGCATCGGAACGGGCAAAATCGGCCCGATCACTACCGTCACGATCCCGGCAGTCGCCGCCCCCAGCGCGGCCCAGATGATCGGAACGAGCGGCGCTACCGCGATCAGGAACAGCACCAGCGCCCACAGGCCCAACTCGCGATAGCCGGTGAGCAGCGATCGCCCCCGTGCATGCGCAAAGTCGATCCCGAAGCGATAGGCGGGGTATTTGAGGAAATTCGCCAGCACGATCACGCCGATCAGCGCAGCCCCGAACATCGCGCCCGCGCGGGTCGACTGGACGAGATGCGAGGTGCCGATGGCGGCCCCCGTAAAGATCAGGCCCGGACCGGCGAGCCGCCGCAAAACGCTCGATGACATCCCCAATTCCCCCATCTCGCAACGGCATCATCGATGCTGGTTTATCGTCACCTGATAGAGGGATAGGGGGTCATCCTCCAATAGCCTGCCGCCGAGGCCGCTCGCGCCTTGTTGATAACGCCATCGGTGTTGGCTTCACGCCGGGCCCTGCCCACATAAGAAAACGGGGCGCCTTTCCTCAAGGCACCCCGCAACTTTGTCTCTGGCAGTGGAAATCAGGCGGCAGTTTGGAAAGCGTCCGCGCCCAGCGCCATCATGTGCTCGCTGCCCGCCTCCAGCTTGCGGCGCAACGCGCCTGCGTCGGGCAGGAAGCGCTCGGCATAATATTTCGCCGAGACCAGCTTGGCTTCGTAGAAGGCCTTGTCTTCGGGTTCACCCGCGAGCTTTTCCAGTGCCACCTTCGACATGCGCAGCCACATCAGGCCAAGCACGACGATACCCATCAGGTGCATGTAGTTATGTGCGCCCGCACCAAGGTTGTTCGGGTTCGCCATCGCGTTCTGCATGAACCACATGGTCGCAGCCTTTTGCTCGCCCAGTGCCTTTTCGAGGCGCGTCGCGAGATCGGCGAGTTGCTCATTGCCCTTCGCTTCCGCGATCTCGTCATCGACCATCTTGAAGAAGGCCTGGATCGCTGCGCCGCCCTTCGAGCCAAGCTTGCGGCCGCACAGATCCATCGCCTGCACGCCATTGGTGCCTTCGTAGATCATGGCGATGCGGGCATCGCGCACGAACTGGCTCATGCCCCATTCCTCGATATAGCCATGGCCGCCGAAGACCTGCTGCATGTTGGTGGCGACGTCATAGCCCTTGTCGGTGCCATAGCCCTTCATCACCGGTGTCATCAGACCGATCAGCGCATCGGCCTGTTCGCGCTCTTCGGCGGTCGGCGCCTTGTGCGACAGGTCAACCAGCAACGCGCCCCACAGGCACAGTGCGCGCATCCCTTCGGTGAAGACCTTCGCATCCATCAGCATGCGGCGCACGTCCGGGTGGACGAAGATCGGATCAGCCTTGGCTTCCGGGTCCGCCGGGCCGGTGAGCGCCCTGCCCTGGCGGCGATCGAGCGCATAGGCGACCGCGTTCTGATAGGCGACTTCGGCCTGCGCCAGCCCCTGGATGCCGACGCCAAGGCGCGCGGCATTCATCATCACGAACATTGCGGCGAGGCCCTTGTTCTCATCGCCCACTAGCCAGCCCTTGGCGCCGTCGTAGTTGAGGACGCAGGTGGAATTGCCGTGGATTCCCATCTTGTGCTCGATCGAGCCGCAGGAAACGCCGTTGCGTTCGCCCAGCGAACCGTCCGCATTGACGAGGAACTTGGGCACTACGAACAGCGAAATGCCCTTGGTGCTGTCTGGCGCACCCGGCGTCTTAGCCAGCACCAGGTGGATGATGTTCTCGGTCAGGTCGTGCTCGCCCGCCGAAATGAAGATCTTGGTGCCGGTGATCGCATAGCTGCCATCACCATTGGGCTCCGCCTTGGTGCGGATCATGCCCAGATCGGTGCCGCAATGCGGCTCCGTCAGGTTCATCGTGCCCAGCCACTCGCCCGCGACCATCTTGGGCAGATAGGTCGCCTTCTGCTCTTCGCTGCCCGCAGCAATCAGCGCGGCGACCGCGCCAGCGCCAAGGCCGGGATACATGGCGAAAGCCTGGTTCGAAGTGCCCATGAATTCCTCGAGCACGAAGCCGAGCACATGCGGGAAGCCCTGCCCACCGAACTCCTCAGGCTGGGCAACGGTGCCCCAACCGCTTTCGCGGAACTGCTGGTAGGCCTCCTTGAACCCGGGAGGCGTCGTGACGGACCCGTCTTCGTGCCGGACGCATCCGTGCTGGTCGCCGACGAGGTTAAGCGGAGCCAGAACCTCGGCGCAGAACCGGCCGGCTTCGTTGATCACCGTATCGATCATGTCGGGCGTGGCGTTCTCGAAGCCCGGCAGATTGCCATAGCTCGCAAGATCGAGCAGCTCATTAACGACGAAACGGGTATCGCGGGTCGGGGCCGTATAGATAGGCATCGATGTGTCCTTGGTACGTAAGTGGTTTAATGTGTCGGTGGGCCTCAGCGGCCCGGATCGAGCTCTTCGACCATGCGGATGAAGCCGCTCAGTTCCTTGATCGAGGAATCGATATCGGCGCGCTGGCGCTTGAGCTTGGCGACATGCGCCTTGCATTTCTCGACTGTAACACGGCGCTGCTCGACGCGGCCATCCCCCAGGTCGTAGAGATCGATCATCTCGCGGATTTCGGTCAGGCTGAAGCCGACGTTCTTCGCGCGCATGATCCATGCAAGCCGGGCACGATCGCGCTTCGAATAGACGCGTGTCAGGCCTACCCGTTGGGGCGAAATCAGGCCTTCGTCTTCGTAGAAACGCAATGCGCGCGCAGTGCAGTCGAATTCCGAGGTCAGGTCGGAAATAGTATACTGCTCGCGCTCATGCTTGTCAGGACGATCGAGATGCGCACCTCCGTGCCGGGGCTCGTCATTCTCAGGTTGCGGATTTGCTGCTGGGCTGGCCATGCCCTGCACTAACTTACCTTTACGTTAGCGTCAAGAATTGACCCTTACGAGAGTGTCACCTTCCAACCGCCGGAAAAAGCACGAACGCGCTCCGGTGTGGCACGTGGGACCGGCGGGTTCCGCTCGCACGACCAGCGCATCCTGGTCGCAATCCACCAGGATTTCGACGACCCGCAATTCATTGCCCGAAGTCTCACCCTTGCGCCAAAGCGACTGGCGAGAGCGTGACCAGAAGTGTGCAATTCCCGTTTCGCGCGTGGCCTCGACCGCTTCGCGATTCATGAACGCGACCATCAACACTTCGCCGCTTTGGGCATGCGTCACCACTGCGGTCAGCAGGCCGGCCGAATCGAATTTGGGCAGGAATTTTAGAGTCTGGTCGCGCGGTTCATTTGCCGCGTCAGCACCGGGGTCTGCGTGGGACACTCGGGATTCCTTCGATGAACAGGTAGTTAGGCGCGATGATTTGTTGCAGGATAACCACAGATGACGGTCAAAATCCATGATGAAGCGGATTCAGACTTTGAAGAATGGCAATTGAATGAGACCAATCGGGCCGCGGGCATAGCTCGCCAACCGAACACCGGTACAGCAAAAGTGCCAGGTTCAGGGGTACCCGGGACGCCGCTCTCCACTAGGGTTGAGCGCTTCCGGAAAAACGATGAGGGATAGAACCCGGGTGGCCATCAAGGGGGAGGTCACCTTAGCTTCCTGGAAGCGGGTTCGCGTTAATTCGTCACGTGGCGCCCGGGATCATATCGATCCCGGGCGTTATGTTTTCCGGGCCCTGATCCGTTGAAGTTGCCGCGGCACGGCCCTGAAACGACTCGTCGAGCACCCTTGCAAAACAGCAGATTGTAACGCTTGTGGCTCCGGCCTTGAGCAGCGCGGCGATGCAGGCGCTGCTCGTGGCTCCGCTCGTCAGCACGTCATCGACCAGGATCACATCGCGGCCATTGACCAGCGCCGCGCGACGTCGCGGCACTTCGATCGCCCCGCTGAGTGCCCGCTGGCGGGCCTTGCGCCGCATCCCGCCAAGCATCGGCGTCGCCTTGCGCCGCACCAGCGCATCGACCGCCAGTTCGCCCTTGCCATGTCGCGCTAGCTCCTGCGCAAGCAGCGCCGCCTGGTTGAACCCTCGGCGCCATAAGCGCCAGCGGTGCAAGGGAACGGGAACCAGCAACGGCGGCACCTCGCCCGCCTCGGGCAGCTTCGCGGCCATCAGCCGCCCCAATTGCCCTGCCAGCGCAATCTTGCGCCCATGCTTGAAGGCAAGGATCAGTCTCCGCGAAGCATCGTTGTACAGCGTCGCCGCGGCAATCCCCGCATGGCGAGGAGGATCGTGCAGGCAGACGGCGCATTGCGCGGTCGCGCTTGCCATGCCCGACGGAAATGGCCGCGAGCACGTCGCACATGCCGGTTCGCCGGGAATCACCAGTTCCGCCCAGCAACCGCCGCACAGTCCGCCATTCTCGGCAATAGCAACCCCGCACAAGGGGCATCGCGGCGGGTACACAAGATCGATCAGCGGCGCGAAAACGCGCGAAAGCGATGCAGAAAATTCCTCTGCGCGACCCATGTCGCCATGCTGCACCTCTTGCACCGCGGGCGCAAGCGGGGCACTGCGCTGGGCGATGAGCCAGCCTCGCGTTCCCCAGATCTTCGCCGGCAAGCGGCGCGATGCACGAGCCGCGCGTGCCAAGGCCTTGGCGACGCGTGAAGGCGCGGCGAACTGGCTCTACGAGGAACTGCAACGCGACGTCCTCGAACGGCTGGACTTCATGCGCTTCGAACCTGCGCGGGCACTGGTGACAGGTCATGCGGCCGAGGGACTCGCTGCACAACTCCAGGCTCGAGTCGCAGACGTCGCTACCCCTACCTCACCTGACGAGGAGCAGCCGATCGTCGGCGCTCCCTACGACCTTATCGTCAGCCACGCGCGGCTCGACACGGTCAACGACCTGCCCGGCGCCCTGCTCCACCTGCGCAATGCGCTCGCCCCGGGCGGACTGGCGATCGCGCAATTCCCGGGCGCGGGCAGCCTCAGCGCGCTCCGGCAAGTGATGCTCGCCGCCGATGGCGAGCGCCCCGCTGCACGGCTCCATCCCCAGATCGACGACCGCGCGGCAGCGGCGCTGATGCAGCGCGCCGGTTTCGCCAAGCAGGTTGTCGACACGCACCGGATGACGGTTCGTTACCGCTCATTCGACCGCCTCATCACCGATCTGCGCGAGCAGGCGCTCACTTCGGTGCTGGTATCGCCCGCCCCCTATGTAGGAAAGGCCGGACTCGCGCGCGCCAAAGCCGCGCTCGAAGCGATGAAGGACCAGGAAGGTAAGGTCGCCGAGACCTTCCAGATCCTGACTCTAACCGGCTGGCGCTAGCCTTTCAGCGCAGCCTGTGCGGCTGCAAGCCGCGCAATCGGCACGCGATAGGGAGAGGCCGACACGTAATCTAGCCCGACCTTTTCGCAGAACGCGATGCTCGCCGGGTCGCCGCCATGTTCGCCACAGATGCCCAACTTGATGTCGGGCCGGGTCGCCCTGCCCCGCTCCGCCGCAAGCTCGACCAGTTGGCCGACGCCTTCGATATCGAGGCTGACGAACGGATCGCGCGGGAAAATCCCCTTCTCGACATAGGGCGCAAGGAAGCGCGCCGAATCGTCGCGGCTCACGCCTAGCGTCGTCTGCGTCAGATCGTTGGTGCCGAAGCTGAAGAAGGCGCCTTCCTGCGCGATTTCGCCCGCCATCAGCGCGGCGCGTGGCAGCTCGATCATCGTGCCGACAAGGTATTCGACCGGGCATCCGGTTTCCTCGAACACCTGCTTCGCCACACGGTCGATCAGAGCCTTGAGCAGTTCCAGCTCGCGCTTGGTCGCCACCAGCGGCACCATGATCTCCGGCACCGGCGTTGCACCGCCCGCCTTGGCCACTTCGCATGCGGCCTCGAAGATCGCGCGCGCCTGCATCTCGTAGATTTCGGGGAAGGTGATCCCCAACCGGCAACCGCGATGGCCCAGCATCGGGTTGAACTCGTGTAATTCGGCTGCGCGGCGCTTGAGGTGGTCCACCCCCAGCCCAGTGGCATCGGCCAACTCGGCGAAATCCTCATCCGCATGCGGCAGGAATTCATGAAGCGGCGGGTCGAGCAAGCGGATCGTGCACGGCAGGCCCGACATCACGTCGAAGATCTCGCGGAAGTCGGCGCGCTGTTCGGGCAGCAGCTTGGCCAGCGCCGCGCGGCGGGTCTTCTCGTCCTCCGCAAGGATCATCTGGCGCACCGCGCGGATCCGGCGTGCGTCGAAGAACATGTGCTCGGTGCGGCACAGCCCGATGCCTTCCGCGCCGAACTGGCGCGCCATGCGGCAATCGGCGGGGGTTTCGGCATTGGTGCGCACTTTCATGCGGCGATGCGCATCAGCCCATTCCATAAGCGTGCCGAAATCGCCGACCAATTCCGGCTCCACAGTGGGCACTTCGCCCGCCATCACCTGCCCGTTGCTGCCGTCGATAGTGATGACATCGCCTTCGCGCAGTTCGCGATTGCCGATCCGCAGGGTCTTGCTGGCGCGATCAATCGAGACCGCCGATGCGCCCGACACACAGGGGCGGCCCATGCCGCGTGCTACCACCGCCGCGTGGCTGGTCATCCCGCCGCGCGCGGTCAGGATGCCCTGCGCCGCATGCATGCCGTGAATATCCTCGGGGCTGGTTTCGACCCGCACCAGGATCACCTTGTCCCCGCGCGAAGCGAAGGTCTCGGCGGTGTCGGCATCGAGCACGATCTTGCCCGAAGCCGCACCCGGAGAGGCCGGAAGGCCGCTGGTCAGCACTTCGCGCGGCGCCTTGGGATCGAGCGTGGGGTGGAGCAGCTGGTCGAGCGCCATGGGGTCGACCCGCAGGATCGCGGTGCGCTCGTCGATCAGCCCTTCGCCGACCATCTCGACCGCCATCTTCAGCGCCGCCTTGGCGGTGCGCTTGCCGCTGCGCGTCTGCAGCATCCACAGCTTGCCGCGCTCGACGGTAAACTCGATGTCCTGCATGTCCTTATAGTGGCGCTCGAGCAGGTCGAACACGCGAGCCAGCTCGGCATAGGCTTCGGGCATCGCCTCTTCCATGCTCAGCGGCTTGGCTCCGGCCTTCTCGCGCGCGGCGCGGGTGAGATATTGCGGCGTGCGGATGCCCGCCACCACATCCTCGCCCTGCGCGTTGATGAGGTATTCGCCATAATAGGCGCGCTCGCCGGTCGCCGGATCGCGGGTGAAGGCGACGCCGGTGGCGCTGGTGTCGCCCATATTGCCGAACACCATCGCCTGCACGTTCACCGCAGTGCCCCAATCGGCCGGAATGTCGTTGAGGCGGCGATAGACCTTGGCACGGTCGCTATCCCAGCTGTCGAACACAGCGCGGATCGCACCCCACAGCTGCTCGGTCACATCCTGCGGGAACGGGGCGCCCTGCTCCTGCTGCACAATACCCATGTATTCGCCGACCAGCGCCTGCCAGTCTTCCGCTTCCATTTCGGTATCGGCGTAATAGCCCTTGTCTTCCTTGGCCACTTCGAGCGCTTCCTCGAACAGCCCGTGATCGAGCCCCAGCACCACGTCCGAATACATCTGGATGAAGCGGCGATAGCTGTCCCAAGCGAAGCGTTCGTCACCCGAAGTCGTGGCCAGCCCCTCGACCGTGGCATCGTTGAGACCAAGGTTGAGCACCGTATCCATCATGCCGGGCATGGAGACACGCGCGCCCGAGCGGACCGAAACCAGCAGCGGATCGCCCGCATCGCCGAATTTCTTGCCCACTGTCGCTTCGACATGGGCCAGCGCCGCGGCAACCTGCGCACGCAGATCGTCAGAAAAATCAGCACCTTCCTGAAGATATTTCACACATTCTTCAGTGGTGATGGTGAAGCCCGGGGGCACCGGCAGGCCGATGCTGGCCATTTCAGCAAGGTTCGCGCCCTTGCCGCCGGAAACGGTCTTGTCCTTCTGGCGCGGGTCCGAATGATCCTGCCCAAGGACCGGGTCGCCTCCGAATGTGTAGACCGTCTTCAATGTGCAATCCCTTCGCTAGGCCCGCATGCGACACATGCGACACTTTATTGAGGGAAAAAACTCATCCCTCGATCCGGCTGAAGTCCGCCACGCGGTGCACCGCATCGCGGAAGCGCAGCAGCATGTCGAGCCTTGCCGCGCGTTTGTTTTCTTCATCGGCATTAACTGTGACTTCATCGAAGAAGCGATCGATCGGAGCGCGCAGGGTTGCGAGCGCGGCCATCGCGCCTTCGAAGTCCTCACCCGCGATTGCAGCGGCGGCTTTGGGTTCGGCTGTATCGAGCGCATCCACCAGCGCCTTTTCCGCAGGTTCGGGCGTGTAGGAAAGCTCATTCGCGTGCCGCTCGGCCATTTTGGCGGCAATCACAGGCGCAAGATCGGGGTCGTCGACGCCCGCCAGCGGGTCTTCCTCGCCAGTGCGGCTGATCTCGCCTTCGATCCCGTGCCAGTCTTCCTTCTTGAGGATATTGGCCGCGCGCTTGTAACCCGCGAGCAGGTTTGCGCCATCCTCGGTGCCGATGAAGCCCTGCAGGGCCTTCACGCGGGCGAGCAGGCGGACCAGATCATCCTCGCCGCCGAGCGCAAAGACCGCATCGATCAAATCGTGACGGACACCCGCCTCGCGCTGCTGGACCTTGAGGCGATCGGCGAAGAAATCGAGCAAATCGCCTGTAGCCACACCGAAACGCAGGTTATTGGCCTGGACCGTGTGGATCACACCGAGAGCCGCCCTGCGCAAGGCAAACGGATCCTTGGAGCCGGTGGGCTTCTCGTCGATCGCGAAAAAGCTGCGGAGCGTGTCCAGCTTGTCGGCCAGCGACACCGCCAAAGTCACCGGTGCGGTTGGAACCTCGTCGCCCTGCCCGACCGGCTTGTAGTGATCGCGGATGGCGTCGCAGACTTCCTGCGGCAGCCCTTCCTTCTCAGCGTAATATCCGCCCATCAGGCCTTGTAACTCGGGGAACTCGCCGACCATTTCGGTGACGAGATCGGCCTTGCAAAGGCGCGCGGCTTGTTCGGCCAAAGTCGGATCGGCGTCGACGATCTTTTCCTCGCACAACCAACGCGCCAGCTTGGCCACCCGCTCGACCTTGTCGGCGACCGTGCCCAGCTTTTCGTGGAAGGTGATCCGCTCAAGCTTCTTCGCGTGATCTTCGAGGCTGGTCTTCTGGTCGAGTTCCCAGAAGAAGCGCGCATCGGAAAGCCGCGCGGCGAGCACCTTGCGATTGCCGTCGACCACTACCGCCGGATCGTCCGCCGCGATATTGGCGGTGCAGACGAAGGCGTTAGCGAGCTTGCCGTTCTTGTCTTCGCAGACGAAGTATTTCTGGTTCACCCGCGCGGTGAGCTGGATCACTTCGGGCGGAACGTCGAGATAGCTCTCGTCGAAGCGGCCGAGCAGCGGCACGGGCCATTCGGTGAGCCC
This sequence comes from Altererythrobacter litoralis, assembly GCF_036324225.1. Classification (NCBI taxonomy): domain Bacteria; kingdom Pseudomonadati; phylum Pseudomonadota; class Alphaproteobacteria; order Sphingomonadales; family Erythrobacteraceae; genus Altererythrobacter; species Altererythrobacter litoralis. Next base: position 29,479 of record NZ_JAZDQV010000014.1, read on the forward strand.
GGCGTTCTCGACCACCAGCCCCTCGTCCTCAACCAGCGTCAGCCCCGCATCGGCGGCGGCCTTGCGAGCGCCTTCGCGCACCATGTCCTGCCGTTCCTCATGGTCGACGATGACATGGGCGACGCGCAGCTTGTCGAGATAGTCCCCGGCGCCCGAAATCGCGATCTCGCCATGCGAATGGAAGCGGTGCCCGAGCGTCACATTGCCGCTGGCAACATTACCCACCGAACATTCGACCACTTTACCGCCCAGCAGCGCCACGATGCCCGAAAGCGGGCGCACCCAGCGCAGGCTCTCGGTCGAAAGCGAAGCAGCACCCCAGCGCATCGACTTGGGCCACGCGAAATCGCGAATGATCGCGGGGATTGCTTCGGCCAGCACGTCCTTGGTCGCCCTGCCCGGCTTCTCGATCACCGCGAACCAGGTGTTGCGGCCCTTGACGTCGCGCAGCTCCAGCTGGTCGCGCGCAACGCCGTTCTTGCGGCAGAAGCCGTCAATCGCAGCATCGGGCGCGCCTTCGGGCGGGCCCTTGGCCTCCTCGCTCACCGCTTCGGTGGCTTCGGGAAGCCCCTTCGCGATCAGAGCCAACCGGCGCGGCGTCGACCAGACGGAAATGTCGCCGATAGCGACACCGGCGGCCTCCATCTCGCGGCGGAACAGCTTTTCCAGCTCCGCGCGCGCGCCGGCCTGCATCCGCGCAGGGATTTCCTCGCTGCGCAGCTCGAGAAGAAAGTCCCTGCTCACAGCGTCCACTCCGGATATTTGGCCTGCCATTCGGGCGCCATCTTCTCGGCATATTTCTCGCAGGACGAGCGCGCGAGGTCGCGCACGCGACCCATGTAGCTGGCGCGTTCCTGCACGCTGATCACGCCGCGCGCCTGAAGCAGGTTGAAGACGTGGCTGGCTTCAATCGCTTGCTCATAGGCGGCGATCGGAACGTCGTTTGCCAGGCAGTTGCGGCATTCCGCCTCTGCCTTGTTGAACAGATCGAACAGCGCATCGGTGTCGGCGACTTCGAAGTTCCACTTCGACATCTGGCGTTCGTTCTCGAGGAACACGTCGCCATAGCTGACGCCCTGCGTGTTGAATGCAAGGTCGTACACATTGTCGACGCCCTGGATATACATGGCGAGCCGTTCAAGCCCGTAGGTCAGCTCGCCCGCCACGGGCTTGCAGTCGAACCCGCCCATCTGCTGAAAATAGGTGAACTGGGTCACTTCCATCCCGTCGCACCACACTTCCCAGCCAAGGCCCCAGGCGCCCAGCGTGGGGCTTTCCCAATCGTCCTCGACGAAGCGGATATCGTGCTTGAGCGGGTCGATCCCGATCACTTCCAGGCTCTTGAGATAGAGCTCCTGCAAGTCCGGCGGGCTCGGCTTCATGATCACCTGGTACTGGTAATAATGCTGCAGCCGGTTGGGGTTCTCGCCATAGCGCCCGTCGGTCGGGCGGCGCGAAGGCTGGACGAAAGCCGCGTTCCACGGCTCGGGGCCCAGCGCGCGCAAAGTGGTTGCAGGGTGGAAGGTGCCCGCTCCCATCCGCATGTCATAAGGCTGCAGGACGACGCAGCCCTGCGCACTCCAATAATCGTGGAGCGCCAGGATCATGTCCTGGAAGGAGCGCTTGGGATCGCGTTTGGGCGGTTCGAAACTCATGGGCAGCGCCCATGGCGCAGCCCCTGCCCACCGTCAATGCCGCAGTGCGGCATTTGCGCAGCGCAGCTGCCCCAAAACCGTTTACGACCGGCGCATAAACCCTTTTCATTGATGGTTCAGCCATCCTAGGACTAGCATTCGCGAAACCCACGAACCAATCACGGGACCATCGATGAAACTGACCCCTCGCAAAGTCCTCGCCGCACTTGGCGTGTCCGCACTTGCCTTTGCCGCTCCCGCGTTCGCCGGGCAGGAAGCCGAAGTCGCAGCTGCAGCGACAACCAGCGTCGAGGCGAGCACCCCCACCGGCCCCGCGCTGTGGAAGGTCGCAGACGAGGACACCACGATCTATCTCTTCGGCACGGTCCACGCCTTGCCCAAGGATGTCGAATGGTCGTCGAGCGTGCTCGAAAACGCGCTGGTTTCATCCGACAGCGTCGTCACCGAGATCAAGATGACGCCCGAGATGCCCACGGAAATGCAGCAGCTGGTGATGACCAAAGGCATCCTGCCCGCGGAGACCACGCTGCGCAGCCTCCTGAACCCCGAGCAGACCGCGACTTACGAAGCCGCGATGGGCAAGCTCGGCATTCCGGCCGCCGCCTTCGACCGCTTCGAGCCGTGGTATGCGGGCATGATGATGTCGATGCTGCCGCTGCTGCAGCAAGGCTATTCGCCCGATGCCGGGGTGGAGAAGGTGATCCTGACCAAGGCGGGCGACAAGGACCAGCAGGCTCTCGAAACCATCGCTTTCCAGATCGGCATCTTCGACCAGCTGCCGCAGGAATCGCAGGTCAATTTCCTGGTCGAGGCTTCGGCCGGGATCGACGAGATCAAGCCCATGCTCGACAAGATGGTGGCCGAATGGCTCGAAGGCGATGCCGATGCACTGGCCGCACTGATGAACGAAGGGCTGACCGATCCGAAAGTGGCCGATGCCCTGCTCTATTCGCGCAACCGCAATTGGGCGCAATGGATCGATACGCGGCTCGAAACGCCCGGCACGGTCTTCGTGGCAGTGGGCGCCGGGCACCTTGCAGGCAAGGAAAGCGTGCAGGACGCCTTGAGCGCGCTCGGCATCGAGACGGTTCGCGTTCAGTGAACCCGTGCCGGTTCCTGCCCCTGATCGGCGCGCTAGCGCTGGCCGCATGCGGGCAGGAACCGCAAGGCGGTGGGAGCGATGCATCTCCCGTTCTCTACGAAGTGACGGGCAAGGACGGCGCGGTGGAAGGCTGGCTGTTCGGCACGATCCATTCGCTGCCCGGCGGTGTGCAATGGCGCACCGAAGAACTCGACAGCGTGGTCGACAAGGCCGACCTGCTGGTGGTCGAAATTGCCGCGCTCGATGACAATGCCGCAATCGGCAAGGTCTTCGCCGATCTCGCAGGCTCACCCGAACAGCCGGATATCGGCATGCGGGTGGACTCCGAACACCGGCCGGACCTCTTCGCACTGATCGAGCGTGGCGGCTATTCGCCCGGCGATTTCGCCGGAATCGAAACCTGGGCGGTGGCACTGATGCTGGCGCAAGTAGACGATGACGGTTCGTCGCGGCATGGTGCCGATCGCGCTCTGCTGGCCGATTTCAAGGGTAGCGAAATCCGCGAACTCGAAGGCGCGGAGCGGCAGCTGGGCATTTTCGACCAGCTGCCGGAGCAGGACCAGTCGGACCTTCTCTCGGGCGTAATCGCCGAAACGAAGAAGCGTGACGAGGATCCGGACCGCCTGAGGCGCGCATGGCTTTCGGGCGACGAGGATGCGCTGGTCGAAGCATCTCAAACGGGCATTCTCGCCGATCGCGAGCTGCGCCAGGCCTTACTGGTCGGACGCAACCGGGACTGGGTTGCCCAGCTGGACGCCATGCTCAAGCAGAAGCCGCGCCCGCTGGTTGGAGTGGGTGCGGCGCACCTCGTCGGGCCCGATGGCCTCGCCGCCTTGCTGGAGCAGCGCGGCTATACCGTGCGCCGCCTGCAGTAAGGCCGCGCGCGCCGAGGCAATCCACGCTTGCCATTCGACGCTTTGCCCCCTAAAGGGCCGCGCTTGGGCGTCATGGTCATCCCTGGAGGTGTGGCGCGCGAAATGACAAACTCAAAGCAATTCGAAAGGTAAGTTACATGAGCGACGCTCTGAACCTGCCGGCCGAAGCGCGCGAACGGGCTGGCAAGGGAGCCTCCCGTGCATTGCGTCGCGATGGCCGTGTTCCCGCCGTTATCTACGGCGGCAAGGAAGAACCCACGATGATCCACGTCGAGGCGAAGGAACTGGTCCGCCAGCTTGGCACCGGCCACTTCATGAACTCGATCGTGATGATCGAACTCGGCGGCAAGAGCGTGCGCACCCTGCCCAAGGATGTCGCTTTCCATCCCGTCACCGATCGCCCGACCCACGTCGACTTCCTGCGCCTTTCGAAGGACGCCAAGGTCGAAGTGAACGTGCCGGTGGTCTTCTCCAACGAAGAAAAGAGCCCGGGCCTCAAGAAGGGCGGCGTTCTCAACATCGTGCGTCACGAACTCGACCTGATCTGCGAAGCGGACAAGATCCCGAGCGAAATCGTGATCGACGTCACCGGCAAGGATGTGGGCGATTCGATCCACATCAGCGAAGTGACCCTGCCCGCCGGCAGCGAAAGCGCGATCACGGATCGCGACTTCACGATCGCTACGCTGGTTGCCCCCTCGGCGCTCAAGAAGGCCGAAGGCGATACCTCGACTGCAGCAGCCGCTGCCGAAGTGCCCGCCACCGAACAGGGCGGCGAAGAGGAAGCGACCGAGGAATAATCCTCCGCTTCTCTTGCGAAATCACCAAGGCGCCGGTCCAGAAATGGGCCGGCGTTTTGGTTTCTACGGCTGCGGCTCAGCCCCTGGACCAGCCCTTCCCGGCCATGCATTCGGTCATCTGCTGGTATCGCAGTTCTTCGCTTTCGATCCCCGTAGTCGCCGTTTCGCACGCAGCATGCGCTGTATCGAAGGGCACCGCGCCATCGCCGGTCCAACCGGGATTGCTGGTTGCACAAGCGCCCAGCATCGGAATTGCCGCCCATATCCAGATTTTCGATCGCTTCATCGAGCCTTGCCCCCTTCGTCCAGCGCAGCATTTACTTCGCTCTGCCTTACCGGACAATCGGCATTCCGAACGGCGGTTTGCATTTTCGATCCATATGCTAGGGCGCGCAGATGCAAATCTGGACAGGCCTCGGAAATCCCGGACCGAAATATGCGATGAACCGGCACAATGTCGGCTTCATGGCGCTCGACGTTATCGCGGACATGCATGATTTCGGCCCGGTGCAAAAGAAGTTCCAGGGCTGGGCGCAGGAAGGCCGCATCGGCACGCAGAAAATCCTGCTGCTCAAACCCGCGACCTTCATGAACGAAAGCGGCCGCAGCGTGGCGGAGGCGCTGCGCTTCTACAAACTCGGCACCGATGCGCTCACCGTGTTCCATGACGAGCTCGACCTCGCGCCGTTCAAGGTGAAGGTGAAGCAGGGCGGCGGCACTGCGGGCCACAACGGCCTGCGGTCGATCGACCAGCACCTGGGCCCCGACTTCCGCCGTGTGCGCATCGGTATCGGCCATCCCGGCCACAAGGATCGCGTGACCGGCTATGTCCTAGGCAATTATGCCAAGAGCGAGCAGGACGACCTTGTCGACATGCTCGGCGCGATCGCCGCCGAAGCGGATTGGCTGGCAAAGGGCGACGACGCCCGCTTCATGAGCGATGTAGCAGTACGCATGCAGGATTGACGTTGCCGCTGCCTGCCGTCTTACTGTGTTGGGTCATTAACACAGGAAAGGCGTCAAATGAGCTATTGGCAGGGGATCGTCACGGGTGCGGCACTGGTGGGAATGGCGGTGGCGCTGACTGCCGCTGCAAAACCGCAGCATTTTTCGACCATTGACGTCGAGCGGATCAACATCCGCGAGCCGGACGGCACCCTCCGCATGGTGATTTCGGGCCGCGACCGTTTCCCGGGCTCGTTCCACAAGGGCGAAGAAATTGCGCGCCCGGATCGGCGCTTTGCCGCGGGGATGCTGTTCCTCAATGATGAGGGAACCGAGAACGGAGGCCTTATCTGGGCCGGCAAGTCGGTCGACGGGAAAGCCAATGCCGGGGCCAGCCTGACCTTCGACCGCTATGAGAACGACCAGACCCTGCAATTGCTGCAGAACGATAGTGGCGACCGCGACATCGCGGCACTCATCATTTCCGATCGCGCCGCCGAATCGATGTTCGAGAAGGTCGATGGGAAATCACAGGTCAAAACCGAAATGGCTCGCGGCGCTCCGCGCCTGTTCGCAGGCAAGTCACGCGACCGCGCATCGGTGATCATGCTGCAGGATGAGCGGGGAACGCCGCGGATCATGCTCAAGGTCGACAGGGACGGAACCAGCTCGATCAACTTCCTCGATGATACGGGCAATATCATCCGCTCGATCGGACCTGAGAGTTAGGCGCGCCCTCACTTGCCTATTGGTGCCTGCATCCGTTCCTATTAGGCGCGGCGGAATGGCGCATTCATTGCAGCGTGTCCTGATCGTCGGCCCATGTGGCGCCGGCAAGTCGACCTTCGGCTTCGCATTGGCCGAAGCGGCCGGCTTGCCGCTGTTCCATATGGACAGGCTGAACTGGAAGCCGGGGTGGATCGAATCGACCGATGAGGAATTGCGCGCCAGGTTGCGCGAGGTCGTGGCTGGCGAGCGCTGGATCATCGAAGGGACCTATGGCGGCACACTGGACGAGCGGCTGCCGGGCGCGGACACTGTGGTCTATCTCGATTACCCGATCCCGCTGTGTTTCTGGCGGGTGCTCAAGCGCATCCTGACCTGGCGCGGTCGTGCTCGCCCGGATATGCCGGAGGGATGCCCGGAACGGCTCGACCTGTCCTTCCTTCTTTACGTTGCGCGCTGGAACCACGGTCCGCGGCGGAGGTTGGAAGGTCGGATAGGGCCCTATCGGGACAAGATGGTCCGGCTATGCAGCTCGCGCGAGGCGCAATGCTGGCTGGACTCGCTTGCCCGCCGATAGGCGCTATGCTGCACCAATAGGAGAGAGACCATGCCATCAATCGATCGTCGCGGCCTGCTTGCAGGCGCCGCAGCCACCGGCGCTTTTGCCGCTACCGCTTCCTTCGCCCAGCCCGACCATGTGCATGCCGAACCGGACCTTTCGGGCAAGGCGATCCTGATCACCGGCACTTCGTCGGGATTTGGTCGTGCCGGTGCGGAATATTACGCCCGCCGCGGTGCGCGCGTTTTCGCCACGATGCGCAATCTGCCCCGCCCCGAAGCGGACGAGCTGCGCCAGCTGGCGAGCGACGAAGGGCTCGACCTGCATGTGATCGAGATCGATGTGCTGTCGGATGCGCAGGTCGCCGCCGGGGTGGCCGAGGCTGAGCGGATAAATGGCGGCGGCATGGACGTGCTCGTCAACAATGCCGGCATCGGGATCACGTCTCCTCTCGAAGTGCAGGACATGGAAGCCACCAAGCTGATCTTCGACACCAATGTCTTGGGCTGCCACCGCATGGCACGGGCCGTGCTGCCCGGCATGCGCGCGAAGGGCGGCGGGCACATCTTCCAGATGTCGAGCCAGCTCGGCCGCGTGATCGCCCCCTATTCGGGGCACTATTCGGCGACCAAGTTCGCGCTCGAAGCGATGAGCGAACAGCTTGCCTATGAGCTGGTGCCGCACAAGATTGACGTCACCATCATCCAGCCCGGCGGTTACCCGACCAAGGTTTGGGTCAACCGCAACATCTACACTTCGGCGCTCAAGGCGCGGGCGGAGGAAATTCACACCGCCGGCTATCCGCAACAGGTTGCGCGGATGGGGACCGAGGACGGATCGGGCCGCAGCGCCGACACGATGGACATCCCGCGCGCCATCGCGAAGCTGGCCGCCATGCCGCGCGGTACCAGCCCGCTGCGCCAGCCCGTTTCTGCAGGCGGGATTCCGCAGACATCGATCAACGAAGTTTGCGCGCAGGTGCAGGTCGGCTGGCTTGGCCAATCAGGCGCCGGTCCGCTGATCCGCGCCGTGCACCGGGTCTGACAAGCTCCGCCGGGCTAGCCGATCGGCATGCCCGGCGGCACTTCTGGCAGCAGGTTCTTGTCGGCGAGCGCGGCGTCCAGCGCCGTGCGGTCGCGCAGCAGCAGGGCCAGCCCGCGCTGCCAGTCGCCAAGCGCGCCCTTGGCCGGAGCCTTGGCCAGCTTGGCGGCCCAGCTCGCCAGCCTCCCCTCGATCTGCAGCGCGATGCTGCGCGACAGCGCGCCGTCGCGCGTGGTTCGTGCAAGGTCGAGCGCGATGGTTGTGGCGATCCGCCTCCCTGCCTCACCCGATGCCGCAGCCTGGTCGGCATGGACAATCAGCCTGCTTAACACCTCGTCGAGCGAAGGGCCGCCAATGCCATTGGCGCGCTGGAGGTCGATCCGGTTGAGCCGTTGCGGATCGAGCAGATTGTCGAGCACATGCACCGCGCCGATCTCGGTCGCGCGCAGCGGATCGAACACCGGCCCGCCTGCGGTCGGCATGACTTCGATCGTGGTCGAATAGTCGAAATCGGTTCCTGGCGCGTAGGACAGGATCGGCAGCAATCGCGCCGGAACAGTAAGCGCCTCGACCGAAAGCGCGTCGAGCAGCGCAGCCAAGGCCTGTTCCTGCTGCTCCGCACTCACCGGCTCGACCGAAACCGCGTCGCCCGAAAGTGCATAGGGCGCGACAACCCCGCCCAGCGCCTTTGCCGCGGCCACCACCTGGTAGCGATGTAGCAGCCAGACTGGCACGAAAGCGCGCCGCAGGCTCGCCATGTCCTGCCCGCTGGGGATGGCATCGACATTGAAGCGGTCCAGCGCGGCACGGCGTACCGCCATCACCCTGCCCAGTTCGGCCACGGGATCGGTGAAATCGTCCCACTGCGAAGCCTGCGGATTGGCGGTGCCGGTGCCCGCTGTATCGGCGTCGGCGACGAAGCGAAGCCCGCGCGCCTGCGCTTCCTGCACCATGGCGCGCGCTTCCTCATCGGTCTTCGCGGCGTAGAGATAGCGGATCGCGAACTTGTCCCACTCGCCCACGCCTACGCCATAGGCATCGGCGATGGTCAGCTTCCCGTCGACCAGCTCCACGCGCGGTGCGGGATAGTCCATCACCGAATAGCGCCCCTGCGAACTTGCGGCGAAATTGTGCGACAGGCCCAGCGTGTGGCCCACTTCATGGGCGCCAAGCTGGCGAATCCGCGCGAGCGCCACTTTCACCGGATCATCCGGCTGGCCGCTATCGGTCAGCCCCGCTCCCATCAGCGCCTGGAAGATCAGTATGTCCTGCCGCACGCGGAGCGAGCCGAGCATGACACTTCCCTTCAGGATTTCGCCGGTGCGCGGGTCGACGATGCTGGGGCCATAGGACCACCCGCGGGTTGCGCGGTTGACCCAGTTGACCACGTTGTAGCGCATGTCGAGCGGGTCGATGCCTTCGGGCAGCACTTCGACGCGGAAGGCGTCGAGAAATCCGGCTTCCTCGAAGGCTTCAGCCCACCAGCCCACCCCGTCGATCAGCGCCTGCCGAACCGGTTCGGGCGCGGCCCCATCGACGTAGTAAACGATCGGCTCCTTTACCGGGCTGCGCTCAGCGGACGGATCGACTTTCTCCAGGCGGTGCCGCTCAGCCAGCTTGACCAGCATCGAGCGGCCCAGCGGCGCGGAAAAGTCATAAGTCCGGGTGCTGAAGGTATAGCCATAGGGATCGGTGCGGCGCGGCATCGGCTCGGTCGGCAGTGCCACCAGCGAATGCCGCACCCACAGCGAGATATCGCTGCCATTGGGCGAAACATTGCGCAGCTCGGGCGGCGCGTTGTCGGTCGAGAAACTCAGCAGGGCGGAGAATTCCACATTTTCGGGGAAGGCCTTCACTTTGGCCGGATCGGCCAGCGAATAGCCCGCTTCCAGCTTGTAGCCCTTCCCCAATTGCCGCGCGAAACCGAAATGATCCTTGGCCAGGAAAGGCGCGAAATCGAAGGTGAAGCTGCCATCGGCGGCGGTCTTGCCAATATCGCCCACCCACATGGTGGCGTTGGTGAAGCTGTTGGCGACGGACTGCTGCTGCGCCGCAGATCCGGCGGGCGCGACGAAGCCGGTGTTCTCAAGCTCGGCGACCACCTTCTTGCCGAGGCGGCGGAAGCGGAGGATGCCCGTTTGCAGCGGCGCGCCCCGGTCCACTCCGGTCGCCGCCGAACCTACCCCTGTCTCGATCTGCGCAACATAGAGGAAGCGCGCGGCAACGCCTTCGCTATCGGGTGCCGGAAGCGTCAGCTCGATCGTGCCCTGCTGCAAATCGGCCGCAACCGGAACAAGGCTGTCTTGCGCCGCCGCCGGAGCGAGCGGAATTGCCGAAGCCAGCAGCAGTGCGATCATGGATTTGCTCATTACGAACTCCCCTTGAGTTGCCGCAGGCTTAGCATGTCGCAACGGCAAGTCGAGCAAATGGCCAAGCCTGTGCTTCCACATCGGCGCGCGACACGCTAAGGGCCGCGCCAATCACTTATTCCGGAGTTATCGATGGGTTTCCGTTGCGGGATCGTCGGCCTGCCGAATGTCGGCAAGTCCACCCTGTTCAATGCACTGACCGAGACGCAGGCCGCGCAGGCCGCGAACTATCCGTTCTGCACGATCGAGCCGAATGTTGGCCAGGTCGCTGTGCCGGACGAGCGGCTCGACAAGATCGCGGCAATCGCCAAGAGCGCCAAGGTGGTTCCCACCCAGCTGGCGTTCGTGGACATCGCCGGGCTGGTCAAGGGTGCAAGCCAGGGCGAAGGCCTGGGCAACCAGTTCCTCGGCAATATCCGCGAAGTCGACGCGATCGTGCATGTGCTGCGCTGCTTCGAAGATGACGACATCCGGCACGTCGCCAATAAGGTCGATCCGATCACGGATGCCGAAGTGGTCGAAACCGAGCTAATGCTGTCGGACCTCGAAAGCCTCGAAAAGCGCGTGCCTGCCGCGCAGAAGCGCGCGACCGGCGGCGACAAGGAAGCCAAGCTGATGGCGTCGGTCCTCGGCCAGGCGCTCGAGCTGCTGCGCGAAGGCAAGCCCGCACGGCTGACCGAGCCGAAAGACGATGAAGAAGCGCGCGTCTTCGCACAGGCGCAGCTGCTCACGGCCAAGCCGGTGCTCTACGTCTGCAATGTGGGCGAGGAAGACGCCGCCAAGGGCAATGCCCTTTCGGAACTCGTCTTCGCCAAGGCAGCGGCCGAGGGTGCCGAAGCGGTGGTGGTTTCAGCCGCGATCGAAAGCGAACTCGTCGCGATGGACCCTGCGGACCGCGCCGAATACCTTGCCGAGCTGGGGCTTGAGGAAAGCGGGCTCAGCCGCGTGATCCGCGCGGGCTACAAGCTGCTTGGCCTCAAGACCTTCTTCACCGCCGGGCCGAAGGAGGCGCGCGCATGGACCTTCCCCGCGGGCGCCAAGGCCCCGCAGGCTGCAGGCGAGATCCACACCGATTTCGAGCGCGGCTTTATCCGCGCCGAAACAATCGCCTACGATGACTATGTCGCACTGGGCGGAGAAGCGGGTGCGAAGGAAGCCGGCAAGCTGCGCCAGGAAGGCAAGGAATATGTCGTCCAGGATGGCGACGTGATGTTGTTCAAGTTCAACGTCTAGCTCGGCGCGGCTGGATATTTCAGATCCAGCCAAGCCAGCCAGTTCTTCTCAAGCGCGGCGATCGAGCCGGGCAGATTGTGCTCGTGCCCATTGCCCGACAGCCACGCACCGAAGTCGGGATCGCTGGCCATAGCCGCGGCGATCTTGCCGAAGATCGCCGGATCACCACTGCGTTCGAGCACATAATCCGCCACCAATCGCGATTGCAGGTAGAAACGGCTTCCGTCGCCAGACACACGCTGGGCTTCCGCCCCGGTCAGCACTTGTATGGTCGCTCCCCCCGTGGTGGGAGCGCCGCCAGTTTGCGCCATCAACTCCTGCGGATTTCCGCCAACCGGGTGAGCCTTCGTGAGGTAGGCCGTCAGGTCGAGCAGTTCATCCGTCACCTCCTCGCCCTTCGCTTGCGCGGCCCGAATGGCATTGAGGCGCTTGGCGAAATGGTCCCGGCGTTGTGCGGCCATCGTTTCCGGTTCGTGAAGCACGGCGGCAAGTTCGTCCAGCCAGTCTGGGCCCGGACCGCCGTAATGACCGCCTTCGATTTCGATCATCTGGGGCCAGAATGCGCGAATCAGCCACATGTGACCGAGTTCGTGCGGAATGGCGGTAGCGTCACGGTCGGCGGCAGCTGAATCCGACAACCGGCTCTCAAGCTGTGCGAGTGCCGATTTCAGCGCGGCCTCACGCTGCTCTTCCGTCAGGGCCGAGGTATTCGCCTCTATTGAACGGCGCACCGATGCCGACATCTGGTTGCGAAAGCCGTCGGGGGACAGCCAGGGAAGGATAGCCAGATAGCCCGCTGCCGTCAGGGCTTGCCTGTCACCGCCGCTCAAGCCGCCTTCGGTGCGGTCGACAATCGCATATGGCGCGGCCTTGCTGGCGAAAAGGGTTTCGAACAGGGCTTTCGGCAATTATGAGCCCGCGGTCGGTCATGGCGCAGTGGAATTGTGCCAGCTCCAATCCGTCGATTTCGGGACAAGACTGCGCAAATGCGGGCGCGGTCAGGCCACCAAGGGCCGAAGCAAGGACAACGGAAGCAATACGAAGCACGGACCAACTCCTTGGACTACAGATGTAATCCCAATTACACTTGTAATCGTCGGTCCTGCGATAGGAGCTGAGGTACTAGTGCGCGATGCTTGCCACTTGCGCCCCCTAATCCGCACCGCACAGCCCAAAGTTGAAATCCACACCAATTTCAGGTGTGACCTTATTCGTACTGAAACATTTGCCTAGGAAGGAGCGCCTCTCGTCGTCCAGGATGGCGACGTGATGCTGTTCAAGTTCAACGATTGAGACGCGGAGAAAGCATGATGCGTGCGCTGGCGAAATCCCTGACCCTGGCGCTTGCCGCAATGTTGGCGGTCAATACACCGCAGCCAGGCTTTGCCGCAGAGCCGATCCCGGCAGCGAGCACCGCCAGCGCGCAGGAAGAGCGCGCGCCGGTCACCATCCTCGTGTCGATCGACGGGTTCCACCCCGACTATCTCGGCAAAGGGAGGACCCCCACTCTCGATGCGCTCGCCAGCCATGGCGTCAGCGCGCCGATGCGCCCGTCCTTCCCGACCAAGACCTTCCCCAACCACTGGACGCTGGTGACAGGCCTCGTGCCCGATCGCCACGGCATCACCGCCAACCGGATGGAAGACCCGGGCCGACCGGGTGAAACCTTCACCATGGCAACGGTCGATCCGCGGTGGTGGAGCGACGCCAAGCCCATCTGGGTCGAGGCCGAAGAAGCCGGTGTGCGCAGCGCGGCGATGTTCTGGCCCGGCTCGGCTGTTCCATGGGGCGGCACAGCGCGTGGCTGGGGCCCGGTGCAGGATGGCATCCTGCCGCAGGACTGGCAGCAGTTCAGCATGCAGGTGAACAATACACAGCGCGTCAACAGCGTGCTCGACTGGCTGCGCCGCCCGGCGGATATCCGCCCGCGCTTCGTTACGCTCTATTTCGACACGATCGACACCTCGGGCCATGATTCTGGCCCGCAGAGCGAGGAATTGCACGCCGGGCTGAAGGACATCGACGGCTATGTCGCCATGCTGGTCGATGGCCTTGCACGGCTTGGCCAACCGGCCAATCTCGTGATCGTATCGGACCACGGCATGGCGCCGACCAGCTCCGAACGGGTGATCGCGCTCAACGATTTTCTTGATCCTTCGCTCTACCGCCTCGTCGAGGGCGGCGCCTATGCCAGCTTTGAACCGACCGAAGGCAATGAAGCGGCGCTCGAGGCCGTGCTACTGGCGCCGCGTGAGCACATGACCTGCTGGCGCAAGGGAGAAATGCCCGCGCGCTTCCAATACGGAACGCATCGCCGCATCCCGCCCTATTTCTGCCTGCCCGAAACCGGCTGGACCGTCACTACCTCGCGGCCCAACGGTGAATGGAGCGGCGGCAACCATGGCTATGACAATGCCTCGCCCGAGATGCTTGCGCTGTTCATCGCCAATGGCCCGGCGTTCCGCCACGGGGTCAAGCTCGACGCCTTCGACAACACTGTCGTGGCGCCGCTGCTGCGCGAACTGCTTCACTTGCCAGGGGCGCAGCAATCGCGCGATGTGCTAGCGCCGCTGCTGCCGGCGCTGTTACCGCGTGAGTAACTTGCCACGATTGAACTCGGATGGTTTGCATGAACTACTTTGAAGACATTGAAATCGGGAAGAAAACTGCTTTCGGCCACTATGAAGTGACGCGAGAGGAAGTGCTCGATTTCGCGCGAAAGTACGATCCGCAGCCGTTCCACCTCGATGACGAGGCCGCCGCCAAAACCCATTTCGGGCGGCTTTCCGCCAGCGGCTGGCATACTTGCGCGATGACCATGGCGATGATGGTCGAGAATATGAAGTCGGTGAAGCAGGCGGGGCTCGGCTCGCCCGGGGTCGACAATCTCCAATGGAAGAAGCCGGTCTATCCGGGCGACACCCTGCGGGTCGAAAGCGAAGTGATCGAGATGCGGCGCAGCAAGTCACGCCGCGAAATGGGGATCTTCAAGAGCCGCGCACGCGTGTTCAACCAGAATGGCGACGTCGTGATGGAAATGACGTCGAACGGGCTGATCGCGGTGCGCGACCCGGATGCACCGATCGAGGATTAAACGTCTGCTATTGGGTGGTTAGCCGCCGTCCGATGGCTCCTGATAGTATCTTTTCTCAAGGTTTGTTCTAGGCTCAGGACTCATTGCGGCAGCCAGAAGATGACGGTTGCGGCGACGCAGATGGCGGACATGAACGTGTGGGCG
>NZ_JAZDQV010000015.1:0-37913 GCF_036324225.1 Altererythrobacter litoralis
CGCAGCACCTCCTCAGTGCCGCGAGTGAATCAAGGCTTCGCCGCCAAGGCAAGCGATTTAATGGGTCCTGAGCCTAGCGAGGGTCAGACCTTGCCGAGGTCGCCCTTGCCAACGGTGCCGCCCGCCATTTCCAGCATCCGGTCGAGGCTCTTCTTGGCAGCCAGGCGCAGATCTTCCTCGATCTCGATGCGCGGCTCAAGGTCGCGCAGCGCCACGTAGAGCTTTTCCATCGTGTTGAGAGCCATGTAGGGGCAGATGTTGCAGCTGCAGTTGCCGTCCGCTCCCGGCGCGCCGATGAAGTTTTTTTCGGGCAGCGCCTTTTTCATCTGGTGGATGATGTGCGGCTCGGTCGCCACGATCAGCGTGTCGCCTTCGAATTTCTTGGCGAATTTCAATATGCCGCTGGTCGAGCCGACATAATCGGCATGGTCGATGATCGAGGGGGGGCATTCGGGGTGCGCAGCTAATGGCGCGCCGGGGTGTTTTTCCTTCAGCTTGAGCAGCTCGGTTTCGCTAAAAGCCTCGTGCACGATGCACACGCCCGGCCACAGCAGCATCGCGCGGCCGAATTTACGGCTAAGATAGCCGCCAAGATGTCGGTCGGGCCCGAAGATGATCTTCTGCTCAGGCGGGATCTGGGCAAGGATCGTCTCGGCGCTGGAGCTGGTGACGATGACATCGCTCAGCGCCTTAACTTCGGTCGAACAGTTGATGTAGGTCAGCGCGATGTGATCAGGATGCGCCTCGCGAAAGGCCCTGAACTTCTCGGGCGGGCAGCTATCTTCAAGGCTGCAACCAGCGTCCATGTCGGGCAGAATCACGATCTTTTCGGGGCTGAGGATTTTGGCCGTTTCCGCCATGAACTTGACCCCGCAAAAAGCGATCACGTCAGCGTCGGTTTCGGCAGCCTTGCGGCTGAGCTCGAGCGAATCCCCCACGAAGTCGGCAATGTCCTGGATATCGGCCGTTTGGTAGTAATGCGCCAGGATCACCGCGTTGCGCTCTTTGCGCAAGCGATCGATCTCGGCCAGCAGGTCTTTGCCGGTGGGGACTTTGGTCTCGTCGCTCATCAATCATTCCAGTCAGTTGCCGCTGGCATCCATATAGGGCGCCAGCGGCAATTTGCGAGCGCGTTTCGGCCGATATTACATCGCAAAGCCGGGGGGCATGAAGGCCTCTATCGGTCGATCCGCGCCGGGCGTGCCCGCCACGACCTGTTCGGTCAGCGAAACGCCCAGCGGGCTATAGGCGATGAGATCGGCCAATACCTGCGCGCCCAGGACCCCACAGCCATGCCGGATGCACTTTGCCGCTTCGGCGCCAGTCGGCGATCGCCCCGACCAGCGGGAAGATCATCGTGACCACTATCATGATCCGCCATGCGTGCGGCATCAGCAGCGGCATCGGAAGCAGGCGGCCAAGGCCAGGGCCCGTCAGAATCGCCATCGCGCAGATCATCAGGCGGCGATGCCAGCCAGTGTGGCGCCGCGCCGTCAACGCAGCAAAGCCCAGCCCGGCGAACATGAGCAATTGCAGGGTGTTGCTGACCATAAATTCGTTCTGGTCGAAGAAAAACGGTCCACCGTTCCGCCGCATCGATGCGAACATGATGGTAAAGCCCATCACCACCATCAACGGGATCCAGAGATAAGCGAGTTGCCCGAGCCTTTTGTGCAAGGCGACATTGCCGCCTGCGATGAAATTGGCCTAAGTCAGGAAAATCACCACCCAACCGAAGAACACCATGCCGTGCACGTGATACTGCCACGGCACGTCGAAGCTCGAGCGGCCCATCGCAAGATTGGTGACGAACCCGGCCACGATGATGAGGGACATGACCCAAGCCATGATCTGTAAGAATCGCCGTTCGGGATCGGCGTGGATTTTGAAAGTAGTTGCCATTGTTTGAAACCCTCCTCGTCCCCGCCTGAACCATATATCGGAGCGGCCTTGCGGGCAAGTCGGGTGCCAGAAGGCCCTTTTGCTCCGAGCCGCTAGGAAGGCTCGACCAAATGCTTCCAGCTATCGGCGACCGATCGGGAGCGCTCGACCAAGCGCCTTATCCGATCGTCGAATGCACTAGCGCTGCTACCTTTTGGCGCTCTGCTCAGAGAGTTTCCAAACCGGCAGCCACCAGTGTCGCTACGCGAGGGCCCATATTCCTTCGCTGGTCGAGGACACCATCCCGCGCTTCTCCAGGTCGAGCAGATGCGCAGTCACGCTCATCTGCGCGGCCTTGACCAGCCGCTCATCAAGGCCCTTGTACATTTCCGGGATGAATTCGGGTGTCGTGCGGGCGCGCGCTCCCAGCAGCCGCAGGATCTGATTTTCGCGCTGGCGGCGATGGCCCATCATCCCCCGCACCAACTGGCGCGGTTTTTCGATTGGCTCGCCATGGGCCGAATAATAGACGCGATCATTGCGCGCCTGCAGCTTGTCGAGGCTCTTCATGTAGTCTCCCATGTCGCCATCGGGCGGTATCACCACGCTGGTCGACCAGCCCATCACATGATCGCCGGTGAACAGCGCGCCGCTTTCCTCAAGCGCGAAGCACAGATGGTTCGACGTGTGTCCCGGCGTATGCAACGCGCGCAGGGTCCAGCCAGTCCCGGTCATCGCCTCGCCATCCTCCAGCACGCGATCGGGGGCATAGGTGGTGTCGAAGGCTTCATCCGAACGCGGCAGATCGCTTTCGATCACCAGCGGCGCGCAGCCTACCACAGGCGCGCCCGTGCGCTCCGAGAGCGGCGCAGCAGCCGGTGAATGGTCGCGGTGCGTGTGGGTGCACATGATCGCAACCACTTTGGCATCACCGATTGCCGCCAAAATCGCATTGATATGCGCTTCGTCCGCCGGGCCGGGATCGATCAACGCCACATCGCCGGCATTGCCCACGATATAGGTCTGGGTGCCGGTGTATGTATAGGGCGAGGGATTGGGCGCGAGCACCCGCCGCACGAGCGGTTCGCATTGTTCGGCCATACCGGTGGGCCAGGGCTTAGGAGGTAACGCCATGGCTTGCATATGGCGATGAGCCTGCCACATGTCACGCCTGAGAGAATTGGGAGGCTGCGCGTGAGTGAATTTATCCTGGTGCTCGACGAGGGGACGACATCGACCCGTGCGATGCTGTTCGATCGTGGAGGCGCGCTCAAAGGCGTCGCGCAGCAGGAACTCACTCAGCATTACCCTACGCCCGGCTGGGTCGAACATTACGCCGCCGAGATCTGGGACAAGACGCTCGCCTGCGCGCGCGAAGTTACTGAAAAGGCGGGCGGTGCTGAGCAAATCGCATGCATCGGCATCACCAACCAGCGCGAAACGGTGGTGGCGTGGGATCGCACGACCGGCGAACCGCTCGCCCGCGCCATCGTGTGGCAGGACCGGCGGACAGCTGATTTCTGCGCGAATCTGCGAAAAGCCGGACACGAGGCGGAAGTGCAGCGCCGCACCGGGCTGCTGCTCGATCCCTATTTCTCAGGCACCAAGATGCGCTGGCTGCTCGATAATGACGCGGCGGTGCGCGGCGCATCGGAGGCGGGTCGCCTCGCTCTGGGAACGGTCGAAAGCTGGCTTGTCTTCAAGCTCACTGGCGGCGCGCATGTCTCCGATGCCAGCAATGCCAGCCGCACTTTGCTGATGGAACTGGGCGGAGTGGGCTTCGACGAGGGGCTGTGCGAATTGTTTGGCGTGCCACATGGCGCACTGCCGCGAGTGGTCGACAATGCGGGCGAGTTGGGATTGGCACGGGCCGAATGGCTTGGGCGCGAGATCCCGATCACCGGGCTCGCGGGCGACCAGCAGGCCGCCACCATCGGGCAGGCTTGCCTTTCCCCGGGGGAAACCAAGGCGACCTTTGGCACTGGCGCTTTCGTGCTGACCAACAAGGGGCGCGAAATTCCCGAATCTGCCAATCGCCTGCTCGGCACGGTGCTCTACCAATTGGACGGGCAGCGCATCTATGCGCTCGAAGGCTCGGTCTTCGTCGCGGGCAGCCTGGTGCAATGGCTGCGCGATTCACTCGGCATCGTCGATGTCGCTGCGCAGACCGAAGCGCTCGCCCGCTCGATCCCTGACAGCGGCGGAGTAACGATCGTGCCCGCGCTCACCGGCCTTGGCGCGCCGCATTGGCGGGCCGAAGCGCGCGGGGTGATAACGGGCCTCAGCTTCGCCAGCGGCAAGGCCGAACTGGCGCGCGCCGCGCTGGAGGCGATGGCGCACCAGACGCATGACCTTGCCGAGGCATTCGCGGCGGACGGCGCACGCTGGGCTACACTGCGGATTGACGGCGGAATGAGCGCCAATAACTGGATGGCTCAGGACCTCGCCGACATGCTCGGCCTGCCGGTAGAACGGCCCGATTTCGTCGAAACGACCGCGCTGGGCACTGCGATGCTGGCTGCAACGGGGGCCGGGATTCATCCGGACCTGCCAACCGCGGCCTCTGCCATGCGCGGCGATATGAGCAGTTTTGCGCCGGAGATGGCGGCGGAGGTCCGGAACGAGCGGCTTGCACGCTGGCATGCCGCACTTGCGGCCGCCTGAGATATGAAGTCCTGGGAACTCAGCGCTGGCTAAGCGCGCGGCCAAGGCGTTCGTGCATGTTGTGCACGACGGGCTGCGCGTCGAAGCGTTCGCCCCATGCCTGGTCGAGCCGGGCGATGCGGCGGTGTAGCCGGATCGTATCGTCGATCAGGTCGCGCGTGCCATGTTCGAGCAGATCGAGATCCTCGGACCGCGATGGACGATCTTCCGGCAGACGCCCATGGCGCCGCAGCTGCGCTTCGTTGAGTTCGCCCGCAAAGAAGGCGCGCTGGTTGAGCAGCCACGCAAGGATATGCATCATGCGCGTCGTAGCCCGCAGCCCTTCGCTCGATAGCGCCAATCGCAGATGGTCGCTGGTGTCGGCTGCAGGCTCGCCCATCCCCAGCGCGAACACTGAACGCACTTCATCGGCGAGCAACAGGGCTTCGCTGTAAAGCGACTCAATGATCGGGCGCGAAAGGCTGGTGGTACGAACCATGGCGACACCGCTAAGCCTTTGATCGGGCCAAGGTCCAGAGCGGCAACCATATTCTCCGCCACTTCTCGGGCCATTGTCCCAAACCGGTACGGATCGGGTTGCTGCATTAACCAAAGAGACGCCAAAAAACACGTTATTTCCGTATGTTCGATGCAGGCAGCGCAGTCATCTGACGGCGGGCGGTTTACGATGTCGGTACGCTGTCCGCTGGCACGCGCGGCGCTGCCGCGATCAAGCTATGATATCGGGCAGCAGCGTGTCTTCGATCAGCGCGATCTGGTCTTTCAACCTGAGCTTGCGTTTCTTCAGGCGAGCGATTTGCAGTTGATCTTGCGATCCGGCTTCGGTCAGCGCGGTGATTGCGGCATCGAGATCGCGATGCTCGTTACGCAGCAGTTCCAGCCGCTTGCGAAACTCCTGCTCGGTCAATCAAGTGCCTCCCGAAAATGTCTTTGGCTCGCGCGGCGGACGTTACGTGCCGAATAGGGGGTCGGCCGGTCTTTTCAAGATAGGGATATTATGATTTGATGACAATTCGCGGCTCGTCCGCGTCTGGACGAGTCGCTCCTGTGAATAATGCACAGAGGAGAACCTTGATGGAATCGTCGCACGTCCAATCGCTGCAATCCAAACATGCCGGTCTCGAAGCCCGTCTTCGCGAGGAAATGAACCGGCCCGCGCCCGACCTTGCGATGGTCCAGCAACTCAAGAAGCACAAGTTGCGCATCAAGGAAGAACTCGCCGCCACCTGAACGGCTGCGTCCTTTCCATCCCTGAACTGAGATCGCCGCCTGGCCTGTGCAGGCGATGCAATGTGTCGTTTTGCATTGCGCCCAAGCTGCTATAGGTACGGCCGATGTCTGCCACTGCCTCCGCCCGTCTGATCCTCACTCGCCTGCATGAGGTGATGGCTTCGCGCCTCCATGCGCAGGGCAAGCTCGACCAAGTGGTCGATGTTATCGGGCAAAGCCTCGATAGCGAGGTCTGCTCGATCTACCTCCTGCGCGAAGGCATGCTGGAACTGTTCGCGACCCGCGGCCTCAACAAGAGCGCGGTCCACGTCACTCGTATGGCGATCGGCGAAGGCCTGACTGGCACGATCGCTGCCAATATCGAAACGCTGAACCTGGCCGAGGCAAAGGCGCATCCGGACTTCCAGTATCGCCCCGAAACGGGCGAAGAGAAGTATCACAGCTTCGCCGGCGTCCCGATCGTCTATCGCGAGCGCGCGGTGGGCGTGTTGTGCGTGCAACATGTCGACCCGCGGCGTTACGAGGACATCGAGATCGAGGCGCTGCAGACCACCGCCATGGTCCTGTCCGAGCTTATCGCCAATGCCGGTTTGATCGATGAGGAAGAGGCGCTGGGCCTGACTGAGGGGCAGACCGGCACCCACACGGTGACCGGGCTGACGCTGGTAAAGGGGCTGGCTGCAGGCCAGGCGGTCTACCACCAGCCGCGCGTCACGATTGACCAGGTGATGGCGGACGACATCGAGGCGGAGCGGCAGCGAGTCTACCGCGCATTTGACAAGATGCGCGAGCAGATCGACAACATGGCCAGCCAGGCCGAATTCGGCGGCGCTGGCGAGCATGAAGAGGTCCTCGAGACCTACAAGATGTTCGCCTATGACGAAGGCTGGAGTCGCCGCATCAATGAAGCGATCGATAGCGGGCTCACTGCCGAAGCCGCGATTGAACGCGTTCAACAGCGCACCCGCATGCGGATGCGTGAAATCGATGATCCGCTTCTGGCCGACCGAATGCACGACCTTGAGGATCTGGCGAACCGGTTGCTGCGCATTGTCTCGGGCCAGCTTGGCACAGCCGCGCAGCAAGGGCTGCCGCGAGATTCGATCCTGATCGCGCGCAATCTCGGCCCGGCCGAACTGCTCGAATACGACCGGCGTCGGCTCAAAGGCGTGATCCTCGATGAAGGCTCGCTCACCGCGCATGTGGTGATCGTGGCGCGCGCCATGGGTATACCTGTGCTCGGTCGCGCGCGGGGGATCCGCGGGATTATCCGCGATGGCGACGAGATCCTGCTCGATGCCGATCATTCGACCGCGACGATCCGCCCCTCGCCTCAGGTGACGGCTGCGTTCGACGAGCGCTTCGCCAAGACGCGCGAGAAGCAGGCCGCCTATGCCAAGCTGCGCGACGTCGAACCCTTCACGCGTTGCGGCACCAGGATACAGGTGATGATCAACGCCGGCCTGCGCGACGATATCTCGGCGCTGGCGATGACCGGGGCCGACGGGGTCGGGTTGTTCCGCACCGAGTTCCAGTTCCTAGTTTCCGCGACGCTGCCCCAGCGCGAGCGCCAGACGCGGCTCTATCGCGACGTGCTCGATGCAGCCGGCGACAAGCCGGTGATCTTTCGCACGGTCGATATCGGCGGCGACAAGGCTGTGCCCTATCTCCAGTCCGAACATGCCGAGCACGACGAGAACCCCGCGATGGGCTGGCGCGCGCTGCGGCTCGCGCTGGAGCGCGAAGGCTTGCTCAAGGTGCAGGCGCGTGCATTGCTGGAAGCGGCGGCAGGGCGGGATCTCTATGTGATGTTCCCGATGGTGTCGGAGCCGTGGGAGTTCGACGCCGCCAAACAGGTGTTCGAAGACCAGCTCAACCATCTTCGCACGAAGAAAAAGCTTTTGCCGGATTCGATCCGTTTCGGTGCGATGCTGGAAGTGCCCGCGCTGGCCGAGGTTCTCGACATCCTTTTGCCGCGCATTCATTTCCTGTCGGTTGGCACCAACGACCTCACGCAATTCCTGTTCGCGGCGGATCGCGCCAATCCCAAGCTGGCCGAGCGGTACGACTGGCTAAGCCCCTCGATCCTGCGGTTCCTGCGGCGCGTGTCGCTGGCGATGGTCGGTCAGCAGGTAGAGTTGGGTATTTGCGGCGAGATGGGTGGGCGCAGGCTCGAGGCGCTGGCACTGCTCGGCATCGGCTTCCGCCGCTTGTCGATCACGCCCGCCGCAGTCGGCCCCATCAAGGAACTGGTGCGCAAGGTGGACCTTGGCGAAATCACTTCGGCAATGAATGGCTGGCTGTCAGACCCGACGGTGAACCTGCGAAAGGAACTGCAGGCATGGGCCGACCAGCGTGGCATCGAAACCGACTGAAGCCGGCACATCCCGGATTCATTGACCCTATGTGCGAGACGGCTCGTCCCGATCCGGCATCGGGGCGCGTTCGGCGCGCTTGACACCATCGGCGGGACGGCGTTCTTCTGCCACGGGAAAAAAGGGTCGCAAAACCATGGATGAGGAAGAGATCGTCTCGCACGATGGAGAATTGCCGCTCGAAGGCGTCGCGCAGAAACTGAGACGGGCGCGTGAGGAGCAGAAGCTTTCGCTCGCCGACATGGCCGGGCGGACGCGCATCGCGCTGCGCCATATCGAGCTCATTGAGCGAGGCGATTTTGCCGAACTGCCTGCGCGGACCTATGCGATCGGTTTCACTCGCACCTATGCCCGCGAACTTGGGCTCGACGAGAACCAGCTGCTGGCCGAGCTCCGCGAGGAGCTGGCGCAGGGCGGGGCGCATCGCCATTCATATGCTCCCGGGTTCGAACCGGGCGATCCGGCGAAAGTGCCGCCGCCGGGGATTGTCTGGGCTTCCATTATCGCTGTGCTGCTGCTCGCCATTGGCGCCTACGTCTTCTACGCGCGCTTCTATGCGCCGGGCGCCGATCCGGCACCGATCGTGGCAGAGGCTGAGAGCGTGCCCGCGCCCGCACCCAGCACTGCCGTCCCTGAGCCGAATGTGCCTACCGCTTTGCCCGACGAGGTTGTGTTCACTGCATTGGAAGATGGCGTGCGGGTGAGCTTTTACGAGGCCGGAGGGCGCAGGCTCGAACAGAAGCTGATGGCCCGCGGCGAGCGCTTTGTGGTGCCTGCGGACGCGCGAGACCCGCGCATCTGGACCGGCAGGCCCGATGCCTTTGCGATCACAATCGGCGGCCAGCCCGCACCCAAGTTGGCCGAGCAGCAGGTGACCGTGCGCGATGTCGCGATTACGGCGCAGGCGCTGCGCGAGCGTCCACAACCGGCTGCGACGCCGGAGCCGGCCCCGCAGGTTGTAACCGACTGAGGATTTCCCACCATTTTGGCGGGTCAACGGCTCGACTTGAGCGGGCGGTTTGAGGCAGGATTCGCCTGAGGTTCAGGCATGGCGTGGCAGACCCCCGGGGGCTGCGTGCCAGCCTGCCATTCTGATCGAGGAGTTCGGCAAGTGAAATTGTTCCCCCTTTCGCGTGCGGCTGCTGCCGGGCTTGCCTTGGCCGTGGCGGTGACTGCGCCCGTACCTGCATTGGCGCAGGAGCAGTCGTCCGAAGCGCGTATCCGCAAGATCGAGTCCGAAATCCGCGCCTTGCAACGCCAAGTCTTCCCCGGTGGCGATGCGCGCTTCTTCGAGCCCGAGATCAGTACCGCCCAGGCGCCTGATCGCAATCCCGCCAGCACGACTTCTACTACGGCCGTCACCGATATTCTCGTACGCCTCGATACGATCGAGGCCCAGTTGCAAAGCCTGACCGCAGCGGGTGAAGAGAACCGCAATGCGGTCGCTTTGCTGGAAGAGCGGGTGGCGGCGCTAGAAGCGAATGGCGCTCCAGTTCCAGACGAAACGAGCGCGCCAGCCGAAGAGCCAGCCGCAACCCAGAGCAATCTCGCGGCGATGACGGGTACTGCTGCGCGCCAGACTGCCGAACTGCCGCCGGCGGCAGCTACCGCTCCGGCCACTACCGCGGCGGCAACACCCGCTGCGACCGGGCCCACTGCGACCCGTCTCGCAGGGGTGCAGGCGATCACCAAGCCGCAGACCGAAGACGCCGGGGATGACGAATACACCTACGGCTTCCGCCTGTGGGAAGCCCGCTATTTCCCCGAAGCGCAGCAGCAGCTCTCGCTCTTCGTCGAGAAATACCCCAGCCACTGGCGCACAACCTATGGCCGCAATTTGCTCGGCCGTGCCTATCTTGACGATGGCAAGGCACGCGAAGCGGCGCCCTGGTTCCTGCGCAATTACCAGGTCGACAAGCAGGCCGCGCGCGCTGGCGACAGCCTGCTGTACCTTGCCGAGACAATGATCGTCCTCAACGACACCAGCCGCGCCTGCATCGCCCTGGCCGAATTCGCCGAGACCTATCCGGCGCTCGCGACCGGCCGCCTGCAGAGCCAGTACGATTCCAACCGGCAAAAGGTGAAATGCAATTGATAGGGCGCTCCCTCCCGAACTGATCGCGCGCCTTGCCGCGGAGTTGGCCCGTCTCGGGGCGGGCTCCGCGCGACTGGGTGTGGCGGTTTCGGGCGGGCCGGACAGCCTTGCATTGCTGTTGCTGGCTGCAGCGGCGCGCCCGGGCGCAATCGAAGCTGCCACGGTCGATCACGGATTGCGTCCCGAAAGCGCCGCCGAAGCGGAGATGGTCGTAGCCCTGTGTGCGGAACTTGGCGTTCCGCATGCGGTGCTCAAGGTGGAAGTGGCGCCGGGCAATCTGCAGCAGGAAGCGCGGTTGGCACGTTACCGCGCTCTGGCCGAATGGCAGCAGGCTCGTGGCATCGATATCCTGCTGACAGCCCACCATGCCGACGATCAGGCCGAAACGCTGTTGATGCGGCTCAACCGCGGCAGCGGGCTGGGGGGCCTTGCCGGAGTTCGTTCGCGTGGCAGCAATCCCGCCAGTGGCGGAATCGTGCTGCGCCCTCTTCTGGGCTGGCGCAAGGAAGAGCTAGAGCGGATTGTGCGGGATTGCGGCGTGGCCCCAGCGCGCGATCCCTCGAACGAGGACGACCGTTTCGACCGTGCGCGGATTCGCAAGGCTTTGGCCGCGGCTGATTGGCTCGATCCGGCGGCTCTTGCCCAAAGCGCCGCATGGCTGGCCGACGCAGAGGCGGCGCTGGAACATTATGCGCAGTCGGAGTGGGAAACGCAGGTCGACTTGGCGAATAGCGAGATCCGCTATTGTCCCGAACCAACGGCGCCACGCGAGATCCGCTTGCGGGTACTGGCGCGCGCACTTGAGCGGCTCGGCGGCCAGCCGCGCCTGTCGCAAGTCGCCGAATTGCTCGACGTGCTTGAGCGCGGCGAAGGGGCTAATCTCGCCGGTGTGCTAGCGCGGGCGGAGAAGGGCCTCTGGGTGCTCCGACCCGAGCCGCCCCGCCGCTAGCGCCTAGCCGTGCGCGCCGAATTCGTTGGCGATCGCGGTCGATAGCCGCAGGCATAGTGCATAGGCGCGCTCGATCGGATCGATATAGTCGCGCGCAATCGTGGCATAGCCTTCGCCGCTATTGTCGGGATAGTCGCTCGGCGCATTGACCTCGAAATCGGTGATCTGCGTGAAATGCGTCGGATAGGCGCGGCGCAATTGCGCCAGCGCGTCATCGATCCGCAGCGTGAAGACCATTTCCATCACGTCGTCGCGGCTGATGTCATTGGCGCGGCTGAAGGCAGGGATCGAGACTGCGCGCAGGAACATGTGCTGTAGCAGCGCCAGCCGGATCGCTTGCGCCACGCCGATCGTGCGGCGAACCGTCTCCCGGTCATCGAGCGGGTTTTCATTGGGGATCAGCGCCAGAAGGCGGTGCAGCTTTAGGGCATCAACCCTGAGACGCGAAGCTAGGCGTCGGAAAACGCCGGTCCGGTCATCCGTGGTGAGATATTCGGCCAGCGCTTCGCAGGCGTCTGAAAGATGGCTTTCGGTGCCACGATAGGGGCGGCTCGCCCAATAGGCGCTGTTGAACAGCTCGCCGAATGCGGCAACCGTCTTAATGCTGGCGAGCGCGTTGGAACTGCGCACCAGCCTGACCAGCTGGCGCCCGCGGGCGCTTTCAGTTAGCAGTGCGGCCAGTTCCTCGTAATTGCCGTCGGCTGCACTGCCGACACCGGCGATCACGTTCACCGGATAGCCGAGCTGTTGCAGGATCGCATTGTGCGGGATGGCGCGGATTTGCCGCAGGTTCATTCCGCGATCGGCGGCGATGTCGCTCTGGCGGCGCGACACGCGGCTGCCTGTGGGATTGAGCAGGCCCAGCCCGAAGGCAGTGAGCGCGCGCGAATAGGTCTGGCTTTCCAGATGCTTGCGCTGGTGGCTGCGGATCGCGCGGTAGAAATCGAGGCTGAGGTCGGTCCGGCGATAGAACGGATCGACCGGTGCATCGAGGTCGGTCTCCGCTGGGCGCAGCTCTGCGATCCGAGTCAGAGTGGCGCGCGCCAATTCTGGCGTAGCGAAGAAGAGATAGCCGTCGCCGCCCTGGAAGCTCACTTCGGGCTCGAGCGTGATCCCCGCGCGCAGGAAGCGCCGCTTTGCCCAGGGGCTAAGCGGCCAGGTCAACCGATCCTCGAAACTGTCGGGATGTGCGCCGCGCCCCATGCTTTCGCCATGGGTGTTGAAGATCAGCGCGGCGACATCGGTGAGGCCGTTTGCCACCATCGCTTCGCTCAGCCGTCCCTGCAGCCGCTCGATCGCGAGGCTTGCCGGGATCTGCCCGACAAATCGGCCCGCATCGGAAAACCCGGTCTGGATCGCCAGCCGCCCGCGCTGCCGGACATAGGCCTGATAGCTTTCCTCTGCGCACACGGCGTCGAGGAAGCGCCCGCCATGCTCCAATGCGCTTTCGGTTTCGAACAAGGGCGAGACGTCGACCTTGTCGTCGATCCCGAACAGCTTGGCGAAATAGAGCGCGGCAAGGATGGTCGAGGGCTGCTCGCACTCGGCAATCAACATGCGGATCGGCGCATCGGAATCCACATGCGCAAGGATCTGCGCCATTGCCAGGAACTGGCGGATCGCGGTCGAACTTTCGATCGCGAGCGCGGCGAAATTGCTGCGCAGCGGCTTCACTTCGGCCAGGATTTCACGCAGCGCCGCCATCGCGCCGCGGCTGGCCAGGTCGAGCGTGTTGTCGGGATCGATCCGGCGACGGATCGCATTGTGCAGCTGGCTCGAATTCACGCGGAAATGGATCCAGCCCATGCCCAATCCGTCCGCACGCATCGCGGCGGCGAGGGTCTTGAGCGCGATAGCGCGCTGGTCCGCTGCCTCTCGAGCCTCGGCTTCGAGCGCGTCGATCAGCGGCGCGAGGCTCAGAAGCTTGTTCGGATCGTCGGCGGTCAGGCGATTGGCAGCGCCGGACAATGCCTCGGGCGAAGTCAGGTCTTCCGCGAAATCGGCAGCCCGCGCTTCGGCATAGGCGAGCGCGCCGCGCAGATCGTTTAGCAGCGGGTGGTTCGCATCGATCGCTGCCAGCGATGCGGCATATCGCGCCAGCCGTTCGGCTTTCTCACCCAGGCGGAAGCCGATCGAATCGTACCATTTGATATCGGTGCGGCCGTCCATGTCGTAACCGACCCAGCTGGCAAAGCGGAACGGCAAGGGCTCAAGCTCGTGCCACTGCTCCGGCCAATGCGCCGCCGCATGCTCCAGCATTTCGCTGACGATCGCATCGCGGGCATCCTGAGCATGGGAGATCGCGCGCATCGCCCGGCCATGCTCGTATTTCAGCGTGATGGCGGGGCGCTCTGCGCCTGTGACGCAGGCATTGAGACCGATGTCGGCGCTGCTGCTCGCCGCGTCGGCGACTGCCGCGGACTGATCGGGCGTGAGCAGGAATGTGGGGTGGGCGGTGAACACGGCGTGGAGCTGCGGGCGTTCCCAGCGGGCGCGGAAGGCCGAGAATTCGCGCTCGGTCAGCGACATCTCCAACTCTCGCCGGTTGTCGATAATTGCGACCGGGGCGACCAGCCGCCGCAGTCGCGACGCCCGGCTTTGCATGCTTTCGCATTCGAGCTCGGCCACCAGCGCTTCGATTCCTGTCAGATCGAGTTCGCCGCCTTCAAGCTGGCGCGAGAGGTCCAGCCCGAGCTGGAAGACGGGATTGAACAGCGGTGTTTCCTGCGTCCTGTTATGGAGCTGGCCGAGCTGCTCGATCAGGGCGCCGACGCCGTTCATGACCATAGCTGGCTGGCCTCTCTTGCAAGCGCCTCCACGGCCGACCTGTCAGGCGCACCGCGCGGGCAAACCCAGCTGCCGCCAACGCACAGCACGGCCTCGTGCGCCAGCCATTCGGCGGCATTGTCGGGCCCGATCCCGCCCGTGGGGCAGAAACGCACTTGGCCAAAGGGCGCCGCGAGCGCTTTCAGCACTGGCAGGCCACCTGCCGCCATCGCCGGGAAGAACTTGAAGTGCGTCAGGCCCAGGTCGAGCCCGCGCATGATGTCGCTGGCGTTGGCGGTGCCCGGCAGGAAGGGCACTTGCGCTGCAATCGCGGCGCGCGCGAGCGGTTCGGTCAGCCCGGGGGAGACGACGAATTCCGCGCCCGCGTTTAGTGCGTCGTCGAGTTCCTTGGGGTTGGTGACCGAGCCCACGCCCACGACGGCTCCGGGCACTTGCTTCATCGCCCTGATCGCTGCCAATGCCGCAGGCGTGCGCAAGGTCACTTCGAGTGAACGCAGCCCGCCTGCGACCAGAGCTTCGGCCAGCGGAACCGCGTGCTCGACCTCGTCGATCACGATCACCGGGATCACCGGCGCAGTGCGCATGATGGTTTCGATGGGCTTCACTGGGCTGGTTTCCTGTGTTCAGAGGCATAGGCGGCCGCAGCACCGAACAAGCCTGGCTGCGGATGGACGATCAGCTTGACCGGGATCGAAGCCATCAGCTCCTGGAACCGGCCTTTGGCCTTGAATCGCTCGGCAAAGCCGGATTTGAGCAGGGTCTCGCGGATGCGGTATCCAAGGCCCCCGGCGATCACCACGCCGCCGAAGCCGCCCTGCGCCAACGCGATATCGCCCGCCACGCTGCCGAGCGACATACAGAAGCGGTCAACCGCAGCCGCGGCAAGGCTGTCGCTGCCGTCCTGGCCGCGGGTCCAGACGGCAATGTCGTCTTCATCGGCGACAGGCTTGCCCTCCATTGCCGCGAGCGTCTGGTAAATGTCGGAAATGGCGGGGCCAGCCACCACGCGCTCGACCGAAACGCGGGTGTGGCGCTTGCGAAGCCGGGAAAGGATCGCGTCATCTATCTGGTCGAGCGGGGCAAAATCGATATGTCCGCCCTCGGTGGCAGAGACGCGATAGGTGCCGTCCGGCTCGCGGTAGAGATGGGCCACGCCGAGGCCGGTGCCGGGGCCCAGCACGCTGAGTCGTCCGGTCGGGGCAAGCGGTTTGTCGGGTCCGGTAAGGTGGATGAACTGATTCTCATTTGCCCGCGCTACGGCATGTGCAACAGCCTCGAAATCGTTCACGATAGTGTAGCTGTCGACATCCAGCTTTTCCTTCACCAATGACGGGCGGATGATCCACGGGTTGTTGGTGAAACGGATCACTTCACCGCCAACGGGGCCGGCAATCGCCATGCTAACCGCGCGGGGAAGAGTGCCCCCCTGCCGGTCGCGAAAATCCTCCCACGCGGTCTGGAAGCTCGCGTGATCGACGGTGTGGAGCGTTTCGGGTTCGCCCAGCGTGATGCTGCCGTCATCCGCGATCGTGGCGATCGCGAAGCGGGCGTGAGTGCCCCCGATATCTACGGCAACGACCTGGGTCATAGCCCTGCGGTCGCCAGCATCGCGCTGCCGCCTTTCTCTGCGCCATCGGCCATATTGCGGAACATGGCGAAGATTTCGCGCCCTACGCCCGACGCGGGCGAGGGATCGGGTGCAGCCTCGCGCGCAGTAAGGTCGGCCGTGGTCGATAGCTCGCCGGTGGCAGCGCAGAGCCTTACGACATCGCCGTCGCGCAATTTGCTGAGCGGGCCACCGCCGAGCGCCTCGGGCGTGACGTGGATCGCAGCCGGAACCTTGCCCGATGCGCCCGACATGCGGCCATCGGTGACCAGCGCTACGCGATAGCCGCGATCCTGCAGCACGCCCAAGGGCGGGGTAAGCTTGTGCAGTTCGGGCATGCCGTTGGCGCGCGGGCCCTGGAAACGGACCACGACCACGACATCCCTGTCGAGTTCGCCAGCCTTGAATGCAGGGGCGACCGATGCTTGGTCTTCGAACACCCGGCACGGCGCCTCGATCGTCCAGCGCTCGCGCTCGACTGCAGAACTCTTGAAACAGCCGCGGCCGAGATTGCCCTGGACTAGCCGCATTCCGCCATCGGGCTGGAACGGATCGCTTGCCGGGCGCAGCATCTCGGTGTCGCCGCTGGCGCCGACTTCGCGCCAGACAAGGTCCTCGCCGTCGAGGCCGGGTTCGTTGGCATAAGCGGAAAGATCGCTCTCCCACACTGTCAGTATGTCGCGGTGCGCCAGCCCTTCGCTCAGCAGCTCGCCGATCACGTAACCCATGCCGCCGGCTTCGTGGAAATGGTTCACGTCGCCCGCGCCGTTTGGATAGACCCGCGCCACCAGCGGGACCACGCTGGAAAGTTCGCTCAAATCGTCCCAGTCGAACTGCACGCCCGCCGCGCGCGCCATCGCCGGGATATGGATTGCATGATTGGTCGAACCGCCGGTTGCGAGCAGGCCGATCGCAGCGTTGATGATCGCCTTTTCGTCGACGCATTTCGCCGTGGTCCGCTCGCGCGTGCCCGCCAGAGCGGCGAGGCGATGCACCGCAGCGCGGTCTAGCGCCTGGCGCAGTTTGGTGCCGGGCTGGATGAAGGCCGAGCCGGGTATGTGCAGCCCCATCATCTCCATCATCATCTGGTTCGAATTGGCGGTGCCATAAAAAGTGCAGGTGCCGGGCGAGTGATAGCTGCCCATCTCGCTCGCCAGCAACTCGTCACGCCCAACCTTGCCTTCGGCATAGAGCTGGCGAACGCGCTGCTTTTCCTTGTTGGCGATGCCGCTGGGCATGGGGCCGGAAGGCACGAAGATCGCAGGCAAATGGCCGAAGCGCAGCGCGCCGATCATCAGGCCTGGCACGATCTTGTCGCAAATGCCGAGCAGGGCCACGCCGTCATACATCGCGTGGCTGAGTGCGACCCCGGTCGAGAGCGCGATGACGTCGCGGCTGAACAGCGACAGTTCCATCCCGTCTTCGCCCTGCGTCACCCCATCGCACATAGCTGGTGTCGCGCCAGCGACTTGCGCGGTGGCGCCGACTTCGCGGGCATAGACCTTCATCCGTTCGGGATAGCGGCCGTAGGGCTGATGCGCGGAAAGCATGTCGTTGTAGGACGTGACGATGCCGATGTTCGGCCCGCGCCCGACCTTCATCGCGGCCTGGTCTTCGAGCGCACCGGCAAAGGCATGCGCAAGATTGGAGCAGGAGACCTGGCTGCGGTCCGGCGCTCGATCGGCTTCGCGCTCCATCAAATCGAGATAGGCACTGCGGGTGCCGCGCGACTTATCGATGACCCTTTCGGTGACCTTGGCAATGACGGGATTGAGCTCACTCATGCCAGCTCACTCCGTCGCGCTCTGCCAGCGCAATCGCGGCGCTCGGCCCCCAGCTTCCGGCGGTATAAGGCTTGGGCGCAAGCCCCTCGGCGCGCCAGCCTGCACGGATCACGTCGATCCAGCGCCACTGCGCCTCGACTTCGTCGCGCCGCACGAATAGCGTCTGGTCGCCTTCGATGAGGTCGAGCAGCAGCCGCTCATAGGCGATGCGGCGGTGCTGCCCGACGAAGGCGTCGGGCATGGAGATATCCAGCGGCACCTGGCGCAGGCGAATGCCTTCGCGATCGAGCCCGGGCACTTTCGACATCAGCGAGAGGGTGATGTTCTCTTCCGGCTGGATGCCGATGACCAGCCGGTTGGGCTGCATGGTCGCCCCCTTTCCTGCGAAGATCGAATGCGGCACGAAGCGGAACTGCACCACGATTTCGGTCACGCGCTGGGGCAGTCGCTTGCCGGTGCGCAGGTAGAAGGGCACGCCCTTCCAGCGCCAATTGTCGACATGCACCTTGATTGCGACGAAGGTCTCGGTGTCCGACGCCTTGCCGAGCTCCTCGTCATAGCCGGGCACGGCCTTTCCGCCGATTGCCCCGGCGCGATATTGCCCGGTTACGGTTTCGCCCGTGGCGACTTGGCGCAGCGCGCGCAGCACTTTCACCTTTTCGTCGCGCACGGCAGTGGCGTCGAAGCTGCCGGGGGGCTCCATTGCGACCAGCGCCAGCAGCTGCAGCATGTGGTTCTGCACCATGTCGCGCAGCGCGCCGGCATCGTCGTAAAACGCTACGCGACCTTCCAGCCCGACCGTCTCGGCAACGGTGATCTGGACATGGTCGATATGCGCGGCATTCCAGATCGGCTCGAACATGATGTTGGCGAAGCGCAGCGCCAGCAGGTTCTGCACCGTCTCCTTGCCTAGGTAATGGTCGATCCGGAAAATCCGGTCTTCCGGGAATGCGGCGGAAACCGCGTCGTTGATTTCGCAGCTCGAACCGAGATCCGTCCCGAGCGGCTTTTCTAGGCACATGCGGACATGCGCGCCGTCCAGCCCGGCGTGCTGCAGGCCCTTGATGGTCGGTTCGAACAGGCTTGGTGCAGTCGAAAGGAAGATCGCCAGCCCCTGCTTGGGTTCGCCGACCTTTTTCGCCAGCTCGTCATAACCGGCCAGCTGGGTCGCATCGAGCTGCTGGTACGACAGGCGGTTGAGGAAACCGGCGAGCCCGCCGCGCCGTTCGGCCGGCAGATACTTTTCAAGAGCTTCACGCGCGAAATTGCGGAACTCGTGATCCGACATATCGGAGCGCGCGGTACCGATGATCTTGAGGTCCGGATCGATCAGCTCGTCGGCATGGAGCGCGCAGAGCGACGGCAGCAGCATGCGCTGGGACAGGTCGCCTGTGGCGCCGAACAACAGCAACCGGTCAGCCGTAAACCCTGTCCCGGTCATCGAGGGAACCTCCATTTAAACGCTTCTCCCACGCGTGGTATCACTGGTGTCTAGCGCGTCGGGCAATTGTGGGCCATAGCGTCGCATAGCTATTCACGCGTCGTTTCGGGGCAAGGGATGAGGACCATGGACGCGCCGCGCAAACCAGTGCGGGTCACAAGTTTCGACGTCGCCGAGAAAGCGGGCGTCAGCCAGTCGACAGTGTCGCGTGCGCTGTCGGGCTCGTCGGAGATTACCGAAGCGACGCGGGTGCGCGTGCTCGAGGCCGCGCGCGAACTCGGCTATTTCGTCGACGAACGCGCTGCGCGGCTGCGGCGGGGGCATACCGGCACTCTGGCGACAGTGGTGATCTGCAAGCCGGGGCATAGCGCGAAGGACGTCAATCCTTTCTCCTATGCGCTGCTGGGCGGGATTTGCACCGCGGCGGCCGCGCGCGGGCTGGAAGTGCTGGTCTCGCTGCAGGCCGAGGAAGACCAGCTGTTCGGCCATTATGTCGAGCGCGGCCAGGCCGAAGGGCTGATCGTGATCGGCACCACTGCCAACCGCACCGCCTGGGACTTTTTCCGCGCAATTGGCGAAACCAGCCAGCCGGTTGCCTATTGGGGCTCACCCATGGGCGACCTCGACTGGGTCAGCTCGGATAATGAGGCAGGGGCAAGGCTTGCTGCCGAGCATCTGGTCGAGCGCGGTTGCACAAGGCTGGTGTGCATTGGTTCGCGCGGTTCGGTGCAGCGCCAGTTTGCCGAAAGGAGCGACGGTTTTCTCGCGCGCGCTAAAGAACTGGGGGTCGAAGCGAAGCTGTTCGAGATCGAACAGGGCAAGCTTCGCCGTGAGCAGGGCCGCCTTGCGGCCGAGGCGCTGCTCAAGGGCGATGAGCGTTTCGATGGTGTGTTCGCCGTGTGCGATGCGATCGCCTTTGGCGTGCTCGAAGCGTTCCATGCCGCAGGGGTAAGCGTGCCCGGCAAGGTGAAAGTGGTCGGGTTCGACGGGTTGCCCGCAGGCGAAATGAGCAATCCGCCGCTGACCACGGTCGAGCCCGACCTCGACCTTGCCGGTCGGCTGCTGGTGGAAGCTGTTACGACCGAAGGCGCCGAGCATCCGAGCGTACGGCGCGTGCCCGTGCGGCTGCTGGAGCGGGCAAGCACCTGAAATCATGAATGGAAAAGGGTTGCGTGACCGCCCATGCGGTGTCGCGCGGAAGCAGGGGAAGGCTACAGACTGATGGGGAATATGGGAACGAAGGGCCGGCGCCGCATGGCCCGGGCGGCACTGCTACTCGGTGCTGCCGGGCTCGCAAATGCGGCCATGGCGCAGGAGCGGCCGATCGCCTTTACCGATGCCACGATCCTGACAATGGCTGGCGAGCGGATCGAGAACGGTACGCTGGTGATCGCTGATGGCAAGATAGCGGCGGTGGGCGGGAATGTGGCCATTCCCGCCGACGCGGAGCGACGCAGCGCGGCAGGCAAGCTGATCATGCCCGGGATCGTCGATACCCATTCGCATATTGGCCAGGTCGCCGGCGCCGACCGGTCCGGCCCGATCCAGCCCGAAGTGCGTGCGATGGATTCGATCAACCCGATGGCCTCGAACATCGCCAAGGCGCGTTCGGGCGGAGTCACCACGGTCAATGTGATGCCGGGCTCGGGCCACCTCGTCAGCGGGCAGACCTTCTACATGAAGCTGCGCAAGGGCAATACGGTGGAGGATATCGCCTATCGCTGGGAGAACGGGGCTGCGATGGGTGGCCTCAAGATGGCCAATGGCACCAATTCGCAGCGCGGCGAAGGCGGATTTCCGGGCACGCGTTCGAAGTCCGCGGCGCTGCTGCGTACCGCGCTGACCGATGCGAAGACCTATTGCAGTGGGGACAGGAAAAAGCCCGATCTCGGCAAAGAGACGCTGTGCGAAGTGCTGTCGGGCAAGCGACTCGTGCATTTCCACTCGCACCGTGCCGACGACATCATGACGGTGCTGCGGCTCAAGCGTGAATTCGGCTTCAACGTGCTGATCCAGCACGGGATGGAAAGCTACAAGGTGGCAGGCGAACTGGTGGCCGCAGGCGTGCCGGTTTCTGCCATTCTGGTCGATTCGCCTGGCGGCAAGCTCGAGGCTCAGGGTGCGCGGCTCGATGCGGCGGGCGTTCTCGAAAAGGCCGGCGTACTTACTTCGCTCCATTCGGACGACGGGGTCATCGATTCGCGCATGATGTTCCGCCATGCGAGCATAGCGGTGCGAGCCGGGATGAGCCGCGAAGGGGCGCTGCGTGCGCTCACCATCAACGGCGCGCGCCAGTTGGGGCTCGATGACCGGGTCGGCTCGCTTGAGCCGGGCAAAGATGCGGATTTCCTGATCCTCAGCGGCGATCCGCTGTCGGTCTACACCCATGTGCTCGAAACCTGGGTCGAAGGCGAAAAGCTGTTCGATCGGACGCGTGAGCAAGACCTGCTGATGGCGACCGGTGGCTATGGCGCGGGCAATCCGATGGAGATGGCATATTACCACTGGGAGTTTGCGGAAGGGGAGGGCGCGCAATGAGCAAGTTTGTACATTTCGCCGCCGCTGCGGCGCTCGCTGTCGCCATTTCCGCACCCGCAACCGCGCAGGATGTCGCGATCCGCGGGGCGCAGGTCCACACCATGGCAGGTCCGGCGATCGAAAACGGGGTTGTCGTGATCCGCGGTGGCAAGATCGCCGCGGTCGGCCCTGCTGCGACCACGCCGGTCCCCGAGGGCATCGACGTGATCGAGGCTGCGGTTGTCACGCCGGGTCTGGTGGATGCGCGCAGCGTGGTGGGCCTTTCGGGCTTCCTCAACCAGCCGGACGACCAGGACCAGCTTGAAGAAAGCGCGCCGATGCAACCGCAGTTGCGCGCGATCGACGCCTATAATCCGGACGAGCGGCTTGTCGCTTGGCTGCGCGGGCTGGGGATCACCACGATCCACACCGGGCACGGGCCGGGCGCGCTCGTATCCGGCCAGACCATGGTTGCCAAGACTGTGGGACATACGGCGGATGAAGCGGCCATCGTCCCGGCAGCGATGGTCGCGGCCAATCTGGGCGAATGGGCGCTGGCCAATGGCGGGAAATCGCCCGGCACGCGCGCCAAGCAGATCGCACTGCTTCGCGCGGCGCTGCTGGCGGCCAAGACGCCTGACACCCCCGCAAAGGGTGGCAAGGACGGTGACAACGGCACCAAGCCTGCAGGTCTCGACACGCAAGTGCTGCGCGACGTGTTGGCGAAAAAGCTGCCCTTGATGGTGACGGCGCACCACGCGCAGGACATCATGAGCGCGCTGCGGCTGAAAGAGGAATTCGGCATCGACCTCGTGATCGATGGCGCATCCGAGGCCTATTTGCTGCTCGACCAGCTGCGCGAAGCGAATGTGCGGGTGATCCTGCACCCCACCATGGCGCGGCAATATGGCGAGCTGCAGAACGCCAGCTTCACCACGGCAGGGGTGTTGCGCGCGGCGGGGATTCCCTTTGCCTTGCAATCCGGCTTTGAAGGCTATGTCCCCAAGACGCGCGTCGTGCTGTGGGAAGCCGCAATCGCCGCAGCGAACGGCCTCGCGTGGCAGGACGCGCTGGCAAGCGTGACGATCGATGCCGCGCGCATCATCGGCGTGGGCCAGCGGGTTGGCTCGCTCGAAGTTGGCAAGGACGGCGACGTGGCGATGTTCGACGGCGATCCGTTCGAATACACCTCGCATGTCACAGGCGTGGTGATCGATGGCAAGGTGGTGAGCCGCACGCCGCAATAGCGGCGGCGTGTCAGGCGATCACGCCGAACAGGTCGTGGGCGTCGGCGTCTTCGACTTCGACGTTCACGATATCGCCTTGCTGGAGCGAAGCGGGCACGTTGCGAAGGTAAACCGCGCCGTCGATTTCGGGGGCGTCGGCCTGCGACCGCCCGGTCGCGCCGATGTCGCCATCCTCGTCAGCTTCGCCCACTTCGTCGATGATCACTGCTATCGTCTTGCCGATCTTCGCCTGCAGCTTGGCGGCGCTGATCCGCTCGGTCACTTCCATGATCCGCGCGTAGCGTTCTTCCTTCACCGCTTCGGGAACGGGATCCGGCAGGGCGTTGGCTGCGGCCCCTTCGACCGGCTCGAACCGGAAGGCGCCAACGCGGTCGAGTTGGGCATCCTCAAGCCAGTCGAGCAGGTAGCGGAAATCGTCCTCGGTCTCGCCTGGGAAGCCGACTACGAAGCTCGAACGCACGGCGATTTCGGGGCAGGTCTCGCGCCAGCTCTTCAGCCGTTCGAGCACCTTGGCTTCATTGGCCGGGCGCTTCATCGCGCGCAGCACCGATGGCGATGCATGCTGGAACGGGATGTCGAGATAGGGCGTCAGCAGTCCCTCCGCCATCAGCGGGATCACCGCATCGACATGTGGGTAGGGATAGACATAGTGCAGCCGCACCCACGGGGTGATGCCTTCGGGCGTCCTGAGCTGGCCCAGTTCGCGGGCTAGGTCGGTCATGTGCGCGCGGACGGGGTGCCCCTTCCACTCGCGCTCTTCATT
This sequence comes from Altererythrobacter litoralis, assembly GCF_036324225.1. Taxonomy (NCBI): domain Bacteria; kingdom Pseudomonadati; phylum Pseudomonadota; class Alphaproteobacteria; order Sphingomonadales; family Erythrobacteraceae; genus Altererythrobacter; species Altererythrobacter litoralis. Next base: position 23,340 of record NZ_JAZDQV010000015.1, read on the forward strand.
CCGGATATCCACCCCATAGGCCGAGGTGTCCTGGCTGATCACGAGGAGTTCCTTCGTACCTGCGGCGACCAGCTTTTCCGCTTCGCGCAGCACCGCGTCGACACGGCGGCTGGCGAGTTTCCCGCGCAGCTGCGGGATGATGCAAAAGGCGCAGGAGTGGTTGCAGCCCTCGGAGATCTTCAAATAGCTGAAGTGGCGCGGCGTGAGCTTCACGTCCGGCTGCGGTATCAGGTCGATGAATGGACCCTGAGAAGGCGGCGCAGCCTCGTGAACCGCCTCGACCACCTGCTCGTATTGATGCGCACCGGTCACCGCGAGAACTTGCGGGTATTTCGCGCGGATCACGTCCGCTTCCTCGCCCATGCAGCCGGTCACGATCACGCGGCCGTTTTCCACGATCGCTTCGCCGATGGCAGCGAGGCTCTCTTCCTTGGCGCTGTCTAGGAAACCGCAGGTGTTGACCAGCACCACGTCGGCGCCGGCATAATCGGGGCTCATGGCATAGCCATCGGCGCGCAGCCGGGTGAGGATGCGCTCGGAATCGACCAGCGCCTTGGGGCAGCCGAGGGAGACCATGCCGACCTTCTTCTGGTCGGGGATCGAGGTGGTTGTCGCAGTCATGATTGCGCGGCCCTCTACACGTCGACGGGCGATTACGCTACCACCAAGCGATGCGGATCGAAATTGCCAGGCATGGAGCGGAAGAGCGGGTAGCGGTGGTGCGCGCCGATGGCAGCACCGCGCGGTTCCGCATCCAGCGCAAGGGCCCGATCTCGCATGACATCGTCCATTATTGCGTCGAATCCGCGCTGGGCATGCGCAACGGCTTCTGGGGCATGGTCGCAAGCGGCGAGGATCCCGGCGCGATCGCCGATCTCGCCAAGGTCGGAGGCCATGCCAGCGCCAAGCGGGTCGTTGCACCCGACGCGTCGCTGGTCGAACTGCTGCAGGCCGAACGATTGGTCGAATGCTTCGAGGCCGAGAGCTGGTCGGGCAGCGAGGACGATGCCGGGCTGCTCGCAATGGCCGAAGCGGGATGGGCCGCTAGCCATGTGCCCGCCCTAGATCTGTGAGGCGAGACGCTCGCTTCGGTCCGTGCGAAGCTGGCCGAACTTGGCGCGCGTTGGCTCTCGATTCCCGAAGGAGAGGCCCTGGTTCTCGACTGGAGCTGACGATTACTCCTGCCGGGATGGCAGCCTAGTTCGCGCCGTTTTGCGTAGGCACGATCTCTACTAGTATGTCGCCCGCCTTGAGATTCTGGCACTCGGTTTCCCAGAAGCCCAGCGCCCGTCCGTCGCGATAGATCCTGAGGCCGCGCCCGCCACTCTTCAGCGTATCGATTGCGCAGCCACATTCCTCTGCGGTGATCTCTCGCTCGACCAGTTGGACCCTGCCAGTGACCGATGCGAGGTCGGCGAGGTAGTCGGCGATATGCGCGCCGCGCGCGCTGCCAGCCAGCAGCAGCCCGGTGAATCGCACCGGGTTGATCACCGTATTGGCGCCAGCCTGCCGCGCCAGCGGTTCGTTGTCGTCGGCGCGCACCACCACGCTGATCGGCACATCGGGTGCCAGCGCGCGCACGGTTAGGACGATCAGGATCGAAGTGTCGTCCCGCCCTGCAGAAACCAGAACTCGCTCGGCTTTCCTGATGCGCACTGCCTCGAGCGTGGAATCGCGCGTGGCATCGGCGGCCATCACGTTGCAGCCCAGCGCTTCGGCTTCCGCAAGGCGTTCCTCGCTCGGGTCGACGACCACGATGTGGTTCGGCGGGATCCCGCGCTCGATCAGCTCGTGCACGCTCTCGGAGCCGGAAACTCCGGAGCCGAGAACGACGATATGCCCGGCGAGGTTTTCCTGGATCTGCTCCATCCGCCACTTCTCCCAGCTGCGCTTGATGATGAAATTATAGGCCGTGCCCACAAAAATGAAGAACACCGCAAATCGGATAGGCGTCACGATGATGGCTTCGATCATGCGCGCCCGATCGGTCACCGGCGCGATGTCGCCGAAGCCGGTGGTGGTGATCGAGATCATCGTGAAATAGACGATGTCTGAGAAACTTACATCGCGATCGACGCTGTCGCGCAGGCCCCCGCGGTCGAACCAGTGGATCATCACCACGAAGAAGACCAGCGCCAGCGCCAGCCCGATCCTTATGAAGAAATCGCCCCACACAGGCACCTTCACCGCACGGCGCAGCGGCATGAAGCGCTGCCCGCGGTAATGGCGCTGCGGCCTCGCGGGTACGACCTTGTCGATCTGCCTGGTCATTACCGACCAGCCTATCGACTGGCGAAGCGTTCGGCCAGTCCCGCCAGCGATGCGTGATGGGTCAGATCGAGCTGCAGCGGCGTGATCGAGACGTATCCTTCGGAAATCGCCTCAAGGTCGGTGCCATGATCAAGCGTGTGCTCGATCGCGTCGAGCCCGAACCAGTAGTAGCGCTGGCCGCGGGGATCGCGCCCTTCCACCACCGATGCGCGGGCATAATCGTGGAAGCCCTGCCGCACCACCCGCATGCCGCGCACCTCTTCGGGAGCAAGGCAGGGGAAGTTCACTGTCACCAGCGTGCGCGGTTCGAAAGGCGCGTCGAGCAGCGGCGCAATAACGCGCGGCGCCCATGCGCGCGCGGCGGCGAAGCGGTCACCCCATTCGGGGCGTTCCTGCTTCATCACCTGGCTCATGGCGATCGAGCGAATCCTGGCGAGCGCTCCCTCCATTGCGGCTGAAACGGTGCCGGAATAGGTGATGTCGTCGCCCAGATTGGCGCCAGCGTTGACCCCCGACAGGATCAGGTCGGGCGGCCCGTCCATGACCTGCTTCAATCCCATCGACACTGCATCGGTGGGTGTGCCTGTGACCGAAAAGCGGCGCTCGCCGTGCTTGCGCAGCCGCACGGGCATCGACAGCGTGAGCGAATGGCCCGCGCCGGTCTGATTGTCTGATGGGGCGCAGACCCACACGTCGTCGGTCATCTCGCGCGCGATCTCTTCGAGCAGCGCGATACCCGGCGCGTGAATGCCGTCGTCATTGGTTACCAGGATACGCATCAGGCCACGGGCTCCAGCTTGGTTACACCGCCCATATAGGGCAGCAGCACATCGGGCACCGCCACGCTGCCATCGGCTTGCTGGTAATTCTCGATCACCGCAACCAGCGTGCGCCCGACCGCCAGGCCCGACCCGTTGAGGGTGTGAACGAAGGCGGTCTTCTTCTTACCTTCGGGGCGATAACGTGCGTTCATCCGGCGTGCCTGGAACTCGCCGCACCAGCTGACCGAGCTGATCTCGCGATAGGCACCCTGGCCGGGCAACCAGACTTCGAGGTCATAGGTCCGCCGCGCACCGAAGCCCATGTCGCCTGTGCACAGCAGCACCTTGCGATAGGGCAGGCCGAGCGCTTCGAGCACGCCTTCGGCGCTCTTCACCATGTGTTCGTGCTCGTTCGCTGCATCTCCCTCGCGGCAGATGCTGACCAGCTCGACCTTTTCGAACTGGTGCTGGCGGATGAAGCCGCGCGTGTCCTTGCCCGCTGCGCCCGCTTCGCTGCGGAAGCAGGGGGTGAGCGCAGTCATGCGGATCGGCTGTGACAAATCGTCGATGATCTGCTCGCGAACGGCATTGGTCAGGCTGACCTCCGCTGTCGGGATCAGCCAGCGGTCGTCAGTCGTGCGGAAATTGTCCTCGGCGAATTTGGGGAGCTGGCCTGTGCCATAGAGCGATTCTCCACGCACCAGAAGCGGCGGCGCGCATTCGAGATAGCCATTCTCGCCGGTCTGCTTGTCGAGCATGAATTGCGCCAGCGCGCGGTGGAGCCGCGCCATCCCGCCGCGCAGGAAAGTGAAGCGTGCGCCGCTGATCATCGCGCCGGTTTCGAAATCCATGCCGAGTGCGGGCGCTATATCGGCATGTTCGCGCGGGGTGAAATCGAACTGCGGCTGCGCGCCCCAGCGGCTCACTTCGACATTGTCGTTCTCGTCCGCGCCCTCGGGCACATCGTCGGCGGGAAGGTTGGGGATCGCCGCAAGCAGGTCATCGAGCTGGCGGTCAGCCGCACGGCCGGTTTCTTCCAGCGCGGGCAACACGTCCTTGAGATCGGAGACTTCAGCCTTGAGTGCCTCTGCCGTTTCCTTGTCGCCCTTGGCCATGGCCTGGCCGATCAGCTTGGAGGCTTCGTTGCGACGGTTCTGCGCTTCCTGCAGCCGCGTGGCGGCAGCACGGCGCACCTCGTCGGCAGCGAGCAGGTCGGCGGCCAGCGGTTCCAGCCCGCGCTTTGCCAGCGCGGCGTCGAAGGCCTGGGGGTTCTCACGGATAAAACGGATGTCATGCATGGCCAGCGCCTATGCACGTTCGGCCATTTCATTTCCAGTGGGGCATTTTCTCGGTTCCAAACTGTAGCCATGCCGTGACTCGCGAGACACCTTTATGATTGCCCTGATTGGGCAGGAGGTGTTTTGAATGACGAAGGAATGTCAACGCGAGGTTCAGCGTAAACTGCGGGTGCTCCGGCACGCCAAGCGCACAGGTCAGGTAGCAAAGACCTGCCGCTACTTTGGCATTGGCCGGGCCAGCTTCTACAGGTGGAAGCGTGCCTACGAGCGCGACGGTGAAGCTGGACTGGCCAATGCCAAACCCATCCCAAAAATGTCACCCAACCAGACGCCACCAGAAGTCGAGGAGAAGGTCCTCCATCTGCGAAGGAAGTACCACCTCGGGCCCGAGCGGATCATGTGGTACATGGCGCGCTATCATGCCGTCAGCATGTCGGATGCAACCATCTATCGCATCCTCAAGCGGCACGGACTGAACCGCCTCCCGCGCGGCACGCGGGTGCGCAAAATACATACCAAGCGGTATAACAAGCAGGTGCCGGGTCACCATATCCAGATGGACGTCAAGTTCCTGACTTTCATTGGAAAGAAGGGGCAGAAGATCCGCCGCTTCCAGTACACCGCCATCGACGATGCAACCCGCGTACGCGCGCTCAAAGTTTACAAGAGGCACACCCAGGCCAACGCCATCGACTTCGTCAATCACATCATCGACAAGTTCCCCTTCCGTATCCGCGAAATCCGGACCGATAACGGGCATGAGTTCCAGGCAAAGTTCCACTGGCATGTCGAGGACCTCGGCATCCGCCACGCCTATATCAAACCCAGCTCGCCCCAGCTGAACGGCAAGGTCGAGAGATCACATCGCTCAGATCAACAGGAGTTCTACCAGCTGCTAACCTACAAGGGTGACGTCGATCTGGAAGAACGGCTCGACGAATGGGAGCGCTTCTACAACTTCCATCGACCGCATGGCGCCTTCAAAGGTAAAACCCCTTACGAAGCCCTCCGCGAAAAGCTATGAAATGATGTCCGCCGTGTCTCGCCGGTCACCCGATGCTACAACATGAAGATGGAATTCATCGTTCGGCGGAACCGATAGTGTCAGAAATATTGCTTTGAAGCGATAGAAGCGCCTTCAGACAAAGCGGCTAGCTTCGCCCACACAATTTCCGGATCGAGCGAATTGCTGCCCGCGTGGACTGAAAAACCGCAATCGACACCGGCCATGATCCGCTCGCAACCGAGCCGATCTGCGTAGCGCCCGATCCGCTGCGCGATAAGGTCGGGATGCTCGATATAGGGGCTTTGCGGCTCGATCATGCCTGGGCACAGGATTTTGCCGTCAGGGAGGGGATGATCCCCAAAGAAGGCAAACTCATGCGCGTGGCGCGGATTTGCTCCTTCGAGCAGAACGGTCTGAGGCTTGGCCCGCCAAACGATATCTGCGATCTCGCCCAGTGCGACATCGCAATGGTGCGGCCCCGGATAGTTACCCCAGCACAGGTGCATCCGGCACTGCTCGGCGGGAATATTCCGCAGGGCATGGTTGAGCGCCGCAATATTCATTCCGATCCGTTTGCGGAATTCGTCCAGCGAAAGCCCTGTGAATTGGACATGCCGCCCCATCGCGAGGTCTGGGCAGTCGACCTGCAGGATGATGCCTGAGTTCGCGATGGTCTCGTATTCGTGGCGCAGCCCCTCTGCGAGCGCGAACACATATTCCTCGTCGCTGGCATAATACTGGTTCGGGAAGAATAGCGCAGTCACGCCGGGCGACGCTGCCGACATGAAGGTCGCGTGCCCACCGGCGAGGCGTTGGAGCCGCTCGGCATCGATCCGCGGTGCTTCCATGTCGATGACTTCGATCTGCGCCGTGCAGGCTGGCGCTGAGCGCTTGGCACGCCCCTTGTTGCCGAATACTTGCGCCTTGGCGCCCGGAAAATCCTCCAGGTCCTGAAACTCGTACTGACCCGCCTCGCCGCCAAAGCCTGACAGGCGATGCTTGATATAGGTGGCATAGCTGGGCTTCGACATCTCGCCATCATTGATGACATCGATTCCTGCCTGCCTCTGTCGGGCAACCACTTCGGCGGTTGCCCGCTCGACCGCCTCATCCAAAGCTGCCTGCGATAAGTCCTCGCCGGCTTCGCGCGCGAAGATCAAGCCGAGCAGGTACTCGGGTCGCGGCAGGCTGCCGACGTGAGATGTGAGGAAACGGTCATTGCTCATCCGGCATACTTTCGTCGCATCGTCCTCGAAGTATCGAGGCGGGTTCACCATAAGTCACGCCCTGCGCGTCGCGGCATCGCACCTAAGCAGAAAATCCATGACAGTCCGATTGAAACTTTCGGGGTTATCGAGATTGGCGAGATGCCCGGCGGATTCCACCAATGCGTAGCTACCGCGCGGGGAAATATCAGCCAACGCTTGCGCACATTCACGTCGCCACTGGCTGTCGCGAGCCCCAGTCATTGCCAGAAGCGGCATAGGTAAATGCGCCAATGCATCGCGCGGGACTCCGCGAAGGCTCGACGGAGCCAACAGGTCACGCCCCTGATAGTCGGCGAGGATACGATCAACCAGCGCACTGGTGGCAGGGTTCTCATGACTCATCAGCTCGTGGCGAGACCAGTCAGCACGCATCGTATCCATGTTTCCGGCACGGGCAAGTGCTTCATATCGATCGAGATCGATCACCTCGTCGCGCTGGACAAGTGAAGGGATTGGGGCGCCTGAAACCACCAGACTGCCAATCCGCCAACCATTTCGGTGCGCACAATCGAGCGCCACCGCAGCACCTTGCGACAGGCCCAGCAGTGAATAACGCTCAAAACCGAGGAAATCGGCGATACGTTCGACATCCTCGGCTTCCTTCGTCAGGTCGGGCGGAGCAGTCGAGCGCCCAAATCCGCGCCGATCGGGGATGACCAGCAAGAAATCCCGTCCCAGTTCGTCGACCTGCGGGAGCCACATCCGCCAGTCGAGCGTCCAGCCGTGCAGAAGGATCAGCGGCGGCCCCTCACCGGCCATGAGAATGGGCACGATACCGTCACTGACATCGACCTCGCCATGCCACAACTGGTCGGCGAATTGCTGGGGGGCATCGATCATCGACAATGCCCCCATGGCGGTTTCAGGCGGCTTCGGCAGCCCGGAACGGATTGTTGTTGTGGTGATCCCCTGCCAGCCAGCGCTTCAGCTCCGAATGTGCATTCGCGCGGCGTTCGGTATCCAGCGGCTCCGCGCGTGGATCGTCATGCGTGAATTCGAGGATCATTCCATTCGGATCCTTTACGTAGAGCGAGCGACAGTAGCCATGCTCGAGTACATAAGTATCCGGTTCCTGAATTCCGGCAGCCTGGATCCGCTTTTGCAGCTGCGCCTGCCCTTCGGCATCAACATGCAGCGCGATATGAATAAAGGGCGATTCCGGCATGTCCGGGCCGAACTCGGCCTGATCTTCGGGATCGGCGAACTGGAAAAAGGCCAGCGCACTGCCGTCGGCGAGCTCGAAGAACACGTGGCAATAAGTGCGTTCCTTGCCGAACAACTCGTCCTTCTCGCAGTAAGTCGCCATCAGCGGGAACCCGAGCACGTCTTCGTAGAAGGCGCGAGTGGCCTCGAGATCCTTCGTCACATAGGCCGTGTGATGCAGGCGGTTCGCCAGGATTTTCTGCGACATGTCTTTCCTCTCTTGCTCAGTCTGTTGCGGCCCGGACCCGAAGGGCCGCTGCAATCATGCTGCCAGTTTGGCGGCGATTTCGGCTACGTGGCGGCCCTGGAAGCGTGCCCCGGCGAGTTCGTTCTCGCTCGTCATGCGGCTGCCATCGGCGCCCGCCAGCGTGGTGGCACCATAGGGCGTTCCGCCACTAATTTCACCCATCTCGCTGTTGCCCGTAAAGGTATAGGGCAGCCCCACAATCACCATCCCGTGGTGGAGCAGAGTGATGTGAAACGAGGTAATCGTCGTTTCCTGCCCGCCGTGCTGGCTGGCGGTGGAGCAAAACACGCTACCAACCTTGCCGACCAGCTTGTTTTGGAACCATAGCCCGCCGGTCTGGTCCAGGAAGTTGCGCATCTGCGCCGCCATGTTGCCGAAGCGGGTAGGCGTGCCGAAGATGATCGCGTCGTAATCGGCAAGTTCCTCGGGCGTGGCGATCGGCGCCGATTGATCGAGCTTGATACCCGATGCCTGCGCCACATCGTCCGGCACCAGTTCGGGGACGCGCTTGATCGCAACTTCGGTGCCCGCGACACTGGCAGCGCCTTCGGCAACCGCCGCAGCCATGGCTTCGATGTGGCCATAGCTTGAGTAGTAGAGCACGAGCACCTTGGTCATGTCAGCCTTTCCTCCTTAGAACTCGTAACCAATATCAAGCCCGTAACGGCGCGGGCGCGCCTTGAACACGAAGCCGCCTGGCGAGAATTCTGCGTTGTACTTCTCGTTGAACAGGTTGGTGGCAAAGCCATGAATGCTCCAGCCATTGCCCTTGATGCCCGCCCGCACGTCGACGACCTCGACCGGCTCACGCACGGTGCTGTTGTAAACATCCCACCAGGTGCGCCCGGTCCGGCGATAGTCGACCCTGAACAGACCTTCGATATCGTCCGTCAAGTCAGGCGTGAACTGCGCGCCAAGATTGAGCGTCGAACGCGAAATGACAGGCGCTTCGTTACCGATGGCTGCGGGATCGTCGAACTTCTTGATCTCGCTGTCCGTCACACCCCAGGCGACGTTGAACTGTACATCGTCGACCGGGCGATAGTTCGCTTCGAGTTCAAACCCTTTGAGGCGCACTTCGGGTACGTTGCCGAGGTTTTGGGTCGAGTTGGCATATAGGTATACGAAGAAATAGGAGTTCTCCGATTTCGTCGTGTAGACTGCGCCATTGAGAGTCAGCTTGCGATCGAGGAATTGCGACTTGAAGCCGGCCTCGAAAGTATCGGCCGTTTCTGCCTCGAAGATGTCATTTACGCCGACAACGCCGTTGCTCGCCGCAACTACACCGACACCGGTCTGGTTGAAGCCACCCGAGCGGAAGCCGCGCGAGTAGCCACCGTACAGCGTGACGTCAGTGGTTGGCTTGTAGGTGAGCGAAATCTTCGGCTGCCAGTCATCGAACTTCTTCGTACGAACGTCGCCAAATGCGCTGAGTGGCGCATTGAACAGGCTCGCAATATAATTGATGTAGCCAAGCCACGCGTCCGGCGTTTTGGTCGTGTTTTTCCGGCGATCGTGGTCATAGCGCAGCGATGCATCGACCCGAAGGGCATCGCTGAACTGGTAGCCGAGGTTGGCGAAAATCGACCATGCGAAGTTGTCCTGGCGGTCCGACAGGAACGAATACTGCGGGTTGGCCGGATTAGTCGTGGGCTCCCGATAGACAGGGAAAACACCCTGGCCGAGGTCAAGCATGTTGCCTGTCGAAATGAAACGGTTCGTATCGATCAAGTAGCCACCGAACATCCAGAACAGGTCCTGGTTCGCAGGGCTCTCGAACCGCAGTTCCTGGCTCAAGGCCTTCACATCGAGAAACTGGCTCTGGTTGAGATCGTTACTGCCGCTGAAGCAGGGATCTGATGCTTGTGCGCAGAACGCTTCGTCCCTCGGAAGGAAGTCGAAGGCATCACCGGTGATGATTTCGCGCACAGTGTCATAAGACGTGATCGAGGTGACGGTGAAGCTGTCGGTCTCGTAGGACAGCTTGCCCGAAACATTGTAGATGTCGCGATCGTTCTGCCCGGCGTTGTTGACGCGCACCGGCAAGCTGGTGTCGTTCACATCGGCGACGATATTGTAATAGAAACCCTGCGTGCGCAGCTGGTCCATCGAGGCTCGCAGGTCGAATTCCAGCCCGCCACCTAGGTCGAACAGCAGGTTCCCGCGGAGCGAGAAGTCTTCATAGGGATCGGCATCCTCTCCGAGGTACGGGTTGCGGATGTATCCATTGGTGTCTTTGTAGATCCCGGCGACGCGGAACTTCACGCTGTCGCTCACCGGGCCGCTGACGCCCGCGTTAATCGAATAACCGAAGCCGTTGTCGATACCGACCTTGACCTTGCCTTCAAAGAAGTCGCTCGGCTGCTTGGTGGTGATGATGATCGCGCCACCGATCGCGTTGCGGCCATAGAGTGCGCCCTGCGGCCCCTTGAGCACTTCGATCTGCTGGATATCGAACATGTCCTGGTTGAACTGGGCGGGGTTCACCTGTTGAACCCCGTCAACAACCACGGACACCGAGGGCTCGCTGTTGCGGGCCTGCGTGATGCCGCGAATGATGATGAAGGCATTACCCGCGTTCTGGGTTTCGACCAGGTTCACGTTCGAGGTCAGCTCGATGAAGTCAGCCGGCCGTTCGATGCCCGCGTTCTCGATGGTCTGGGAGGTGAAGGCGGTGATCGCCGCCGCGGTATCCTGCAGACTTTCGTCGCGGCGCAGCGCGGTGACGATGATTTCGTTCCCACTCGCCTGTTCGTCGCTGTCTGGCGTTGCCGAATCCTGTGCATAGGCCGGAGCTGTCGTTGCCGAATCCTGTGCATAGGCCGGAGCTGTCGTTGCCGCGGCGACCGCCAGAACGCTCGCGAAAGTCGTGCCAAGAGTTCTCATATCATCTCTCCCTTGAGGGCTTGCAGGCGCGTTTTCGGCCTATTGTAGCTTCCCCTAATTACTTCGCAATACGAAGTCAACTTCGATATACGAAATTTCCTATTCCTGATGTAGCGAGGCCGCCAGAGCGGGCCATTGCCGCAGCGCGGCCTCGATCTCGCCCGCCGCATTTCGCAGCAATGGCAAACGAGTGCGCACCAGCTCGTCCTGTGAAATGCGCGTGGTGGATGTCGAACAGTTGATTGCCGCGATCACATTGCGGCTCCGGTCGAAGATCGGGATTGCAATCGAGACGATGCCGTAGTCGAGCTCGTCGAGCGCCGAGTCATAGCCCCGCTCGCGGATCAGCTGGAACCTGGCTTCGAGTGCGTCAGCGTCGATGAGGGTGCGTTCAGTGAACCGCTGCAACCTGGCGCCCTTCACCAGCTCAGCCCGCGTCGGCGCATCGAGAAACGCCGCCAGCACCTTGCCCATAGAGGTCGCGTGAAAGGGATAGCGCGTGCCGACATTAGTCTGCAGCCTGAACCGGCGATCGGTCGAAACATGGGCGATGTAGAGAATTTCGTCACCCGAGAGCACAGAAAGCGAAGCGCTGTCTCCGGTCTGGTCGCGCAGATGCTGCAGGCCTGGCAGACAGACATGTTCGACATGCATCGACGACAGGAAAGCCGAACCGATCGTCAGGACCTTGGGGCGCAGCAGGAACTTGCGCTCGTGCTTGCCCATATAGCCGAGTTCTACCAGCGTATTGAGACAACGCCTGGCGACGGCCGGGTTAAGTCCGGTCTTCGCCGCAACTTCGCTCAGTGTCATTTCGGAATGGTCTTCGTCGAAGGATTTGAGCACGCGCAAGCCTCGCTCAAGCGTCGACAGGAATTCCGGATCCTTTCCCTCCCCGGGCATGCCTCAGCCCCCCCCGCCAGCACGAGCGGGCACGGGTTCTTCTCGCGCCACCGAGGCGCGGATTTCAGCGTCGTCTGCGCCCAGGACCGGCGGCGCCTTGACCGCGGACATGCGTTCTCCGTCGAAAGAGAGGGGAGAGCGGATTGTGCGGAACTCCCCATGGGGGCCAGCCGGGTCGCGCACTTCGATTCCGAGTATCTTCGCTTGCTCGCATTCCAGGACTTCCTCTGAAGTGCGGACTTCCGAATTCGGCACTTCAAGGCGGGTCAGTTCCGCGACCCAATGTGCGCGGTCATTTGTCGCGAAGATCGGCGCAAGGAACGCCACGACATCCTCGTAATGGCCTATGCGCGCCTCGCGGCTTTCGAACGCCGGAAGCTGCAGCATGTCTGGCCGGCCCACTGCGGTCGCCAGATTTTCCCAGAATTTCGGCGGGGAAGACATGTGCAAGGCCAGCCACTTTCCGTCCGCGCATTCGAAGACATAGCTCTGTGAGACATGCGGTCGGCTGTAGGGGCCCATCACTTCATCAACCGATAACAGGTGGGTAAAATCGTCAAGGTTGAAATGGCACATTGCCTCGAACATCGACGTTTCGACGACGCGCCCCTTCCCGGTGGCATGGCGCTCGTTGAGAGCTGCGAGGATGCCGAGAGCTGTATAGAAGCCCGTCATGGCATCGGCGATCGCCGGGCCGACCACTCGCGGATGCTCAGGATTGACCAGCAGGCGCAAGAAACCGCTCGCCGCTTGTGCGACGGTGTCGAAGGCAGGCCGATCGCGGTCAGGCCCGTCTGCACCGAAGCCGGAGATCGAAGCGTAGATCAAAGATGGGTTGATCGCCTGCAGCCGTGCCGCGTCGACATTGAGCCGGTCGGCCACGCCAGGCCGAAAATTCTGGATGAACACGTCCGCTCTTTCGACCAAGCGGTCGAGCAGGGCCAGGTCATCGGGCTGCTTGGGGTCGATGGTAACCGACCGCTTGTTCCGATTATAGGTCTGGAAATGCGGGCTGTAGAGGCCGCCCTTGAACGAGCGGAACGGATCGCCTGTGCCGGGTTGTTCGATCTTGAACACATTCGCGCCCAGATCCGCCAACAGCATGCCGGCCGCAGGCCCGGTGATAAACGTGCCCATTTCAAGCACAGTTACGTTCTGCAGCGGCCTCGCAGTCATCTCTCTCTTCCTGTATAATCCAGCGCGATCTTGACATCGTCATATATTCTTCGAATAACGAAATCAACTTCGTAATTCGAAAAAGGACGCGGCGATGCGAATCGGTAAGCAAGACAACGCCACCACTTCGATCTGCACATCCGATGCGACAAGCATCACTGTGCGCGGGATGGACCTGTGTAGCGAGGTGATCGGCAAGGTCGACTTCACCAGTTATTTCTGGCTCCTCGTCACCGGTCAGATGCCCGATGAAAGGCAGAAAGTGCTCGCAGATGCGGTGCTTTGCGCGATTGCCGAGCATGGCCTCGTGCCGAGTGTCGTTGCAACAAGGATGACCTTTGCCGCTGCTCCAGAGGCTTTTCATGGCGCGGTAGCCGCGGGCTTGCTCGGCTGCGGGTCCGTCGTTCTGGGTAGCGCGGAAGTGGCAGGCAAATTCTACGCCGAATGCATTGCTCGCGCCGAAGCGGATGGCATGACCTACGAAGAATCGGCCAAGATCGGAATCGCAGCATTGCGTGCCGAGAAGAATGCCATTCCAGGCTTTGGGCACCCGCAGCATTCTGGAGGCGATCCGCGCGCCCACCGGCTCTTTGCCATCGCGCAAGAGCAAGGCACCGAAGGCAAGCACATGAAGATGCTGCGCGCGATTGAAGCAGTCTTGCCGGAGGCGATCGGGCGCTCACTGCCGATCAACGTCAATGGCGCGATCCCTGTCGTCATGCTCGACGCGGGTTTTCCGCTGGCCGCGCTCAAAGGCATTTCGCTCCTCGCACGTACTGCCAGCCTGATCGCGCATCTCCAGGAAGAGAGCGAACGCCCAATCGGCTTCATCATGAGCGGGGCGGCTGCGGCGCGGATCGAATTCGAACCGATGGAGGCCTAACCCCGTGTCTGCCTATCTTGTTGCCTGCTATGACATCACGGACGAAGAGGGATATGCGCCCTATCCCACGGCCGTTGCCCCTACACTCGTCCCCTATGATGGCGAACTGATCGTCGCTGATTTTGCGAGCGAAAGATTCGAAGGGGAGCCTCGAAAAGTGACGGTGATCGTCAAATTCCCTTCAAAGGGGGCCGCGCGCAGCTGGTACGCTTCGCCCGAATATCAGCGTGTTCTGCCACTTCGCCGAGATCACAGCGAAGGCGAAGCAGTCATCGTCAATGAATGGGTCACTGGCTGAACTGTATGATCAGTTAGTTGCCGTAGATGCTCCACTAACACTTGTTCATCCCAAGAGATTGCGTACGTCCGCTACTGGGTCGTTAGCGGCTGGTCAGCTTTCGGACTTCACGAGGGATTAGCCGACAGTCGGTTTTCAGGTTGCTCTGTGAGGCATGAATTAGGCCGCTCATGGGGTGGAAAACCGACATTGACGAACGCTCAAGCTTGTTTCTGGAACTGGGGTGGGTTGCGGAGGCTAACCGTCCGTGGAATAGTTTGCGATGTTGCGAACGAGGACCATCGCTCAATACCGGTTTGAACCGCCCCGGGATTGCCGGAGGCCATTTGGTTTGAATTATGCCGCCATGGGGGTGTCGTCCAGCATGGCGTAGT
>NZ_JAZDQV010000016.1:0-29031 GCF_036324225.1 Altererythrobacter litoralis
AAACTTGTTCGTCGTCTTGCTCATCGTAGACCCTTCCTCTCAGGAGTTAGGGCCTCCGGCAATCCCGGGGCGGTTCAAGGACCATGCGCAATTGACATTAAAGTCCTAGAGTGAGGCTGCACTTCACTCTGCGTAGCCAACCTCCTACGTCGTGTGGACGCGTTTCTGCTCAACGCACGGCATAAGCCGTACTCCAGAAGCTAAGCCTCGCTCCTAACGAATGGAACCCAATTTAGGTGGGCTGCTAGCAGCCGTGACACGGAGTGCGCAGAGAAAATCCACTTTTTTGGAAAAATTGAATCTCGAAAAATTTGCCCTTGCCGACTTGAATGTGGGTTTGGGGCGAAAAATATCAGTGGCACCCTTCCCGCTGCCAGCGGCACTGTTTTCAGCTACCTATGTGCTACCTAGCTACGCGGGCGCTTCACTCGAATCACCATAAAACTTTGAAAAGGTGGTGAGCCCTGCTGGGCTCGAACCAGCGACCTACTGATTAAAAGTCAGTTGCTCTACCGACTGAGCTAAGGGCCCCCGCAGGGACGGACTGTGTCCGCGCGCTCACCTAAGGACAGGTCGCGGCTTGGTCAAGCGCGCATGGAGCTGGCTTATCGACAAACCCGAAACGGGGTCGTGCCACTGCGGTGCGATGGACATTGCCGGGGCCAGCACGAAGTCCCGCAGGCGGAATTCGGGGTGCGGGATCGTAAGATCGTGGCCCTCCCAAACGCCCCCGTCCCAAAGCACGATGTCGCAATCGAGCACGCGGTCGCCCCAGCGCCGCCAGCGCCGCCGCCCGAACTCGCGTTCCAGCCGCTGGAGCGCGGCCAGCATCGCCTGCGGGTCAAGCTCGCTTTCGACGAGTGCCGCCGCATTGGCAAAGCGCCTCTGCGCCGGGCCGAGCGGATCGGTTGAAATGACAGGCGAGCGGGCAAGCACGGTGCCAAGCGCCGCCAGCTCTTCCAATGCAGCCGCCAGCACACCCACTGGTGGCCCAAAGCGATGATGCCGCCGGTTGGAACCCAGCGCGACGAGATAGGTGCTGCTCAGATGTCCTCGCAGATCCGCCCGTAAAGCTGCGGGCGGCGATCGCGGAAGAAGCCCATCCCGGCGCGGTGCTTTGTCGCCTGGTCGAGATCAAGCGTTGCCACCAGCACGCCTTCTTCAGCCGAGCCGAATTCGCAGACCATGTCGCCCCATTCATTGGCGATGAAGCTGTGCCCGTAGAAGCTCTGTTCGCCTTCGGTCCCGATGCGGTTCGCGGCGATCACCGGCATGCAGTTCGATACGGCATGCCCTTGCATCGCGCGCTGCCACATGCGGCTCGTGTCGAGGCCGGAGTCGTAGGGTTCGGAGCCGATCGCAGTGGGATAGAAAAGCAGTTCCGCGCCCTTCAGCGCCATCACCCGCGCGCATTCGGGATACCACTGGTCCCAGCAGATGCCAATGCCGATGCGCGCGCCCATGACATCCCACACCTTGAACCCATCATTGCCCGGGCGGAAATAGAACTTCTCTTCATAGCCCGGCCCGTCAGGGATGTGGCTCTTGCGATAGGTACCCATCACTTCCCCATCGGGGCCGATCATCGCCAGCGTGTTGTAGTAATGGTGGCCGTCGCGTTCGAAGAAGCTGGTCGGGATCGCGACCTTGAGCTTCACCGCGAGCTTGCGCATGGCGATGACAGAGGGATGCTCGAGCGTGGGCTGGGCGAGTGCGAACAGCGCCTCGTCCTCGACCTGGCAGAAATAGGGCCCTGAGAAGAGCTCGGGCGGCAACACGATCTGGGCTCCGCGCGCGGCGGCCTGTTCGACCAGTTCACCGACCGCGGCGATGTTGGTGGCCTCGTCGTCGCTGCCGAGCGGCAGCTGGAGGGCGGCGACAGTGATTTCTCTCATGGCGCCGCCCTTAGCGCTACGGCCGCTTCTTGAACAGCAGCGTCATGCGGTCGCTTTCGCCCCGGTCGGCCAGGTCGGCGCGCTTCGTCCGCAGGCTGGGCGGCATTTCCCACACGCCTTGCGGGTAATCTGCCGTATCCTGCGGGTTGGCGTTGACCTCGCTCTTGTCGATCAGTTCGAAGCCATGGACCTGCATCAGCGCAATCACATCTGCCTCACGCAGATAGCCGCGATTGCCGCTGGTATAGCCAAAGGCTGCATCCGGCTTTGCACGGTGCTGGACCACGCCCAGCATTCCGCCATCCTTGAGCAGGCTGCGCAAGGCGCGGATCTCGCTATCGGCAATATTGTCGCGCAGGATGCCGTGGAGCGCACGGATCATAAGCACACGATCGAAAGTGCCGAGCTGGTCTTCGGGAATGTTTTCCAGCGTCATGCCCTTGAAGCGTTCGGCAGGCAGGCCCGTCCAGCCCTCGACTTCAGCCGGGAATTTCGCAGCAGAGTCGCGAATTGCCTGCTGGCGCGCCGGATCGCTGGAGGCACTGACGGGGTTTCCGTAAACGCCGACCAATTGCCCTTCGCCGCCCAAATAATGGCCCAGCAGGCGCGAATACCAGCCGCCACCGGGGGCATATTCCGCCACCTTCATGTGCGGCGCGACGTGGAAGAATGCCAGCGTCTCGGCCGGATGGCGATACTGGTCGCGCACGCGGTCTTCGTCGCGGGTAGGATGGTTGATCGCACCGGACAGCGCCTCGCCGTGATGCTTCATGAACATTTCAACAGTGTGCTGGGCGTGCTCGCCATGCTGGCCATGGCCTGCGTGTTCGCCTGCCTGGTGATGATCAGCCTGTGCCGCCGCTGCCAGAGCGAGTGCCGGCAGTGCAGCAGCGAAAATCAGCTTCTTCATTGGTTCAGTCCCTTTCCCGGATATCCATGGTTTGTGCGGTAGTTGAAACGCAAACGATGACAATGGCAAAGGCGTTCCCTATCTCGCGACACAAAGGAGATTTCGATGAACGGAATGCAGCAGGCGATCGTTGCGGGCGGGTGTTTCTGGTGCACCGAAGCGGTCTTCCGTGATGTGGTGGGCGTGAGCGATGTGGAAAGCGGCTATATCGGCGGCACAAAGCCCAACCCGACCTACAAGGAAGTGTGCAGCGGCGACACCGGCCATGCCGAAGCGATCCGCGTGACTTTTGACCCGGAAATCCTGTCCTATGCCGACCTGCTCGACGTGTTCATGGGCACACATGACACGACGCAGCTCAATCGCCAGGGCAATGACATCGGCACGCAATATCGCAGCGCAATCTTTCCGCTCGACGACGCCCAACGCGCCGAGGCTGCAGCCGCGATCGCCCGCTGGAATGCGGAACATCCCGGGCAAAGTGCCGTAACCACGATCGAAGGGCCTGCCGAATGGTATGACGCCGAAGATTACCATCAGGAGTATTGGGAAGGCGAAGGCCAGCGCAATCCCTATTGCCTGGCGGTGATCCCGCCCAAGCTGCAGAAGCTGCGCAAGAGCTTCGCCTCGAAGGTGAAATCGGATAGCTGAGGGATATGCCGGCACCAAGCAGCCAAGCCTATACATACGGCCGCAAGGTCGAGGGCGACGGCACGGTTTCGTTCCTTTGCTCTACAGATACGGACGCATGGCCCTGGCTTGAATTGCCGCCGCAACACCCGATCCCGCTCCAGACCCAGAATTACTGGACCAGCGTGGGTGCATCGTCTGCGCTGGGCACGCTTGAAGAAGGGAAATGGAGCGCACTCACCTGGACCGATTGGGAATTGGGAGATCGCGCCGCAGGAATGGCCGCCCGAGGGACGTTCGCCCGGACCGTGGTGGATGACAGGCTCGCATTCGAGACGCGCCTGTTCGATGCAAGCGACAGGCTGATCGTCACCATGCGCGGGCGCGGCGTGGTGTTCCGCAACAGGAACTTCGAGGCCTGGCGAGCCGAGGCAAAAGGCGAAGTCTCGCACGATGCGCCAGCCGGTTTCGAATATGCGCCGCGCGAACTTCTCGGCCTGTCAGAGCGCGAGCTGCCGCTAGTGTCTTCGCTGAACGGCGATTGCGCCATGGCGCTCGTGACCAAGGCGAAAGGACTGATGCCCGGCCATCCCTATTTCAGTGGCTCGGGCGACCATGTGAATGCGCCGCACCTTGCCGAAATAGCCCGTCAGGTCGTGAGCCTGCTGTGCGATGGGGCGCCATTCCTTGTCACCGGCGGCGAGATGGTCATGCGCCGTTACATCGAGCTCGACTGCGCGTTCGACATCGCCATTACCGGGCAAGATGCGGCAACGGCCACCATGCAAGTCAGCCAGATGGACAAGCCATGCGCGCAATTGACCTTGCGTTGGGAGCCGCTCAGCGCTTGATCCAGCGCGCGACGAAAAACCCGTCGAGCCCGCCGTGCTCGGCCAGCATGCCCGGATGGGTGCGCAGCCAGCCTTCGGGCGAAGGAACAATACCTGCAGGCAATTCGTCCGCCGCGATCAGGAGCGGTTCCAGCGCGACCCGCGCGGCCTGATCTTCACCTTCCTCGCGCTCGAGCGAGCACACCGCATAGACCAGCACGCCGCTGGGCTTGAGCCAGCCAGCCGCCCGCTCGAGCAACGCCGCCTGCAGTTCGGTCATCTCCTCGATCTGGCGCTCTCCAATGCGGTGCAGCACGTCGGGGTGGCGGCGACAAGTGCCCGTGGCGGTGCACGGCGCATCGAGCAAAATGGCATCGAACTGGTGCTTCGGTTCCCATGCCAGTGCATCGGCGCGGATCGGCGACGCCTTTAGCCCGGTCCGCTTGAGATTGTCCTTGAGCAGGTCGAGCCGCCGCTTGCTGAGATCGAGCGCAGTGACTTTCCAGCCCGAGGCCGCCAGTTGCATTGTCTTTCCGCCCGGAGCGGCGCAGAGGTCCAGCGCATGCCTGCTCTTGCCTTCACCCAGCAGCCGCGCGGGAAGCGAAGCGGCAAGGTCTTGAACCCACCAAACGCCTTCGCGAAAGCCCTCGATCTTCTCCACCGTCGCGCCGCGGGAAAGACGCACATGACCGGGCAAATAGCTCTCGCCTCCCAGCTTGACCGCCCATTGCGCTGTGTGTTCCGGATCGTGCTGGAAATCGCGCAGCACAAGATCGAGCGGCGGCGGATCAGCAAGGCCCGGCGCGATTTCGGATGCCATTTCGCCCCAACGCAATGCCACAGCCTCTGGCAACGTTGGCACTTCGGGCAACGCGACCGCCTGCTTGGACAGGGTCGAGAACACGCCATGCGCCAGCCGCCGCGGGCCACCGGAAAGCAGCGGCAGGCCGGTCGCCACCACCGCGTGCGGAGGTGTATCGAACCGCAACCATTGCACCAGCATCAGCCGCAGCACGGCGCGCGCCTTGGCGTTATCGGGCAGTCGCTGCCTGGTAACGCTGTCGATCAGCGCATCGAGATCGGTCAGCCAGCGCAGCACTTCATTGGCGATGGCGCGCGCCAAGGCCTTGTCCGGCGCGCTGCGCACCTGCTTCAGCGCCGGGCCTTCCGCCTGTTCGAGCGTCTCGCCACGGCGCAATACCGCATCTAGCATTTGCAGGGCGGCGCGGCGCGCATGGATTCCGGGAGGCTGTGCCATGCGCGGCGGTTAGTCGGTATTGAATCCAAGCGCCAGTGCGCGCATGTTTGCATCATGGCCAAACAGAAATCCGAAGCGGCGAAGAAATTCGCAAAGCCGGCGCATTGGACAAACGATCCGCCGCCCGCGCCCAAGCCGGGCAAGGTTGATGAGAAGCTCTCCCCCACCCGCTATGGCGATTGGGAGAAAGACGGGATTGCAATTGACTTCTAGCCTAAAGCGCCGGCGGCTGCGTCCGCAGCCTTGGCTATCCTCGCTCACGCGACCTGAAGGTCGCATCGCTGCGGGCGGGCGGTCGCCCTCGCGGATCCTTCGGATCCGATTGGCGCGCTAGAGACTCTTGAAAACTACCTTCAGCCCGTCCTTGGGCTTGGGGATCGGCCATGCCTGCCACGCGGGATCGTATCCCTCAACAATCTCGATCGAATAGCGCGGCAGCAACTGCGCCATCAGGATCTTCACCTGCATATAGGCGAAGTGCAGCCCCAGGCACATATGCGCCCCGCCACCGAACGGCACCCATGCATATTTGTGCCGCGCCTTCACCTTGTCGGGCGTGAAGCGCATCGGATCGAACTTCTCAGGCTCGGGCCAATATTCCTCTAAATGGTGGACCAGGTGGATATTGATCCCCACGGGCGTGCCGACCGGAATGCGATAGCCGCCATATTCAAAGCTCTTGAGCGCGCGGCGCGGCATCGAAGGCACCGGAGGGATCATCCGCAGCGCTTCCTTGAAGGCCATTTCGGTCAACTCGAGCCTGCCGAGGTCGCTATAGTCGAGCGGCCTTGGATTGCCTTGCGCGTCGGCCCCGCCGGTTACCGCGATAATTTCCTGCCGCAGCCTGTCTTGCCATTCGGGGTTCTTCGCCAGCAGGTAAATCAGCGAGGTAGCGCTGGAAGTGATCGTGTCATGCGCCGCCATCATCAGGAAGATCATGTGGTCGACGACCTGGTCGACCGGCATCAGCGAACCGTCCTCCATCGTCGCGGTGGCAAACTGGCTGAACATATCCTGCCCGCCGCCCTCGGCGCGGCGACGATGCGTTTCCCGATTGAAGAAATCGACCAGGAAAGCCCGCCCGTCGACACCGCGCTTCATCGGGGTGAAGGGCAAAGGCTTGCGGATCGGAGTGATCGAGGCCTGCACCATGTCGACGAAGGCCTGGTTGATCCGGTCTGCTTCCGGCCCCCACGGGATGCCGATGAAGCTGTCCGCCGCGAGGTCGAGCGTGAGCTGCTTGATCGCCGGGTAGAACAGCATGGGGCTGCCGCCCCACTTCGCCACTTCGCGGGCAATGCCGCTGTTGAGCGCGCCCGAATAGTGACGCATCGGCTCCGGCTTGAACGCAATCGAGAGCGCGCGCCGGTCTGCGCGATGGTGCTCGAAATCGATCAGCATCAGCCCGCGCGGGAACAATTGATCGAGGATCGGTCCCCAGCCTTGTTCCGACGAGAATATCTTCTCCCGGTCGAACAGCACGAGTTCGTTGGCGTCGGCCCCGACGAGCATCACGGACCACCCGCCCATAGCACGGCTCTTGTAGACCGGGCCGTAAGTCTCGACCATGTGGCGGGCGAAGCCATGCGGATCGGCCAGCATGCGAAAAGTGTTGCCCATAATCGGCCAGCCGGCGTCGCCGGGAATATGGTCGAGCGCGCCATCGAGCAGTCGCTGCGACCAATGCGTCGGGCGGAATTCGGCGGGAGTTTCGGCAACTGGAGCAGTTTGAGCGATGCTGGCCATCGATATGCAATCCTGAATTGCGAGCGATCTGGTTACTTACTTAAGTGTAAGTAATTCCCTGGGCTAAATCCAGCCTGCAAGTTCGCGCCGGACGATTGCCTCGAGCATGTGCATCCCCGCGTCGGAAGTGTTGAGACAGGACAGCACTGCATAGTGCTCGCCGCCTGCTCCCAGGAATTCCTTGCGCCCCTCGATCGCCAGTTCTTCCAGCGTCTCGACGCAATCGGCCGCGAAGCCGGGTGCTGCGACTGCCAGCCGCCTGGTGCCCTTGCCGGCCTCCGCCAGCAGAGTGTGATCGGTCGCCGGTTCGAGCCATTGCGCACGGCCGAAGCGCGACTGGAAAGTCGTCTCGATCCGCAGCTTGGCATATTCGTCGCGCGCAGCCAGTCGCTCGCCCAGCAGCCGCGCCGTCTTGCGGCAATGGCAATGATAGGGATCGCCCAGATGGAGCGTGCGCAGCGGCATGCCGTGGAAGCTCAGCAGCAGCACTTCCGGCTCGAAATCGAGCGTCGAAAGCTGGCGCGTAATGTCGGCTTCCAGCGCATCGATATAGGCCGGATCGTCGTGATAGGCGGGCAAGGTGCGCAGTGCCGGTTGCCACCGCATCGCGCCCAGCGTCTCGGCTGCCTTGTCGACGACCGTAGCGGTCGTCGCGGCGCAATATTGCGGATAGAGCGGAGCGAGCAGGATACGGTCGCAGCCCTCCGCGTGCAGCGCCTCGATCTGGCTCGGGATCGAAGGCTGGCCATAACGCATGGCATGGCGCACGATCACCGCATCGCCCAGCCGCTGCTGCAATCCGCTCGCCTGATCGCGGGTGATCACCAGCAACGGTGAGCCGCCCTCTGTCCAGACCTTGGAATAGGCCTGCGCGCTTTTCTTTGGCCGCGTGTTGAGGATGATACCGCGCAGGATCACTTGCCAGACGATCGCTGGAATCTCGATTACGCGCGGGTCGGAAAGGAATTCCTTGAGATAGCGCTTAACCGAAGCAGGATCGGGCGCGTCGGGGGTGCCGAGATTGACGACGAGCACGCCGATCCGACCGCTCTTTACGGTCGCGTGATCGGACGGGATCGATTGCATTTGCCAGGTCATAGACCGCCCGAAAGTAGGGGCAGTCGGCGCAACCGCAAGCCAGTGGCAGAATAAAGCGCATTGGCGATGGCCGGCGCAGCTATCACCGCCCCCAATTCGCCCGGATCGGCGGGCGGAGCTTCGCTGGCGATGAATTCGACTTCGATCTCCGGGCAATCGGCAAGGTGCGGCAGGTTGAGCGCGGCGAGTTGCTGCGATGTCGGCAGCCCGCCAGCGTAACGCGTTCCCGCTCCCATCGCCATGGCGAGGCCGAAAACCAACCCGCCTTCGATTTGCTGGCGCGCGATGTCGAGATTGACGATGCGCCCGATATCGACCGCCGCAACGAGCCGCGTGACGAGCACCCCACCCTCGCCCGCTCGCGCGGTCGCGACGCAAGCGATCCTGCCGCCGCTTTCGGCGTCGCCGATGCGATGGCAGGCGATCCCCTTCCCGCTCCGCTCCACGCCGCCGTCCCACTCTGCCATCTGCGCCGCGCGCTGCAAGCAAGCGGCCAGCCGCGTATCGCTTCCGAGCATGGCCATGCGGAAGGACAGCGGCTCGCGCTTGTTGCGACTGGCGATCTCGTCAATGAAGCTTTCGACCGCAAAGGCAGTGTAGCCGTGCGCATTGCCCCGCATGCGCGATACCGGCAGCCCGATCTCGACCGGAATATGATCGACCGCAACATTGGGGATGGCATAGGGCGGGACCGCACCTTCGCAAGCGAGCGAATCCGCCGCGCCTTCGGTGTCGCTGATCGCCGCCCAGCTCGCCTTGTTCTCGAACAGGCGCTGGCCGAATTCGAGATTGGCCGGAGGCATGGCGATGCGGGTACGCAGCGCATCGATCCGGGCTTCGCCATCCTGGCTCAATTTCGCGCGAAGGACGATCGCCACCGGCGAGCGGGGGCGGGCGGCGAGCAACTCTTGCCAGCGCGACCAGACCAGTTGCACCGGGCGTCCGATTTGCCGCGCGATCAGCGCCACTTCGATCGCATGGTCATGCTCATATCTGCGGTCGAAACTGCCGCCCGCGGGCATGGGATAGAGCACCACGTCCTCAACCCCGATGTCGAGTGCGCGGGCAGCCGCAATGCGCGCCTGCTCGGGCGCCTGCGAGGCGATCCACAGTTCAAGCTTGCCGTCGGTTAAGCGGGCAGTGGCAGTCGAAGTCTCAAGGGTGCCATGAACCCCAGGCTCGATATCGTAGCGCAGCGCGAGATCGGGTTTGTCCATTCCCGCGTCAGGCTCTCCGCGGCTGGCGATCCTTTCGGGCTTCCCGGTCGCAAGCGCGTCATCGAAGCGTTGCTCGATCTCGCTGCTGTTCACGAGATAGTCTACGCTGAAGCGCGGATGCATGGTGTCGAGCGCCTGCTCTGCCGCCCACCAGCTGGTGGCTGCCACTGCAAGCCAGCGCTTGCCTTTCACCGCACCCACGATCCCGCGGACATTACGCGCGTTGAACGGATTGAATTCGACCAGTTCGGCCTTGTCGACCGGGCCATGGCGGATCGCAGCATAGACCATGCCCGGCAACCGCACGTCGCCCGCGAATTGGAACGTGCCATCGACTTTCGAGGGCAAGTCGAGCCGGGGAAATGCAATTGTCGCACCCACCTCGCCCGAAGGCGACTCTTCGCTGTAGGGAGCCGAACGGAGCGGCGGTGGATCGGGTGGGTCATATTCCACCGCTTCAACGGCAAGCTCGCCAAAGCTCAACCGCTGCTCGCCATAGCTGATGAAGCCATCGGCCGCTTCACATTGCTCCCACGATACGCCCCAGCGATCCGCCGCCGCCTGCGCCAGCATTGCGCGTGCGGATGCCGCGGCCTCGCGGCAAGGCTGCTCGAACGCGGCAAGCGAAGTACCGTCACCGGTGGCGCAAAGGCGATTGTTCTGGGCAAAACGCTGAGCAAGGAAGGCATCGGGTTCGCTGGCGAGGTCGGCTGCGAAGGGCATCCACATCGGCGCCCAGCGTGCCGCCAGCGGGACATTGGCATACTGGCCGCTTATCGGCGCCGGTTCGACGCCGATCTGGCGCCAGTCGGCACCCAGTTCCGCCGCGATGATTTGCGGCAGCAGCGTGGTCACGCCCTGTCCCATTTCGAGCTGCGGCACAGCCACAGTGATGACGCCGTCCGCCGCAATCTTGAGCCAGGCATCGAACACCTGTTCGCCTTCGCGCGCTTCAAGCGGATTGGGAAACTGGCGCGGATAGAATGTCCATGCCACCAGCAACCCACCGCCGATCGCGGCTCCGGTCAGCAATCCGCGGCGAGTGACATGCATGATCAGGCCTGCTCCCGCTCCAGCCAATCGGCCACTTTGCGTGCAACCGCTGCAAACGCTTCACCCTCTGCGGTGTCCCCGGCTGCAGGCGGATTGCCGCTATCGCCCGCCTCGCGGATCGGCAGCGCCAGCGGGATTCGGCCAAGGAAGGGAATATCGACCTTCTCAGCCATAGCTTCGAACCCGCCCTTGCCGAATGGATCGGACACTTCGCCGCAATGCGGGCACTGGTATCCCGCCATGTTCTCGACCAGGCCGATCACCGGAACCTTGCCGGTATCAAACAACTGGCCGGCACGGGCCGCATCGATCAGGGCAAGGTCTTGCGGGGTCGAGACCAGTATCGCCCCGTCGGGCTTGTGCTTCTGCAGCATTGAAAGCTGGACGTCGCCGGTGCCCGGCGGAAGGTCGACCAGCAGCACTTCGACATCGCCCCATTGCGCGTCAATCAGTTGCGACAGTGCGTTGCCCGCCATCGGCCCACGCCAGGCAAGCGCCTGCGCCGGCTTGACCAGGAAGCCCATCGAAAGCGTCGGCACGCCATGCTCGCCCGTCACCGGAACCAGTTTGTCATCGGCGGCTTCAGGCTTCATCCCTTCAAGCTTGAGCAGCTTGGGTTGCGACGGGCCGTAGATATCGGCATCGACCACGCCGACCTTGATCCCCATCCGGTGCAGCGCGACTGCCAAATTGGTGGTGAGCGTGGACTTTCCGACCCCGCCCTTGCCCGATCCAACCGCAATTATCCGTCGGCGCACGCGGTCAGCCATCATCGCCACGCGCACATCGCTCACGC
The DNA here is from genome assembly GCF_036324225.1 of Altererythrobacter litoralis. NCBI lineage: Bacteria > Pseudomonadati > Pseudomonadota > Alphaproteobacteria > Sphingomonadales > Erythrobacteraceae > Altererythrobacter > Altererythrobacter litoralis. The sequence continues at coordinate 11,434 of NZ_JAZDQV010000016.1, forward strand.
CGTCAAGCGAACCAAGCGCACCGACAATTTCTCGCTCGACCGCCTCACGCTCGCCTGCTGAGAGGCCTGTGGCATCGACCACCACCACGGCACGATCCCCCACCATATTGGCGGAACCAACTCGCGCGGAGATCGCTTCGGGGAGATGTGCCAGCAAATCCTGTTTTTCCATGGCCGCAGCCCCTAGCATCAATTTCGCGCGCGCAACCCCTGTTTTTCGCGGGAAGCGCACCTATAAGAGTGACATGGATATGTTCGACAGTTTCAGAAGATCGATCGGCCTTCCAATGGCCGGCAAGAAAAACCCTTGGGGAGGCGGCAGCGGCGGGGAAAATCCCCCGGGAGACGACCAGTCACCGGCAAACGAAGGCGACGGAAGCTCCGGCCCGCGCAATCCCTGGCTACCCGGCGGCGAAGACGACAAGCGCCGCTCGGCCAGCATCGAGGATATTTTCAAGCATCGTGGCCCCGAGGGTCCGCGGCGTCGTGGCGGTGGCCCGCGCGGCCCAAGCCTGAGCCTGCCCGAACGGCCCGGCGGAAAAAGCTGGCTGCCGTTGCTCGCGGGCGGCGTGGTCGCCGTATGGCTGTTCACCACCGGTGTGCACTTCGTCCAGCCGCGCGAACAGGGCATCGTGACCTGGCTCGGCGGGAAATATTCGAGCACACTCAACCCTGGCACCAATTTCTCGCTGCCCTGGCCGATCCAGCAGGTCGAGGTCGAGAACGTCAGCGAAATCCGTTCGGAGAAGATCCCCGATGACAATCAGGAAAAGCTGATCCTGACCGGCGACCAGAACCTGGTCGATCTTTCCTACCTCATCCGCTGGAACATCAAGGATCTGAAGCAATTCAAGTTCAACCTGCAAGAACCTGAAGAAACCGTGCGCGAAGCCGCCGAAGCGGCAATGCGCGCCTCGGTGGCCGAGCAGGAGCTCGATACGGTGCTTTCAGGCGAAGGCCGCGCCGATATCGAACAGAGCGTTCGCAACCGCATGCAGGCAATCCTCGACGCCTATCGCGCCGGTATCGCAGTGCAGGGTATCGAAATCGACAAGACCGACCCGCCGCAGCAGGTGATCGAAGCATTCAACGATGTGCTCGCAGCACAGCAGGATGCCGAGCGCGACATCAACCAGGCGCGCCGCTACGCCCAGCAATTGCTGGCGCGCGCCGAAGGTGACGCGGCCGCGTTCAACCAGATCTATGCCGAATATCGCCTCGCGCCCGAAGTTACCCGGCGCCGACTCTATTACGAGACCATGGAAAGCGTGTTGTCTAAGACCGACAAGACCATCATCGAAGCGGACGGGGTAACCCCCTATCTCCCGCTCCCCGAAGTGCAGCGGCGCGCGCGCGAAGCACAGCAGCGGGCAGGAGGGCAGTAAGCCATGGAAAGCATCTGGCAACACTACAAGGCCGCGGTAATCGCAATCATTGCGCTGGCAGCGGCTGCATTCTCAAGCCTGTTCATCGTCTCCGAGAGCGAGCAGGCGGTCATCATCCGCACGGGCGAGCCCTATAAGGTCGTCAACATCTTCCGGCCCAATGTGCAATTCGGGGATACCAAGGCCGGACTCTATTGGCGCATTCCCTTCGTCGACCGTGTGCAGATAGTCGAGCGGCGCATCCTCGACCTCGACATGGAGCGCCAGGAAGTGCTGACCAACGACCAGCAGCGCCTGCAGGTCGACGCCTATGCCCGATACCGCATTATCGATCCCGTGCAGATGATCGAAAACGCCGGGGCGGAGGAAAACGTGCGCGTTCAGCTTGCACCGATCTTCACCTCGGTGCTGCGCCAGGAGCTGGGTCGGCGCAGCTTCGCATCGCTGCTCACTGCCGAGCGCGGCAATGCAATGACGAACATCCGGCTCAAGCTTGACGAGCAGGCGCGGCAATATGGCGCACAGGTGATCGACGTGCAGATCAAACGTGCCGACTTGCCTGAAGGCACGCCGCTGCAGGCGGCCTTCACCCGCATGCAGTCCGACCGGTCGCAGGAAGCCGAAACGATCCGCGCGCAGGGTCGCAAGAACGCTCAAATTGTGCGCGCCGAGGCAGAAGCCAATGCCGCATCAACCTACGCGGCCGCCTATGGCAAGGATCCGGAGTTCTACGATTTCTACCGTGCGATGGAGAGCTATCGCCGCACTTTCGAGCAGGGAACGGCCGACAGTTCGATGATCCTATCGGAAGACAGCGAGTATTTCCGTCAGTTCCGCGGCCGCCGCTGACGGCGGCTGGCGGAATACGCGGACACGGAGGAACCGACGAACGGCTGACCAAACTCTGCAGGTGACGGGCGCCGTTCAAACACGGTTAAGTGCACCTAACCCCATAAGGTGCAGCTTGCTTGCAAGTACCAGGCCCGGCCTGCCGAAGCCTGAAACGAATTTGACCTTAACGAGAGGACGATAAGCCTGTGCGTTACGTATACGGACTGACCAGTGCCCTTCTGCTTGGCGGTGCCACCCTGTCGCTCGCCACCGGCTTTCCCGCTGGTGCGCAAGTGGCGCAGAATGACGACGCGGCGATCGAACGGATCGTGCCGCGCCTTGGTGCGCCAAGCAGCTTTGCTGACTTGACCGAGCAATTGCAGCCTGCCGTCGTCAATATCTCGACCCGCCAGCGGATCGAGGTCAACACCAACCCCTTCGCCGGAACGCCCTTTGCCGACCTGTTCGGCCAGCGCGGCAACGGCCAGCAGAACAGGCCACAGTTCCGCGAAGGCCAGTCGCTCGGTTCGGGCTTCATCATTTCCGCTGACGGCTATGTGGTGACCAACAACCATGTGATCGCGCCTGACAATCGCGCGACGCTGGAAGAAATCACCGTTACCATGCCCGACGGGACCGAATACGAAGCCGAACTGGTCGGCGCCGATGCCGCTTCCGACCTTGCGGTGCTCAAGATCAAGAGCAGCCGCACTTTCCCCTTCGTGACCTTCGGCGATTCGAGCGAAGCGCGGGTCGGTGACTGGGTCATTGCGATCGGCAACCCCTTCGGGCTTGGCGGCACCGTGACCAGCGGGATCGTTTCCTCGGTGCTGCGCAACACCGGCGGCGGAGCCTATGACCGCTACATCCAGACCGATGCCAGCATAAATCGCGGCAATTCGGGCGGCCCGCTGTTCGACATGAAGGGCAATGTGATCGGCATCAACAATGCGATCATCTCGCCCAATGGCGGCAGCGTGGGGATCGGCTTCGCCATCCCTTCAGAGATCGCTGCTCCGATCGTCCAGCAGCTCAGGTCTGGCACCGAAATCGAGCGCGGCTTCCTCGGCGTCAGCATCGTGCCGGTGAGCGAAGACCTGGCAGATTCGCTCGGCTTGCCGCGCAACCGCGGCGAATTCGTGCAAACGGTACAGGCAGATGGTGCCGCCGAACGCGCGGGGATCAAGCCGGGTGACGTAGTTACTGCAATCAACGGGAAGCCAGTAACCAATGACCAGACGCTCTCGTTCCTGGTCGCCAACATCAAGCCCGGCACACGCATCCCGATCGACCTGATCCGCGACGGCAAGGAAGTGCGCGTGATGGCCACGGTCGGCAAGCGCCCGAGCGAGGAAGAGCTGCGCCGCCAGCAAGCCTTCGATCCCGACGCAGAGCAGCCCGACACGCCGGCGGATTCGAGCACTGTGATCGAAGAGAAGCTCGGACTCCAACTGCTCACGCTTACGCCGCAGATCAGCCGCCAGCTTGGCGCGGCCGAGAACACTGTTGGCCTGGTGATCGGCGGGGTCGATCCCAATGCCGATGCGGCACGAAAGGGCCTTCAGCGTGGCGATATCGTGCTGACTGCGAACTACCGCCAGGTTGCGACTATCGCCGAATTCGAAGCGGTGGTGGCTGACGCCGAGAAATCCGGCCGCGAAGCGGTGTTGCTGCAGATCCAGCGTCGCGGCGGCCCTCCGGGCTATGTGGCGGTGCGGTTCCGCTAATCGCTCGTCGCCAACTGATTGGAACAAGGCAGGGCGCCGAAGCTTATCGCTTCGGCGCCCTGCCTTGTTCCCTCGATTGGGAGGTGCTTATTGGGGGTTTGATGAACGCTCGCGCGCCGTATCCGAGGGACGAATCGTGCGCGGCATCGGCGGCGCATCCGAGGGCACCCGCTGGCCGGTGGCGCGCTCTAGGAAGTCGTCGCTCGCTGCTTGCCCCGCCTCACCTTGGGGCACCGGAATCTGCGGACGCGGCCCTTGCTCGCCTTCCACGCCAAAGGGCTGGCCTCCTTCGCGACGGCCCGGTTCGATCAGGTTCCCCTGTTCGTCGATGAAGTAGTAATCCTCGGGGTTGCCGTAGAGATATTCGTCATCGGGCTCGAGCATCCAGCCGGGCAGCTTCACCTCGGTTTCGAATTCCTCGACCGGTCGGTCCTTCACGGCGACCCGCATGTAATCGGCAAAGGCGCGTGCCGGAGCACGGCCGCCTTGCAGCCCCGGCACCGCCTTGGCGTCGTCACGCCCCATCCAGACGCCGGTGGTGACGCCCGAGGAGAAGCCGACGAACCAGCCGTCCTTGTTCGAGCTGGTGGTGCCGGTCTTGCCTGCAACCGGGCGGCCGATCTGCGCCGCCTGCCCGGTGCCGGTGTTGACCGCAGTCTGCAGCAGGTCGGTGATGCCCGCAGCAACATAACTCGGCACCAGCTGGCTGGAGCGGGCGCGCTCGTGGCGGTAGATCTCGCGCCCACTCGCGGTGGTCACGCGCATGATGCCGTAAGGCTCGACCGAAGTGCCCTTGGCCGAAACGGCGGCGAAAGCGCGAGTCATGTCGATCAGCCGCACCTCGCTCGAGCCCAGCACCATCGACGGGAAGGTCGAGATCGGCGAAGTGATGCCGAACCGGCGCGCCATCGAGGCGACCGAGCCGAAACCGACATCCTGCCCCAATTGCGCCGCAACAGTGTTGATAGAATAGGCGAAGGCGGTGCGCACATCGATTTCGCCCACGAACTTTCCGTTCGAATTGCGCGGGCTCCAGCCGTCGATCTCGGTCGGCGTGTCGACCACCCTATCGTCCGGCGTGTATCCCGCCTCGAGCGCGGCGAGATAGACGAAGAGCTTCCACGCCGAACCCGGCTGGCGCTGTGCGTTGGTGGCGCGGTTGTAGTTCGTTTCGACGTAATCGGTGCCGCCTACCATCGCCAGGATCGCCCCGTCGCGGTCGAGGCTGACCAATGCGCCTTGCGAGCCCGGCGGGGTGTTGGCCCTCACCGCCGAAGTCGCCGCACGCTGCATGTCGACGTCGAGCGTCGTCCACACTTCGATCGGCTCGAACGTCTCGGGCAGCAGCAGGTCGAGCTGCGGCAATACGTAATCGGTGAAATAGCGTGCCGAGTTCTGCCCGATCCGCGGCTTGAGATTGACCGCGTCGATATCGACCGAGGATGCCTGGGCGCTGATATAGCCCTGCTCGCGCATCAGCCGCAGCACCACTTGCGCGCGGCCAACCGCCGCATCGACATCGGCAGTGGGCGAATAGCGCGAGGGGGCCTTGACCAGCCCGGCGATGATCGCGGCCTCGGGGGTCGAAAGATCGGTCGCGGAATGGCTGAAGAAATTGCGGCTGGCGCTGTCGATGCCATAGGCTCCGCCGCCGAAATAGACCTTGTTGAGATAAAGCTCGAGCACCTGTTCCTTCGAAAACTTCCATTCGAGCGCGAAGGCCAGCACCGCTTCGCGCAGCTTGCGGTCCAGCGAGCGGTTGTTGTTGAGGAACAGATTGCGCGCGAGCTGCTGGGTGATGGTGGATGTGCCGCCGATGCGCTTGTCGCCGACGAAGGATTCGAGGATCGCGCCGGTCAGGCGGATCGGGTCCACGCCCAGATGCGAGAAATAGCGGCGATCCTCTACCGCCACCATCGCATCCTTCATCACTTGCGGTATTTCATCATAGTCGAGCCATTCGCCATAGCTCGGGCCCAGTTCGACGATCTCGGTCCCGTCTCGCGCGCGAACCACGATTGTTTGCGCGGTCTGTGTGGCCTTGAGCTGGTTATAGCTCGGGAGCGACTGGACCGCGGACGCAATCGCAACACCCAGCACAATTAGGCCGAGCAATGCCAAGGCACCGCCCCAAATAGCGATACGCTTGGTCAGGCGCGAAAAACGCGAGCCTCCGCCGCTTCCACCGCTCTTGCGCTTACGCGACGGCGGGGTCGACTGGGCGCGCTCAGCCGCAGCTCGGCGGCTGCCGCGCTTATCCTTGTTCACCAGGCCATTTCCACGCTTCGACATCGAAAATTACGCACCGACCCTGTATGGCAGAATGGTTCGCCCGCTTGCATAGGCGAGTTGTAACATTGCGTGAACGGCCCAAAGCGGAATTTCCGCCGCCGCGATCAGTCCTCAGGCTCGAAGTCGAGTGACGCCGAGTTGATGCAGTAGCGCAATCCGCCTTCCTGCGGCGGTCCGTCGGGGAAGACATGGCCCAGATGCCCGCCGCATTTAGCGCAGAGCACTTCGGTGCGGATCATGCCATATGACATGTCGCGCCGCTCCTCGATCGTCTCATCGTCGGCCGGGCGGGTGAAGGCCGGCCAGCCGCATCCCGAATTGTACTTGGCATCGCTGTCGAACAATTTGGTGCCACAGCCCGCGCACATATATTCGCCGGGATCGTAATGCTTGTCATACTTGCCGGTGAAAGCGCGCTCGGTCCCTGCCTCGCGCAGAACATGATATTGTTCGGGCGTCAGTTTCTCGCGCCATTCCGCTTCGGAAAGCTCGACCTTGTCCGCCATGTCCTTCTCCTAACCATCCACCTTCGCATAATGCGCCGGGGGCTGGATCACGCCCATCCGCTCGGTCAGCAGCGGGCGGAAGCTCGGCCGGCTCTTGAAAACCGAATACCAGCCGCGCGTCTGCTCGTGCCCCGCCCAGTCGATGCCGCCGAGGTAGTCGGCCACCGAAATCTGCGCTGCCGCCGCAAGGTCCGCCAGGCTCATGGTCGAACCCGCCAGCCAAGGGCGATTGTCGATTAACCAGTCCATATAGTCGAGATGGCCATGCCCCAGCTTCATCGCTTCGCGTAGCACGCGGGAATCGGGCGGCTGGTTGAGCACAATGCGCTTCTTCATCCGCTCGTTGAGCAGAGGCGCCGTGACGTCATTGTAGAAATTCTCGTCGAACAGCGCGACCAGCCGGCGGATTTCCGCGCGATTGGCGGCGGTGCCGTTGATCATCGGCGCCTTGTCGACCGTCTCTTCGAAATATTCGGCGATCGCGCGGCTGTCGCACAGCACGGTATCGCGCTCCTGGTGCACCATCACGGGCGTGCGCCCCGCGGGGTTGAGGTTCCAGAAATAGTCGCTGGCCGACCACGGGTCTTCGCGGACCATTTCGTAGGCCACGTTCTTCTCGCCCAGCAGCAAGCGGATCTTTCTACTGAAAGGGCAAAGCGGGAATTGGTAAAGGCGCCACATGATTGCCGGGGTTCATGCAGCAATTCGCGCGGCAAATCCACCGGCGGAATTGGCATGATCGCGAGTTTTCAGACCCCTGAAGCCTCAAGCATCGTCAAGCAGGCCGGCATTACTGCATCGACCTGCGCTTCATCGAGCAACCGCTGGGCCTCAGCCTGGACCAATCCGGCCACCGCATCGCGCTGTAGGCCGGTCTCGTCCATCACCTGCGCCAGAGCGCGGACGAAGAATTCGCGCCCGCGCGGGTCGGTCGCAGGCCATTTCTGCGCCTCCGCATTGCCGCTTTCCTGGCCGAAAGAAACGAGCGCGAAGGCCGCCGAGCAACGGACCAACGCCTTGTTCTCCTGTGAAAGCGGGGCGGCTGGTGGAGTTGCGGGCACGACAGGCGCGGTCGCCTGGGCGGCGAGGCCGATGGCGGCGGCGATCAGGATGAAGCTCATGGCGGCACCCTATACCAGTGAAAATGAACAGTGCGCTACCATCGTGCTTGTCGTACTATCTGGGGTGGCTTAGGCATGCGCCGCAACCAAGGGAGAAACGGATAATGTTCAGCCATATAATGGTCGGATCGAACGACATCGAAGCTTCGAAGAAATTCTATGACGCTGTGCTGGGCGTGCTCGGCGCAGGCGAGCCATCGCGCGATGTGAAGGAAGACGGCACAGTGCGCCTGTTCTACTTCCATGGCGGCAGCATCTTTTCGGTTTCGACACCGATCGACGGCAATCCCGCGACCGCGGGCAATGGCTCGACTATAGGCTTTGCCTGCGACAGCCTGGAACAAGTCAAGGCATTCCATGACGCGGGCGTCGCCAATGGCGGCACCAGCATCGAAGACCCCCCTGGGCCCCGCACTGGTGCTATGGGCACGCTCAACCTGTCCTATGTCCGCGATCCCTCGGGCAACAAGCTCTGCGCGCTTCACCGCGCAGGTTAAGGCAAAACGTCAGAAGCTAGCGGCTGAGCTGGAACAGCGCGAATTCCGCGCGCCAGTTCACCGCCGGCGGGCCGATCTCGTGTCCGCCTGAAAAGAACCAGCTGCGCTCCACCCGCACGCCCTTGGCTGCGACCAGTTCGCGGAAATCGACAATGGTGACGTGGTGGATGTTCTTCGTTTCGTACCAGCTCACCGGCAGTGCCCGGGTCACGGGCATGCGCCCGCCCAGCATCAGCGCGCTGCGGGTACGCCAGTGGGCGAAATTGGGAAAGCTGACGAAGGCCTGTCGCCCCACCCTGAGCAATTCATCGAGCATGCGGTCGGGCCGCGCAGCGGTCTGCAGCGTCTGCGACAATATGGTGTAATCGAAGGCCTTGTCGGGATAATCGGCCAGGTCGCTATCGGCGTCGCCCTGCACCACCGACAGGCCGCGCGCGACGCAGCGCTCGACCTGCGCGGCATCGATTTCCAGGCCGCGCGCATCCACTCCTTGACGCTCGACAAGCTCCGCCATCAGGCTGCCGTCGCCGCAGCCGATATCGAGCACGCGGCTGCCGGGCGCGATGTTCTGCGCGATCACGGCAAGGTCGGGGCGCAGCGTGTCAGCCATCGATGAAGCCCTTCATCACCCGGTCGAGCGCAGGCACGTCAAGCAGGAAGCTGTCGTGCCCGAATGGCGCGCTCAGTTCGACGAAGCTGACAGGCGCGCCTGCCGCGTTGAGCGCGTGGACGATATGGCGGCTTTGGGCGGTGGGATAGAGCCAGTCGCTGTCGAAGCTGATCACGCAAAAGCGCGCCCTCGAACCAGCGAAGGCGTTCGCCAGTTTGCCGCCATGCTCCTCGGCGAGGTCAAAATAATCCATCGCACGAGTGATATAGAGATAGGAATTGGCGTCGAACCGCTGAGTGAAGCCCGACCCCTGATAGCGCAGGTAGCTTTCGACCTGGAAATCGGCATCGAAGCCGAAGCTCTTTTTGTCGCGGTCCTGAAGGTTGCGCCCGAACTTCTCCGTCAGGCCTTCTTCGCTGAGATAGGTGATGTGCGCCGCCATGCGCGCCACCGCCAGCCCCGCGTCGGGCGCGGTCTCAGCGCCGTAATAGTCGCCGCCGCGCCAGTTGGGATCGGCCATGATCGCTTGGCGCCCCACTTCATGGAAGGCGATGTTCTGCGCCGAATGCCGCGCCGTGGTGGCGATTGCGAGAACGCGAGCTGCACGTTCGGGCCAGTTTGCCGCCAGGCTCAGCGCCTGCATCCCGCCCATCGATCCGCCGATCACAGTGTGTAGCCGCTCGATCCCCAACTCGTCGAGCAAGCCAACGAGCCCCCGCACCATGTCGCGGATCGTAATGACGGGGAAGCGCATGGCATAGGGCTGACCGTCTGCCGCATTGCTGGCAGGTCCGGTCGATCCCATGCAGCTGCCGATCACATTGGCGCAGATAACGTGGAACCGATTCGTGTCGACCACCTTGCCGGGGCCGACCATGCGTTCCCACCAGCCGGGCTTGCCGGTGATGGGGTGGTTCGACGCGACATATTGGTCGCCCGTCAGCGCATGGCAGATCAGGATCGCGTTGGACCTGTCTTCTGCCAGTTCGCCATAGGTCTCAAAGGCGATCTGCACACCCGCGAGTGCCTGTCCACTGTCGAGCGGCAGGTCGCGGCTGAGCGTCAGGCTCTTCGAGGCAATCACAGGCGCCATAGGCCGCTTCGATTGGGCGAGCCCACGCCTTAAGTCAATTGCACTGTTTTTCGAGGTCGAAAGCGGTTATGCGCCGCCGCGCCATGACCGACCAAACCCGCCCTCGCCCTGAAGGAAAACCCTGGATCATGGGCATCCATGCCTATGTGCCCGGCAAGGTCACCGGTGCAGACGGACGCACACTGGTCAAGCTTTCGGCGAATGAGAACCCGCTCGGATCGAGCGAGGCGGCACTGGCGGCACGGAAATCGCTGACCCACGCGGCAGATTACCCTGACCCGGACTCGCGCCAGCTTCGCGCGACGATCGGTGCGCTGCACGGGATCGACCCGGCGCGGATCGTGTGCGGGACGGGCTCGGACGAATTGCTCAACCTCGCCGCGCAAGGTTTTGCTGGCCCGGGCGACGAAGTGCTCTTCAGCCGCTTCAGCTTCGCGGTCTACGACATCGCCGCGCGGCGTTGCGGCGCAACCCCGGTCGAGGCGCCGGACCACGATTACGCCAACGATGTCGACGCGTTGCTGGCCGCAGTGACCGAGCGGACGCGCGTGGTGTTCCTTGCCAACCCCAACAATCCCACCGGCACATATTTGCCGCGAAGCGAGGTCGAGCGGCTGCACGCCGGCCTGCCCTCCGACGTGCTGTTCGTGCTGGACCAGGCTTATGCTGAATACCTCACCCCGCGCGAGGAGGACGGCGGGATCGAACTGGCTGCACACCATGACAACGTGCTGGTCACCCGCACCTTTTCCAAGATCTATGGCCTTGCCGGCGAGCGGATCGGCTGGGCCACAGGCGCACCGCAACTGATCGATGTGCTGAACCGCATCCGCGGGCCTTTCAACGTCACGACGAGCGGTCAGGCCGCGGCACTTGCTGCGCTGGGCGACCAGGATTTTGTCGCACGTTCGCGCGATCACAATGCGACCGAACTGGCGCGCTTTACCGCTGCGATCGACGCGCTGGGCAACCACGGGCTACGTGCCGTCCCAAGCAAAGCCAATTTCCTGCTGGTGCTGTTTGAAGGCGAAGTGACCGCTGCGCAGGCGCTCGAAGCAATCGGCGAAGCTGGATATGCAGTCCGCCATTTGCCGGGCCAGGGCCTGCCGCATGCGCTGCGGATCACGATTGGCAAGCGCGAGGATATGGACGCAATCGCAGAGGCACTGCGCAAGCTGGTGGAGCAAGGCGCATGAGCATCGAGAAAGTCGCGATCATCGGCCTCGGCCTGCTGGGCGGCTCGATCGGGCTGGCGGTAAAGGCGCGCGCGCCGGGCATCACCACGAGCGGCTTCGACGCCGATCCTGCCGTGCGCGCAAAGGCGACAGAGCGCGGGCTGACAGACAATGTTCATGAGAGTGCCGCCGACGCGGTCCGCGATGCCGATCTGGTCATCCTGTGCGTTCCGGTGGGCGCGATGCGCGAGGCTGCGGCGGAAATTGCCGATGTGCTGCCGCCGCGTGCGATTGTCAGCGACGTCGGCTCGTCCAAGCAAAGCGTGGCGGAAGACCTCGCAGCTGCCCTGCCCGGCGCCATTGTGATCCCGGCTCACCCGGTCGCGGGGACCGAGCAAAGCGGGCCGGAAGCCGGCTTCGCCACGCTATTCGTCAACCGCTGGTGCATCCTTACTCCGCCTGCAGGGGCGGACGAAGCCGCAGTGGAAACGTTGGCCGAATTCTGGCGCAAGCTCGGCGCGCGGATCGAAATCATGGACCCGCAGCACCACGATCTGGTGCTGGCGGTGACCAGCCATATTCCGCATTTGATCGCCTATACGATCGTCGGCACCGCGTCCGACCTCGAGGAAGTGACGCAGGGCGAAGTGATCAAGTATTCGGCAGGTGGCTTCCGTGACTTCACCCGCATCGCAGCGTCCGACCCGACCATGTGGCGCGACGTGTTCCTGCACAACAAGGTGGCGGTGCTCGAGATGCTCGGGCGTTTCACCGAAGACCTGACAGCGCTCCAACGCGCGATCCGGTCAGGCGATGGCGATACGCTGCATGAATTGTTCAGCCGCACCCGCGCGATCCGCCGCGGGATCATCCAGGAAGGCCAGGACGATCCTTCGCCGGACTTCGGGCGTGGGCACTAAGCCGGTCAGTTCAGCGCGTTGATCGCAGCGACCACTCTCGCTTCGATTTCCTCGCGCGGAAGGCCCGGCGGGATCGGCTCACCGATCCTGTAGGTGATCCGGCCCGAGCGCTTCCACAGCCGGTGATAGAGCGGCCCGCTGTTCACTGCTACCGGCACCACCTGCAGCCCCAGCAGCTTGTAGAGCCCGGCAAAGCCCGATTGCAGCTCGGGGCTGGTGCCGTGGACAACCCGCGTACCTTCGGGAAAGATCACCAGCGGCCGACCCTCGGCAATCCGCTCGCGCGCCTTCGTAATCATCTGGCGAAGGGTCCGCGCACCTTCGTCGCGCGCCACCGGGATCGATCCATACTGAAGCGCCGAATGCCCCCAGCCGGGAATCTTGAACAATTCCTGTTTGGCGAAGACTGCCGGCGAAGCGAGGAAGGCGGGCATATCGATCGCTTCGAACAGGCTTTCATGCTTGATCGCATAGAGCACCGGCCCCTCAGGCCGCGAGCCTTCGATTACCACCTTGATCCCCAGCACATGCACCACGCACCAGCGATGCCAACGCGACCAAGCCCGCACCACCTTGCGCAGCCGCTCGCTGCCAAGCGGCACCGCGGCGACCGAGGCACTAACCAGGAAAATGCTCCCGATGTAGAACACCGGATAATAGAGCAGGCTGCGCAAGACAGACATTTCGATCAGCTCACGACTGGATCAGGGCAGTCAGGCGGCTCACCACGAGTTTGTGATACTCGAGCAGCAGCACGCCGAAGTTCGGCTCGGTCCGCACTGCGTCGGGCACGACCGTCACCGTGCTTGGCAGGGTGCGGCTGAGTTCGCCCGCAACGCGCCGCATGTGCCAGTCGCTTGTGACCAGGCGGATCGAGGAGATGCCCCGCCTCTCCACCCATTTGGCGATTTCTTCGGCATTGCCGCGCGTATCGACCGCGGCAAAGCCCAGCTCGACACAGCAGTTCATCCGCCGCCGCGAAACGCCGAACTCGACGGCGAATTCGTCCGGCCGCACTTCAAGGTCGACTCCGCTCACCAGCATCCGGTCCGCCCAGCCATTGTCGAGCACTTCGAGCCCGCGCTGGATTCGTCCAGCGGCCCCCGTCGGCACGATCACCGCATCGGTCTTTATGTCGCCCGCAGGTGCGGGCAGCGTGGCGAAGAACCACACGAAGCCGAACGCCCAGGCGAGGAATATGGCGGAGAATAGTCGTAAGATCATAGCATTCGTTTCAAAGCGGACATTACAGTGATGCGCGCAGTCAGCATCGCAAGCAATACCCCGGCAAGCGGAATTGCCGCAAGAACAAGCCAATCGAGCTGACGCAAATTGCCCCCTGCGACCATGCCCGAATCGATAGCCGCAAACTGGCTGCCTATCACGCCAATCGCAAGCACCCCCAATATCAGGCCGATCGCCCCGCCCAATAGCGCGTCGATCGTGATGCTGCGCTGGAAGACCTGTGCGATCTGGCGATCGGTTCCGCCCAGCAAGTGGACAATCTCCACCGTCTTGCGATGGTTGTTGAACGAACTGCGCGCCGCCAACCACACCGCACCCGCACTGGTAAAGGCCAGCAAAGCGATCAGCGCCAGCGCAAGATACTGCAGCGACGCAAGCGCATCATAGACCGGGCGCAGCCAGTCCGACTGTGCATCGACCCGTGCTTGCGGGATCTCGTCGAGCAGCAGCGCGTTCAGACGCGCGATCTCAGCCGTGTCGGCGACGTTTGCCAGCTGGACGTCGATCAGCGCGGGGATCGGCACCGCTTCCCCTTCATCATTGCCGGAACCAATCCAGGGCGCGAGCATCTCTGCCAGCTCCTCGCGCGGAATCACGCGCAGGCTGGCAACGGCAGGGTCGGCGACCAGGATTTCAGCGGCGCGCTTGGCGAGTGCCGCCCGCGTTTTGGCATTGGCCTCGACGATCTGCACCGTCAGCGCGCCGGACAGGTCAGTCCGTGCGCGGTCAGCCAGATTGCCCAACGCAAGCCCGGCGGCAGCCGCCATCACGGTCAGCGCTATCATGATCGCGATCACCCATGGCATCGGCCCGCTGGCGGGATTGCGCGGAACCAGGCGCGCCGCGCGTCGCCCCTTGAATGGCACGAGATCGCGTACAAGCGACCGGTCGATCAGTTGAGCTCGGCTCATGCCTCGCCTTCCCGCTGCGCCGGACGGGGCGCAGGCCTCGGCGGGAACCGCAGCGCACCCGTCGGATCGAGCAATTGGCCCTTTTGCAACCGCATGATCAGCGAATCCGGCACTTGCCGCAGCAAATGGATGTCATGTGTCGCAACGATCACGGTAGTGCCGAGCCGATTGAGCCGCTCGAACAGTTGCAGCAACTTAAGCGCCATGTCGGGATCGACATTGCCGGTCGGCTCGTCGGCGATCAGCAGGTCGGGCCGGCCGATTACTGCGCGTGCGATCGCGACCCGCTGCTGCTCCCCGCCTGACATGGTCGCAGGCACGGCATCCATGCGCTGTGCCAGGCCGACCCATTCGAGCATGTCGGCCACGGGCTTTGCCAGGTCCGCCTCGCGCACCCCCGCTACTCTCAGCGGCAGCGCGACGTTGTCGAATGCGGAAAGATGCTCGACCAGGCGGAAATCCTGGAACACCACCCCCAGCTTGCGGCGGAAGGCGGGGAGCTGCTCGCGCGGCAGCGTGATCGTGTCCTTGCCGAACATCCGGATCGCCCCGCGCGACGGGCGCTGGGCAAGGTAAAGCAGCTTGAGCAGGCTGGTCTTGCCTGCCCCGCTGGCGCCGGTGAGGAAGTAGAACAGGCCGGGGTGAAGCGTGAAGCACAAGTCGCGCAGCACTTCGGGTTCGGTGCCGTAACGCAGCCCGACATTGTCGAAGGTCACGATTTCGCCTGTCCCCTCGGTCATCGAGTGGCTCTATCCGAAGGGGGAGGCAGTGCAAGGCCAATCATCGCCAGAGCGCATTATTGCGAGGCTTCGGTGTGGAAAAATGGCGGGTTTCCTCGCCTCATGGCTTCTCCGCCCTTGTTGCACTGCGCCATGCCACCTAATGCGCTGAGTGACATGATTATTGCCTGTCCAGCCTGTCGCACACGCTATGTTGTGCCAGACTCGGCCATCGGCATCGATGGGCGCACGGTGCGGTGCGCCAAATGCAAGCATAGTTGGTTCCAGGAAGGCCCAGAGCCTGAGGCGCACGAAGCCACGCCTGCGCCACAGCCGCAGGATGATCGCACTCCCGAACCTGAGGCAAATGAATCCGCGCCTTCGCCCCAACCGACGGAAGAACCTGCGCCGCCGCCTGAGCTCGCTCAGCCCGATCCCGAAGCGGTGTCCGATGCCAGCGATGCTGACGAGAGCGAGCCGGAGCCGCAAGCGCCCGCTCCGCATCCATCGGTGAATTTCTGGCGCACGCCGCAGCCGACGACTCCGCAGCCTGAGGAGCCCGCTCCCGCTGAGGATGTGCAGCAACCCGCGGTCGTGGAAGTCGAAAGCGCGCCCGCTGACACCGCAGACCATGCGGAGGACGATGGTGGCGCCTATTCGCGCTTCGATTACGAGCCGCCGTTCCGCGCGCGGCGCAACCCGCTCAAAATTTGGACCGCCGCTGCATTGCTCTTCGCCGTTTCGGCCTTCGGTGCGATCGTCGCGATCAATATCTGGGGCATGCCGAGCTGGCTGCCGTTCGAGCGCCCCGTGTTCGGGATGGAGAAGCCCGGGCTGCAGCTCGATTTCCCGCCCGAGCAGCAAGACCTGCGAACGCTTCCCAACGGCACCGAATATCTCGAAGTCAGCGGCTCGGTCACCAATACCGGCCGCACGACCGCTTCGGTTCCCTCCATCATGATCGCGCTCCGCAACGAGCAGGACCAGATAGTCTACACCTGGGAAATCGTCCCGCCGCAGCGCGAGCTGGCGCCGGGTGAAGCCATGCGAATCAGCGAAGCGATGGTCGATGTGCCGCGCTCGGCACGGGTGATCGAGATCGGCTGGTCACCCTAGTCCGCAATTATCGCGAAACACGATGGTAAAGTGCTTGCGGAGCCGCACCTCTGTTGCTAGTGGCGCGCTCCTGTTCGCGAGGGGCCTCGTGCCTTTCGAACGACTGGGTGCGGTCGTGGCGGAACTGGTAGACGCGCAACGTTGAGGTCGTTGTGGCCGAAAGGCCGTGGAAGTTCGAGTCTTCTCGACCGCACCAAACAGTCCTTCCCTGAACTGATTTTCCACCATCCTACGCAAACACCGCCAAGAATGGCGCAGTTCTGCGGGGTTTGTGGCGGTCGATCTTGCGCGCCTGGGCAAGAGACCATTGAGAGAGCCGGCGTTCGCCGCCTCATTCACCTCTTTTCTCTGTCTGTGATTTCCTCGCCTCAGATCCTTGATCGGCGCTGAGAGGGCGCGCGATGTCAGCGTGCGATGCGCAGTAGCGCTTCCTGATCGGACCAGTCGGTGGGCAAATCGATGGATAGGATCTGTTGCCGGGTCACAGCGGAAGGTTGGTGACCCGCCAGCATCACTTCGACGATGCGAGGGCTAAGCCAGCTCAGCCTGAACAGCTTGGTAAGCTGCTTGCGGCAGCGTCCTTCGCGACCGGCAAGCTGGTTGATACTGAGTTCGGGGTTGGCAAGGATAAGCTCCCGCGCGGCCCTAGCCTCTCCCAGCAGCGCAATCAGCTTCGCATCAGGTGTAGAACCGCTGGATGATCCATCGATCCGCAGCTTTGCTTCGCGGAATGGCTTGCGGTCAGGAAGCGGGATCGACCAACTGATCGGCGTATCGATTGTAATGCCCAGCGCCCCTGGATTGAGAAGGATATCTATCCGCTCCCCCTTGACTGCGATCGAGTGCAACAACGAACTGATGACCTTGGGATGTGATGATCCGAACGCCAGGCCTCTCGCAAGCGCGCCGGCCTTCTCGAACATTGCGGCCAGCTGCCCCGCCTTAGATAGACCTGCGAGCCTACGCAGCGCGTGTTCGTCCTCAAGCAGCTGGGTCACATGTACAATGACGTGGCGCTCGAGTTGTCCCTGCCCAAAGCGGGTTGATGGTGCATCGCCGGGCTTCGCCAGATCCTTCCGGGTCTCATAGTAGGAGTAGCGCCTGCTGCCCTTCTTCGTATAGGTCGGCACCATCGGTCGGCCCTGTGGGTCGGTCAGCAGTCCGCGCAACAGCGCTTCTTGCCGATCATTATTCGCTCGCTTGCGTGGCGGCGCCTTCTCCTTGAGCCGTGCTTGCACCGCATCCCACAGGGCTTCATCGATTATAGCCTCGTGCTCACCATCATAGACCTTGCCCTTGTGGACGATCATGCCGCGGTAGATCGGATTCTTGAGCAAGTAGAATAGGCTGCCCCTTCGGAAATATATCCCCGCCTGACCGGCCCCCACCGAGTGGTCCGTGTTGTTTGTTAGTGCATAATTGCCTCCTGCGCCATGGGTGGCCGTAGGTG
>NZ_JAZDQV010000017.1:0-9078 GCF_036324225.1 Altererythrobacter litoralis
TGCCGTGTGCTGGGGCAACATCGATCAACACAGCGCAAAACGCCGCGTGGGGCAGATGACGAAGCCGCGCTGACCGAGGATATCATCGCCCTGGCTCGACAATATGGTCGCTACGGCTATCGCCGGGTGACGGCCTTGCTGCGTGATGCTGGCTGGCATGTGAACCGCAAGCGGAACGCGAAGGGCCTAGCTTAGCCGCCGCGCAAGCTGGCTGGGCGGAAGTCAGTGATTGGTGCAACGCGAGCATTTTCACGTTCAATCTGCTGCCGCTGAAGTAGATGGGCGGCGTGCCCCGCATCTTGCTGCCGTTGTTGCTTGCGTTCCCTGCGGCCTGGGCGGGTGCGGCTCATGTCTACCTCCAAAACTTGTGGATAGCCGCAATTACCACAGCGAGGCGATTAAAGGGAAACGTGCTGACACTATGCTGACACGCGGCGATCCGTGTCAGCAAGTGTTTGGGCTAAGTATCTAGAAAGTTTGGTGGACGCACTAGGGCTCGAACCTAGGACCCGCTGATTAAGAGTCAGCTGCTCTACCAACTGAGCTATGCGTCCACTCCGATCATCACAGCGGGGCGTCGAAACAGCCCCCACCCGAATCGGGAGAGGCGCTCATATAGCGCGCGTCGCAACAAAGGGAAGGGGTTGCGGCAGGGAAATCGCAATCAGCGCAATCCGCGGCGCGGAGTGATGCGATTCCAGCGGTTCACCATCATCAGCATGCCGATGCAGATCATGTTCGTCATCATCGAGGAACCGCCATGGCTCATGAAAGGCAAGGGGATGCCGACGACCGGCGCGAGGCCCATCACCATCATCAGATTGATCGACATGTAGAAGAAGATCGTGGCAGTCATGCCGCCTGCCAGAAGGCGTGCGAAGCGGTCCTGCGACTTGAGTGCCACCGACCAGCCCCAGCTCAGGATCAGTGCGAAGACGATCAGGACGAAGAAGCCGCCCAGCAGGCCCCATTCCTCGGCCATGGTGGCGAATACGAAATCGGTATGAGGTTCGGGCAAATATTGCAGGTGGCTTTGCGATCCTTCGTTGAAGCCCTTGCCGGTGATGCCGCCCGACCCGATCGCGATCTTCGACTGCGTGATGTGGTAGCCCGAACCGAGCGGGTCGCTTTCCGGGTCGAGGAAGGTCGTGACACGGCGTTGCTGATATTCCTGCAGCCCGAAGAAGAAAGCGATCGGAGCCGCGACCGCTGCCAGCGCTCCACCGATCACGAACCAGCGCATTGGCAGGCCCGCTAGTAGCATCACCACCGCACCGCCGAAGCCGATCGCCAAAGCCGTCCCCAAATCGGGTTGCATCAACACGAGCGCCATCGGCACGCCGAGGAATCCGGCGGGGATCAACAGCGCGCGCCATGTCCCGACCATTCCGGCCGGCAGTGTCGCAAAGAATCGCGCCAGCACCAGCACCACCATGGGTTTCATCAATTCGGATGGCTGCAATTGCATGAAGCCAAGATTGAGCCATCGCTGGCTGCCGCCGCCGACGAAGCCGATCGCTTCCACCGCCATCAGCAGCACCAACACCACCGCATAGCCGGGATAGACCAGCAGCTTGACCAGTTCGTTCGGCATGACTGTGATGATCGAGGCCATCACCAGGAAGATGCCGAAGCGAAGCAAATGCGATGAGGCGAAGGGGCTGAACGAACCGCCGGCAGCCGAATAGAGCACTGCCGCACCGAACCCGACGAGCAGGAATAGCGGGATCAGCATCTGCCAGGGCTGGCGCGCAATCGGATCGGGGATGAGCGTCCTCATTCTTCGACCACCTGCTGTTCGACCGGCGCAGGCGCTTCAACCGTCGAGACCGGTTCCGGCGTTCGCGGCGCGGCAGACGGGTTCGCTTCGGGCCGCGGGGTAACCGCCTCTTCTGCAATTTCTTCGGGCTGGGCGGCCGCCGCGCGTGCTTCCGCCTCGACCTGGTCGAAAATCTCCTCGTCGCGACGTGGCGGCGGGCTCACCGCTTCGCCGCGGGCCTGCGCATAGGCAGCATATTTGGCGGAAAGACGCTGCTGCGCATTGCCGCCCCACTGTTTCTCCAGCGCGTGCAACGCCTCCATGCCCTTTTGCGGATCGAACAGGAATGTCATCACGTCGCGCGCGATCGGATAGGCCGCGCCGGAACCGCCGCCATGCTCGATCACTACCGCACCCGCATAGCGCGGGTTGTCGAACGGCGCGAAGAAGATGAAGAGGCCGTGGTCGCGATACTTCCACGGGCCGCTCTTGCCGTCCGATTTGCTGAGCGAGACGACCTGCGCGGTGCCTGTCTTGCCCGCAAGCAGCACGTCCGGAATGGGCAGTCGAGCCCGCCCGGCGGTGCCCGGTCCATTGACCACGTCGCTCATCGCCTGGCGGACATAGGTGACCTGGTCCGTCGGGAAATCGATCTCGCCGAAGCCACTTGGCGGCGTATCGAGCGTGAGGCGCGGCATGACATGGCGCCCGGTGGCGAGGCGCGATGCCATCACCGCCAGCTGCAATGGGCTGGAGAGCATGTAGCCCTGGCCGATGGTGGCATTGACCGTGTCGAACGGTTGCCATTCGCGCCCGAACTTGCGCTGCTTCCATTCGGGATCTGGCACGGTGCCAAAGAATTGGCTGGTGACGGGCAGGGGGAATTCCTCGCCCATGCCGCATCGCCGCGCCATCATGGCGATCGGGTCCATCCCCACGCGCTGCGCCATGGCATAAAAATAGACGTCGCAGCTCTGGTAGATTCCCTTCGCCATGTCGACCTGGCCATGTCCGCGCCGGTTCCAGCAGCCGAACACGCGATTGCCGACCCGCAGGCCGCCGCCGCAAAAGACGGTTTCGTGGGGATCGATGCCGGCGCCCATCAGCGCCATCGACACCATAGGCTTGACGGTGGAGCCGGGCGGGTAAAGCCCCTTCAGCACCTTGTTGCGCAGCGGCACCCGCTCATCATCGCGCAACATGGCATATTCGATGCTGCCGATCCCGTCGGAGAAGCTGTTGGGATCGAAACTGGGCATGGAGGCCATGCACAACAGGTCGCCGGTATGGCAATCCATCACCACAACCGAGCCGGACTCGAGGCCGATCCGGCGCGCTGCATAATCCTGCAGCGGCCCGTCGATCGTCAGCCGAACGGGATTGCCCTGGATGTCCTCGCGCGTCTCGAGATCGCGCACGATCCGGCCGGAAGCGGTCACTTCGACACGTCGCGCGCCCGGGACTCCGCGCAAAGTCTGCTCGAACTGCTTTTCCATCCCGTCCTTGCCGATCTTGTAGCCGGGCGTGATCAGCAGCGGGTTGCGGTCCTTGTCGTATTCCTCGGTCGATGCCGGGCCGACATATCCGATCAAGTGGCCGACCGAAGGGCCGGTGGGATAAAAGCGAGAGAAGCCGCGTTGCGGCACCACGCCCGGCAGGTCGGGCAGGCGCACGCTGATCGCGGCGAACTGGTCATAATCGAGCCCGCTGGCGACTTCGACGGGCTGGAAGCCGCGCGAACCTTCGATCTTGGACTTGATGTCGGCGATGCGGTCCGGCTTGAGGGACAGCAGCATGCCAAGCTGGTCGATCGTCCTGTTGGCATTGTCCAAGCGTTCGGGGATCACATCGACGCGGAAATCGGCGCGGTTCGATGCAAGCGGGGCGCCGTTGCGGTCGAGGATCCAGCCGCGGCGCGGCGGGATGAGCGTCAAATTGACACGGTTGCTTTCTGCCTCGGTACGGTACTTCTCGTTCTCCGCGATCGCGAGATACGACATCCGCGCCGCGAGAAGCACTCCTATCCCGCCCATCATCGTGCCGACCACGAAGCTGCGCCGGTCGAATGCGTTCTGGAGCCCGGTCGCGGTCACCGGAGGGCGCGAACCGAACTTCTCCATCAGCGGACCTTCCGGATGCGCTGGAGCCGCAACCGGTCGAACGTTGCGACAAGACCGGAAATCAATGGGAAAGCCAGGATCGATGCGAGCAATTGCGGCATGATCGCAATGGCAAGGGTTGGATTGATCTTCGCGCCGGAGAATGCGGCGGCGGCGAGGACATAGCCAGCGCAAGCCAACGCAGCGGCGAGCCAATCCTGCAAGAAGCCGCGCCACGGCACGCGCGTTTCGAACCATTCGATCGCTAGCATTGTGACCGACCACAGCAGTATCGCACTGCCAAACGGCTGCCCGCTGAACAAATCGTCGATGGCGCCCAGCGGCAATCCGACCCAGCTCGGGAGTAGGCCGGGGCGCATCAACCGCCAGCCAACCAGCATCATGAACCCCAGCGGCGGCACAATCGGCATGGTGCTGGTGACGAGCAGCAGGGGAAGCATCGATCCCAGAACGATTGTGGCATAGGGAACCGAATTGGCGAGCAAGGGCGAAGGCTCGCGGTTGATCCGCTTGCCATAGGGATTGGGTCTCGACCTGGGCTTGAGCCCGCCTTCGATCACTCGCTCTCCTCCGCGTCGCTCAGGACCTCGTCCGGGGACTGGCGCGCCGCTGCCACCGTGTCAGGCTGCCAGATGGGCTCGACCCGCACGAAATCGGTGCCGGCAGGGTCGGCGATCATTCGCGCCAGCCCGCCATCGGGGCGGATTTCGGTAAGCACCGCCACGGCGACCCCCGGTCGGTAATATCCACCCGCACCACTGGTGACGAATACGTCCCCCGGTTCGAGCGGATTGATGCCCAGATTGACGAGCCGGATGCGCAGCAGGCCGTTGCCGCGCCCTTCGGCGAAGGCGACCAGATCGTCGCTTCCGCGCCGCACCGGCAAGACGCTTTCGCTGTCGGTCAGGAGCAAGACGCGCGAAGTGCTGCTGCCCGTCTCGAGCACACGGCCCACCACGCCGCGTGCAGAGCGCACTGGCATGCCCACTTGCACACCATCGGCCCGGCCTGCGCCGATATAGGCGAAGCGCCGGGCGCTGGCGGCGGTGGAACCCGTGATATGGGTGATCGCGACAGGTTCCCCGTCCTGTTCGGTCAGCCCGATCAGAGCCTTGAGCCGCTCGTTTTCCTGCAAGGTGGCATCGGCTTCGGCGAGGCGGATGCGCGCCAGTTCAAGCTCTTTGCGAAGGCCGGCATTCTGGCTGCCCGCGCGGAAATAGCCTGCAATAGCGTCGAAAAAGCCGCCCGAACCTTCGCGCGCAACCGCCACGGCCCGTCCCGCGGGTTCGGCAGCGTCGCTTGCGGCGCCACGGACCCCGCCCATTGCGGCGGGTTGCCACAGCGAGATGCCCAGCAGCACCGCGCCAATCAGCGCGCCGATCGCCGCAACCAGGTAGCTGGTGAAAAGCGAGTATTGCGCTCTGCGCGAATGGCCCGAGCGCCGGGATGAAGTTGGCGCCATGGCGAACCGCTTACCCTTATTCTTGCATCAGGACGCCGCGATAGATCGGGTCTTCCATTGCCCGACCGGTGCCGATGGCCACGCAGGAAAGCGGATCCTCCGCGATGCTGACCGGCAGGCCGGTTTCCTCGCGCAGGTGCTCGTCGAGCCGCTTGATCAGCGCGCCGCCGCCAGTGAGCACGATGCCCTGGTCGACGATGTCGGCTGCGAGTTCGGGCGCCGTGTTTTCCAGCGCGATGCGCACGCCTTCCACGATGGCGCCGATCGGTTCCGAAAGAGCCTCGGCGATATGCGCCTGGTTGATCGTGATTTCCTTGGGAACGCCGTTCACAAGGTCGCGGCCCTTGATGGCAAAGGTTTCGCCAATGCCGTCTTCGGGCATCACGGCGATGCCGTAGTCCTTCTTGATCCGTTCCGCAGTGGCGTCACCGATCAGGAGGTTGTGGTGGCGGCGGACGTAGGAAATGATCGCTTCGTCCATCTTGTCGCCGCCGGTGCGCACCGAAGTGGTGTAGGCCAGGCCGCGGAGCGAGAGCACCGCGACTTCAGTGGTGCCGCCACCGATGTCGACAACCATGCTGCCGACCGGTTCGGTAACCGGCATGTCGGCGCCGATCGCCGCAGCCATCGGTTCAAGGATCAGGTAGACTTCAGAAGCGCCGGCGTTCGACGCTGCGTCGCGGATCGCGCGCTTTTCCACCGAGGTTGCGCCCGAAGGCACGCATATCACGATTTCGGGATAGCGGAACAGGCTGCGCTTGCCATGCACCTTGCGGATGAAGTGCTTGATCATCTCTTCCGCGATCTGGATGTCCGCAATCACGCCGTCGCGCAGCGGGCGGATCGCCTGGATCGTATCCGGCGTCTTGCCCATCATCATCTTGGCGTCGTCGCCGACCGCCTTGACCCGCTTGTCGCCATTGATCGTCTCGATCGCGACCACCGAGGGTTCGTTCAGGATGATGCCCTGGTCTTGCACATAAACCAGCGTGTTGGCCGTCCCCAGATCGATGGCCATATTGTGTGAACCGAATTTCAGGAGATTGGAAAAGAAGCTCATTATGCTCAGTCGTTCCATGGATGTGATCGCGATTCTGGCGACGCCAGCGCAACCGTTGCGATCCGCAATTGACGGGATATGCATCGTCTAGTCGATACGCGGGCAAAAGGCCAAAATATTTGTTAAAAGGGGGGCGATTTTTCACGACCGGCCTCGAATTTATGACGCCCTGCCGCTAGCCTCCTGAACATGCCCCAAATTCGCCGCCTTCCAGAGAGCCTGATCAACCGGATTGCCGCCGGTGAAGTGGTCGAAAGGCCCGCTGCGGCGCTCAAGGAACTGGTCGAAAACGCGATCGACGCGGGGGCGAGTCGCATCGTCGTGAAGCTGGTCGAAGGCGGCCTGGGAAAGCTCGAAGTGATCGATGACGGCTGCGGCATGTCGGCAGACGAAATGGCGCTGGCGCTCGAACGGCACGCCACGTCCAAGCTGCCCGACGAAGCGATCGAGCAGGTCAGCACTTTGGGCTTTCGCGGCGAGGCACTGCCTTCGATCGCCAGCGTTGCACAGCTCACGATCGAAAGCCGTGTGCGCGGGGCCGAGGATGGCTGGCGCCGGGTGGTCGACCATGGGCAACTGGTAGAGGAAGGGCCTGCCGCCTTGCCGCCGGGTACACGGGTCAAGGTCGAGAAACTGTTCGCCAAGGTGCCCGCGCGCCGCAAATTCCTGCGCAGCGAGCGTAGCGAATACGCCGCCTCCCTCGATGTGGTGCGGCGGCTCGCGATGGCGCGGCCCGAAGTGGCAATCTCGCTCGAACATGGCGAGCGGCGGATTTTCAGCCTGCAGGCGGATGAGCCTCTGGCAGACCGGGTAGCGGGGATCGTTGCACGCGAGCTCAAGGACAACAGCGTCGCCATCGCTGCCGAACGCGAAGGGCCGGGCGGCATGATGCGCCTGTCGGGAATTGCTGGCCTGCCAACCTACAATCGCGGCGTGGCCGATCACCAGTACCTCTTCGTCAACGGGCGCCCGGTGAAGGACAGGCTGCTGGTGGGCGCGGTGCGCGGCGCCTATGCCGATATGCTCGCGCGCGATCGGCACGCAGTGCTCGCGCTGTTCCTCGACCTGCCGCCAGAGGATGTGGACGTGAACGTCCATCCGGCCAAGACCGAAGTGCGCTTTCGCGATGCGGCGGGGGTGCGCGGGTTTATCGTTTCGGGGTTGAGGCAGGCGCTTGCCACCGGCGACCGGCGCAGCGCGCAGGGCCCGGATCGCGGCGCAATGGAACGGTGGCAGCAGGAGCCGGCGCAAGACCCTTCACCTGCGCTCGCCACTATCTTTTCACGCGATTGGTCAGCTCAAAAAACCCGCGTGAGCGAAGCCGGGCAGGCGTGGCGGGCCTACGAAACCGAAGTCATGGCGCGTGGCGATTTCGCACCTCAAGGCCGCGCTATCGAGGTCGAGGAAACTGATGCGGAGCAGGACTTCCCACTCGGCATAGCGCGCGGGCAGGTCGCCAATACCTATATCGTCGCCGAAGCGGCGGACGGGTTGGTTCTGGTTGATCAGCACGCTGCGCATGAGCGGCTCGTGCTCGAGCGGTTGCGCGCTGCCGGGGCAGGGGATGCGGTCGCGCGTTCGCAGGCGCTGCTGGTGCCCGACGTGGTCGAACTGGACGAAGTCGATTGCGACCGGCTTGAGGAAGCCGCCGAGGGGCTCGCGCAATTCGGGCTGGCAATCGAACGTTTCGGTCCTGCCGCGATGCTGGTGCGTGCGCTGCCCGCCGCGCTTGCCAAGGCCGATCCGCAGGCGCTGCTTACCGACCTTGCCGACGACATTGCCAAGCATGGGCAGGCGCTGCTGCTCGAGGAAAAGCTGGAGCATGTGCTGGCGACTATGGCTTGCCACGGATCGGTGCGGGCAGGGCGGGTGCTGCGGGTTGAGGAAATGAATGCGCTGCTGCGCGAGATGGAGCGCACCCCGCGATCAGGCCAGTGCAATCACGGCCGCCCGACCTGGGTCAAGCTGAGCATGGAAGACGTCGAGAAGCTGTTCGGGCGGCATTGAGGGTGAATTTCCGCTAACGACACAGAACTCGTCATTCCCGCGAAAGCGGGAATCCACAAACAGTCGGCGCTAGTTGGCTCATGGATTCCCGCTTTCGCGGGAATGACGTTGGGAGAGGTTGCTCACAGATGTCCGCTGACGAGCCAATTGCGGACGCAGATAAAAAAGTCCAGAATCCGTCAATGAATATGCGTCAAGCGCTATGCGCCCTCCTAATCTCAATCACGGCAGCCTGTGTGGGAGCAGATGTGGATGGCATGGAGCAATGCACAGTCGCGGCGATAGGCAAAGAGACCGGCGCTGCTAGTCTTAATGCGTCTCTCGATGTCCCCGAAACCTTCATGATGGGCGCTGAAATCACCAACGGCGGGATCTCAGTTCACCATGATGGATGTGATTTTCCTCTCAATTCCTTTTTTTCAAAGGAGACGGCCGAACACATAATTCAAAATGCTCCTCTTGAGACCCTTAGTCATCATGAGGGCTTCTTCCGCGTTGTCGATACATCGCTGTCCATTTGGAAGTTTTCAGATGGTTCAGGCGAGACGCGGTTCTTTGTGACTGGAGTTCATGAGATGCGTCCGATCTTGAAGGCTAGGCTCAGGACCCATTAAATCGCTTGCCTTGGCGGCGAAGCCTTGATTCACTCGCGGCACTGAGGAGGTGCTGC
>NZ_JAZDQV010000018.1:0-8358 GCF_036324225.1 Altererythrobacter litoralis
GGCTTTGCCTATCTGGCGGTGGTGATCGACCTTTACTCCCGCCGAGTGGTGGGCTGGTCGATGCAGAACCGCCAGATGATCCAGACCTGGCGATCAAGGCAGGCAGACACCTATGCGAGGAATTGCTTGTAACATCGGGTGACTGGCGAGACACGGTTGGACCTGTTCTATAGCTTCTCGCGAAGCGCTTCATAAGGCGTTTTTCCTTTGAACGCGCCGTGCGGTCGATGGAAATTGTAGAAGCGCTCCCATTCATCGAGGCGTTCTTCGAGATCGACGTCGCCCTTGTAGGTGAGCAGCTGATAGAACTCCTGGCTGTCGGAGCGATGCGATCGCTCGACCTTGCCGTTGAGCTGAGGTGAACTGGGTTTGATGTAGGCGTGGCGGATTCCGAGGTCCTCGACGTGCCAGTGGAACTTCGCCTGGAACTCATGCCCATTGTCGGTGCGTATTTCCCGGATGCGGAAGGGGAACTTGTCGATGATGTGATTGACGAAGTCGATGGCGTTGGCCTGAGTATGCCGCTTGTAGACTTTGAGGGCGCGCACGCGGGTTGCATCGTCGATGGCAGTGTACTGGAAACGGCGGACCTTCTTGCCGCGCTTCCCGATTAGAGTCAGGAACTTGACATCCATCTGGATGTGGTGGCCCGGCACCTGCTTGTTATACCGCTTGGTATGGATTTTGCGAACGCGCGTGCCGCGTGGAAGTCGGTTCAGGCCGTGACGCCTGAGGATGCGATAGACGGTTGCATCCGACATTCGAACCGCATGATAGCGCGCCATGTACCACATGATCCGCTCGGGCCCGAGATGGTACTTCCTTCGGAGATGAAGAACTTTCTCCTCGACCTCCGGTGGCGTCTGGTTGGGCGACGATTTTGGAATGGGTTTGGCATTGGCCAGTCCAGCTTCCCCGTCTCGCTTATAGGCGCGCTTCCATCTGTAGAAGCTGGCCCGCCCAATGCCAAAGTAGCGGCAGGTCTTCGCCACCTGGCCGGTACGCTCGGCGTGCCGGAGCACCCGCAGCTTGCGTTGGATCTCGCGCTGATCTTCTTTCGTCATTCGAAACACCTCCTGCCCGATTAGGGCGATCATAAAGGTGTCTCGCGAGTCCCGGCATGGCTACAAGCGAGGATCGGCTACAAGCGCAGGCCGGGCAGCTATGGTGGCAAGCCATCCAGGGTGGTCGACAATACGCTGGCCCGCCAGTTCGATGTCGCGGCACCCGACAAGACATGGGTGACCGACATCACCTACATCAGGACGCAGGAGGGCTTTGCCTATCTGGCGGTGGTGATCGACCTTTACTCCCGCCGAGTGGTGGGCTGGTCGATGCAGAACCGCCAGATGATCCAGACCTGGCGATCAAGGCAGGCAGACACCTATGCGAGGAATTGCTCGAACCCCTTCAAGACCATTGGGGCAGGATTGCGATCCGGTCTGCGTATCGCTCGTGTGAGGTAAATGGCTTTTGCAATGCGATGCAGCGCAAGAAGAAGGCCGGCTACACCTGTGCTTCGAACGAGAGCAATTTCGCGGGGCACATCTGGGATCGCCTCGATGTGAACGGACACATGGGGGCGATGGCTTGTGTGGTCGTTCCCAGTTTCTGGGCCAATCACCAAGAGCAAGGCGATTGGCAGATACTCGCTCGATGGATCCACGAGCACCTCCCTTACTCAACGCTCTATTTCTTTCCGACCTATTGGGCATTCAATATCGGCTGGCATGAAAGCCCCAAAAAGAGCATCAAGAGCTACGCAGAGCCTGCCGGAACATTCACTCCCTGACGGAGAAGCAAATCAAGATTCGAGTCCCGAAAAAGGCATCGAACCAATGCATTAGACGGTTTTTGCGGGCCTTTTGCGGGCTCTTTGCATAAACCGAATTACCTAAATACCTGAAAATATTCAGAAAAATAGGCCGAATGTGATGCCTCTTCTGGGCACCATTTATCTTCACAAAATTGATATAATTCAGTGCTTTGGCGCTTTTGACTGGATTTCCATCCACCTTTCTGTCCACCTTATATTCGGCGATGGTTTCGAGGCGCGAGACTGTGTCGAACCACCTCCTGTTTACAGAAATTCGGTTGGCGGGAGAGTGGCTTGTGGCTAACTAGTCGCATGTTCGAAAACGCTTTCAACAACATCGACCGGGCCATGCGCAATGACGAGGGCCTGGCATCCGAGCTCGATTACGCCGAGCAGACCAGCTGGCTGCTTTTCCTCAAATATCTCGATGACCTGGAGATGGAGCTGCAGGACGAGGCGGAGCTGGAGGGTAAGGACTACCAGCCCATACTCGACGCAGAATATCGCTGGGATGTCTGGGCCGCCCCCAAGAAGGCGAACGGCGAGATTGACCACTCCGTGGCGATGACAGGGCAGGACCTGATTGATTACGTCAACGGCGAGCTGTTCCCCTACCTCAAGGGTTTCAGCGCCAGTGCGGAGGATGCCGACACGCTGGAATACAAGGTTGGTGAAATATTCTCCGAGATCGCCAACCGCTTCCGCTCTGGCTACTCACTGCGCGAAGTCATCGACATCATCGACACGCTCGATTTCGGCAGCAGCAAGGCCAAGCACGAGCTCTCCGACCTCTACGAGACCCGCATCAAGCGGATGGGCAATGCTGGTCGCAATGGCGGCGAATACTACACGCCGCGCCCACTCATCCGCGCCATGATTAAGGTGGTGAAGCCAGAGATTGGCGAAACCATCTACGATGGTGCCTGCGGCTCGGCTGGCTTCCTATGCGAGGCGTTCGAATACCTGCGCCGTGATGACCTCTCTGCTGCTGAGTGGGATACGCTGCAGAACAAGACGTTCTACGGGCAGGAGAAGAAGTCGCTCGCCTATGTGCTGGGCGTGATGAACATGGTGCTGCACGGTGTGGAGGCCCCGAAAATCCGCCACACCAACACGCTCGCCGAGAATGTGATGGATATTCAGCC
The DNA here is from genome assembly GCF_036324225.1 of Altererythrobacter litoralis. Classification (NCBI taxonomy): domain Bacteria; kingdom Pseudomonadati; phylum Pseudomonadota; class Alphaproteobacteria; order Sphingomonadales; family Erythrobacteraceae; genus Altererythrobacter; species Altererythrobacter litoralis. Next base: position 2,962 of record NZ_JAZDQV010000018.1, read on the forward strand.
GAGCGATCGACACGACATCGTGCTGGCCAATCCGCCGTTCGGTGGGGGCGAACGCAAGGAAGTGCAGCAGAACTTCCCCATCAAGTCGGGCGAGACGGCCTACCTCTTCCTGCAGCACTTCATTCGCAAGCTGAAGGCTGGTGGGCGCGGGGCGATTGTCATCAAGAACACCTTCCTGAGCAACACTGACAACGCCAGCGTGGAGCTGCGCAAGGAGCTGCTGACGAGCTGCAACCTGCATACCGTGCTCGATTGCCCTGGCGGCACCTTCCAGGGCGCAGGCGTCAAGACGGTGGTGCTGTTCTTCGAGAAGGGCGCGCCCACGCGGCAGGTCTGGTATTATCAGCTCGACCCGGGCCGCTCACTGGGCAAGACCAATCCGCTCAACGATGATGACCTGGCCGAGTTCGTCGCGCTCCAATCGGACAAGGCGGACAGCGAGAAAAGCTGGGTGGTGAAGGTCGATGACCTTGACCAAACGACATGGGACCTGTCGGTGCGCAATCCCCATGCGCCGGAAGAATAGCCTCTGCGCGAACCGGAGCAGATAATCTCTGATATGTTGAGCCGCGATGAGGAAACACGGCAAATCCTCGAAGACATCCGGGGAATGCTGTGACCCGTAATTTGCTGCCGGAAGGCTGGCGCTTGGCCAAGCTGGGTGACCTTTGTCGCATTGAGCTAGGCAGCACGCCCGCCCGAAAATCTAAATCGAACTGGGACGAGAAGCGAGAGACAGAAAATGTGTGGCTGTCTATCGCAGACATGCCTGACACCCTTCATGCAGCTGTGCATGACAGCAAGGAATACGTTTCACAATCTGCTGCCAAGCGAATGAAGCTCGTGCCGAAGGGCACCCTGCTAGTGAGTTTCAAGCTGACGCTGGGAAGACTTTGCTATGCTGGTCGCGACCTCTTCACAAACGAAGCAATCGCTGCGCTGCATGACCTCGATGAAGGCGCGGTCTCAAAGCAATTCCTCTATTGGTATTTGACCTTCTTCGATTGGCAGGAGGCGGCGGCTGGTGACGAAAAGGTAAAGGGCAAGACGCTCAACAAGGCCAAACTGAAAGAACTGGAAGTGTGGCTCCCCCCGCTGGAGGAGCAGAAGCGGATTGTTGCGGTGCTGGACCAGGCCTTCGCCGCCCTCGACCGCGCCTATGCCCTAACCGAGGCCAATCTTGCGGACGCCGGGGAGTTGCTGGAGGCGTCTCTCGCTAAGACCTTTCAAAGAGAGGGCGAAGGCTGGACTTCCTGCACAGTCGGCGACCTAATCACACTTCAGCGCGGCCATGACATCACGAAGAAGGACCAGCGCCCCGGTGATGTGCCAGTTGTTTCCAGTGGAGGTGTGAAGTCTTACCATGATGAAGCCAAGGTGGCAGGACCGGGCGTGGTCATTGGTCGCAAAGGCTCCATTGGCAGTGTTCATTACATTGAAGAGCCCTACTGGCCTCACGATACGACACTTTACGTCAAGGACTTTAAGGGCAACAACCCGCGCCTCGTTTCATATTTGATGCGTGGTCTGAAGCTAGCTGAGTTGGACACTGGCGCAGCCAATCCCTCTCTGAACAGAAACTTGGTGCATCCAATGAGGGTCACTTGGCCAAATGCCCTAGACCAGTCGGAAATTGCCGATAGGCTGAAAGACGTTGAAGGGGAGACGGCTGGCTCGGCAAATTATTACCTTCGAAAATTGGATGACTTAGCCGACCTCCGCCAGTCCATTCTCCAAAGGGCCTTCGCCGGGGAGTTGACCTGAGCCGATGCAGGAAACCGAAGCCGATACTCGCGCCAATCGCATCGACCCGGTCCTGAGAGACGCTGGATGGGGCGTGGTGGAAGGCGCGCACATTAATCGCGAACTGGTCTGCCCCGGGCGCATCATCGGCGGCGGTGAACGGTCCGGAGCACTGTCTGCAGACTATGTGCTGAACTACAAAGGCCACAAACTGGCTGTCATTGAGGCCAAGCGGGCTGGGCTTGGACATACGGACGGCGTAGGGCAGGCCAAGAACTACGCGACCATGCTCAAGGCGCGCTTCGCCTACTCCACCAACGGTCTCGGCTGGTATGGCATCGACATGCACACCGGCAGCGAGGGCGAGCTCGACCTGCCGTTTCCGACACCTGAAGAACTTTGGCAGCGGTGCTTTCCGCACGGCAATGACTGGCGCGAACGCTTCGGCGAAGTCGGCTTCGAGACGGGGGGTGGCAAGTGGCAGCCGCGATACTACCAGCACAACGCCATTACAGCCGTTCTGGAGGCCATAGCGCAGGAAAAGCAGCGCATCCTTCTCACCCTAGCCACAGGCACAGGAAAGACCTCCATTGCCTTCCAGATTGCATGGAAGCTGTTCCAGTCGAAGTGGAACCTCGGGCGCGAGCCCAGCCGCCGACCGCGTATCCTCTTCCTGGCTGACCGCAACATCCTAGCCGACCAGGCCTACAACGCATTCAGTGCCTTTCCTCCAGATGCCTTGTGCCGCATCAGCCCCGAGGAAATTCGCAAGCGGGGCGGTGTGCCAACCAACGCCAGTGTCTTTTTCACCATCTTCCAGACCTTCATGACGGGCGAGGACGAGTTCCGCTTCGAGGGCTACGACCCGGACTTCTTCGACTTCATCGTGATTGATGAATGCCATCGGGGTGGAGCCAAGGATGAAAGCACGTGGCGCGGCATCCTGGAGTATTTCTCACCAGCAGTGCAGTTGGGCCTGACCGCAACGCCCAAGCGCGATGTGAACGCCGACACCTACAAGTATTTCGGCGAGCCCGTTTACACCTATGCGCTGAAAGAAGGCATCGGCGACGGCTTCCTGACGCCGTTCAAGGTGCGGCAGATGGCCAGCACGCTCGATACCTATACCTACAGCGATGATGACGAGGTGGTGAGCGGGGAAATCGACCCGGACAAGGAATACACTGAGGCGGACTTCAACACGAAGCTCGTAATCGACGAGCGCGAGCGGAGCCGCGTCGATGAGTTCATGGACCAGATTGACCAGCGGCAGAAAACGCTCGTCTTCTGTGCCACGCAGGCCCACGCGGCACGCGTTCGTGATTTCATCAACCAGGTGAAGTCCAACCCCGACCCGCACTACTGCGAGCGGGTGACAGCGGATGACGGCAAGCTCGGCGAACAGCACCTGCGCGAGTTCCAGGATAACGAGAAGACGCTCCCGACAATCCTGACCACATCGCAAAAGCTGTCCACCGGGGTCGATGCGCGCAACATCCGCAACATCGTGTTGCTGCGCCCCATCAATTCAATGATTGAGTTCAAGCAAATCATCGGGCGCGGCACGCGGACCTACGAGGGAAAAGACTTCTTCACCGTCTACGACTTCGTGAAGGCCTACGAGCACTTCAACGACCCTGAGTGGGATGGGGAACCTCTACCGCCTGACGGTCCAGATAAGCCCAAGCCACCGCAACCGCCGGAGCCCCCACAACCGCCCGAGCCGCCCGTCGAACCGCCGGAGCCAGCCGAGCGCATCGTTGTGAAGCTGGCGGACGGCAAAGAGCGCAAGATACGCTACGTCGGCGAGACCACATATTGGTTCCACGGGAGGCAAATCACTGCTCAGGAGTTCATGGACCAGCTGTTCGGCGACCTTGGTTCGTTGGTGTCCAGTGCAGATGAATTACGGCAGATATGGAGCGACCCGGAGCGGCGAACCTCATTTATCAGCCGTCTCGAAGAGATGGGGTACGACCGCGACCGGCTGGACGACATGCGCCGTCTCATCGATGCGCCCAATAGCGATATCTTCGATGTGCTTGCCTACGTGCGCTTCACGCTGGCGCCTTTATCTCGTTCGCAGCGAGTGGAGGCTGCCAAGGGGACAGGACTGGGAGGCTATGAGGAAGAGATGCAAGCTTTCTTGGCCTACATTCTCCAAGCCTATGAGATGCAGGGCATCCGCGAGCTAGCCCCCAGCCGCATAAGCGACTTCCTCCAGATACGGTATGGCGGCACCAACGATGCGAAGCGCAAGCTAGGCTCGATAGGGGAAATTCGCGGTGCTTTCCTCGATATTCAAAAGCACCTGTTTCGCTGATTGGCGAAGCAAAAGGAACTAGGGGAGCCGGTACGTGCAACTTTACCAATGCGTCGATGGAATTTCATGGTTGTGCAGTTTTATCTATCACTACCAAACACTCATCACCGGCATCTTGGCAATCGGAGCTGCTTGGTACGCTGGCGCGCCTGTCTGGAGACAGCTAAAGGATAGCAATCTTCAAACCCGAATGCTGCATCGGGAAACACTTTCTATGCGGCTTAAGGAAGAAGAGCAGCTCACTATTAAACTCAAGGACATCATCGAGCAGCCACTTTACGAAGCTGGCCGTGTTACGAGCGACCCCGATGGCGAGCCCATCAAGGTAGGTCCTCATGAGGCCTTTAATGTCGAAACGCTCATCAGCACAGCGCGCAACCAGGCCAAGGCCGCGCTCCGGAACAATTTTGACCCGGAAGTGGAGAATGCGAAGTCTGCGCTATTCGTCGCGTTAGATGACCTTGCCACTACACTAGATGACGTCTCGGTTCCTGCGCGTATTGACCAGCACGAATACAATCTCAGCGACGAGAAATGGGTGGAGATTGAGCAGAAGGCAAAAGAGGCCGAGACACTAGCTGCAGCAAAAGTGAGCGAGGTCTGGAAGGCTCACAAGGCACTGCAAGCCGCTCGAACCTCGCTTATTGCTGGCTTGCGCGGACAAATTGCTCGGCTGGATGAGAGCATCACTAAGGGCACATAGCCCACAAGCTTGATGGCTTGTGCCTACAGCCAGCTTTCATCGGTGATAGGAGGCAGCTCTCGCAACTGCACTTCGAGCCTATCGGGTTGGTGATATCCGTGCATCAGGTTCAATTCTCGAACCGCCTGTATCCTGTTCGCGGCGGGGGCATCACCCAATGCAATGTCTCGCAAAACCCTGACACTTTGCCTACGCTCCCAGAGGGCGCAATCTGCCAAGGCATTCCGTAGGGCCATAACCCTACCCGCAACCTTCCCGTCGGCCATCAACTCTGATGCTCGTTTGTAGACCGTTTCAGGCTTGGTCTGATGATGGACCTTATATGCCTGGCGGTACGCCTCAGCCTGGCATCGCCCGTCTGCGATGGCTTGTGCGAATATCTCTTGCTTGGGTGTCAGCATCAGTTGTCCTGCCCTGCGGCGATGAGCGTGGCGACAAGGTCTCGTTTGGATGGCTGCCACCAACCAACGTAAAGCCTGCTGATGCCACCACCATATGGTGTAGCTGTATATGTGGTGGAATTCCGAACAGAGAGATGACCGGCCCCCACTGAGTGGTCCGTGTTGTTTGTTAGTGCATAATTGCCTCCTGCGCCATGGGTGGCCGTAGGTGGAGCGAAGCGGAACCG
>NZ_JAZDQV010000019.1:0-8284 GCF_036324225.1 Altererythrobacter litoralis
TCCCAACGGCCTGATCACGCTGTTCAATCCGGCAGCAGAGGAATTGCTGGGATACAGCGCTGAGGAGGTCGTTGGCAGGCCAGCGCCCGAAGTATGGGATCACAAAAACGACCCAGCATTAATCGAATATGCTTCTAAACTCTCTGCCGAGACTGGGACAGAAGTGGAGCACGGCTTCGATGCACTTGTTTTTGCTGCTCGTAACGGTTTGGCGCAAACGATCGAGCTCACTTGGGTTCACAAGGACGGGACACGGATCCCGGTACTCCTGACTGTCTCGGCGATCAGGGATGCAAGCGGAGAGATCACCGCATTCCTTGGCGTGGCTCGCGATATCACGGATATCAAGGCGGCAGAAACCGATCGCATCGCAGCACAAGTTGCCGACAAGCAGCGCGAGGCGACCTCGCAGTTTCTTGCGACCATGAACCACGAGATCCGTACACCGCTCAATGCGCTGGTGAACATGATCAGCCTTATCAAGGCGGATGGCCACGAACGGATCGAGCGGCGTGACTTTGACGTGATCGAGACTTCAGCCAACAATCTGCTATCGCTGGTGAGCAGCGTGCTCGAGTTCTCTAAGAACGAAGCGGCCCAGTTTGAGCTGGAGGAGCGTGAGTTAGCGCTATGGGATCTGCTGCAAGAAATCACAGCACTATTCAGCGCGAGCGCCAAAAAGGCGGGCGTGAATCTACGCCTTGCCGAGCTGCCTCTCGCACTTCGAGTGCCGCTGATTGGCGATGCGGCACGCCTGCGCCAGATGTTGAGCAACCTTGTCAGCAACGCCATCAAGTTCACGCAGGCAGGGGGTATGGTAGGGCTCCATGTCGATGAGCTCGAGGCTTCGTCACAAGGGTGCAAGCGGCTGCGCTTTGTTGTCGATGACAACGGGCGGGGTATTGCTGCTGAAGATCTCGACAAGCTGTTCAAGCCCTTCAGTCAGGTCCAGTCGTACCAGAAGCGCGATCAGGGCGGCACGGGTCTTGGCCTGTCGATCGTCAAGCAGATGGCCGAGCAGATGGGCGGTACGGTCGGAGCGAGTTCGCAACCTGGGCAGGGCTCGAGCTTTTGGTTTGAGGTCGAACTGCCACTGGCGGACATCGACACTGCCAGCGCGGACGAGCAGGCAGATACCCCCGGACAGCTGGTACTTGGCCTGTGGGGTCTTAATAGGGCGAAGCACAAGCTCATCTCTGAGTATGCCAAGGAGTTCGGGTGGCAGACCACGGCGTTCTTTACCGCCGAGGAGATCTATCAGGCTACGCAGAAAGCTTCTGGTCCCGCTATTGTCGTGACAGATCAGGACTGGGAGACAGACCAGTTTTGGCAGGGAGAAAAGGCTCCGGCACCAGAAGGCCTTGCCCTGATCAGCCCGCCTGACGTCGCATCTTCGATTGCCGGGCTGGAGCTGTTTGACGCAGTGAACGAGGCCTGTGTCGAGCATGGCTACGATACTTCCTACCTGCTCGAGCGCACCACGATCACATTCGGCAAAGCACCTTGGCTAGCGAGGGTCAAAGTTCTGGTCGTCGATGATCAGAACTTGAACCTGACTTCGTTTATACCTGTAATCGAGCGCGTTGGTGCGATCTGCCTGACTGCAGGTTCGGGGATGGAGGCGTTGGAAGTGGTCAAAGGACACCTCGACGATCTCGACGTAGTCCTGATGGACCTGCAGATGCCCGAGATGGATGGCTGCGAGGCCACCATGGCGATCCGCAAGCTCAAGGGTGCCAAGGGACTGCCAATCATCGCGCTTACTGCTGGCGCCACCAACGCCGAGCGGGAGCGTGCCTTGGCCTCAGGCATGAACGACTTCTGCATCAAGCCTGCTAAACCTGAAGACCTCATCAGAACCGTGCGCAAACACGTCAAACACTACCGCAAAGAACCAATCCGCTTCTTCGAGAAGAGCAAGCGTTAGTCTCGTTCTCGCAGATCAGCCTTAGCGGGTGCGGCGGAAGAGAGATCTCTGCCAAGTGGAGATGCTGCAGAGTAAAGCCCGGCGCTTGCCAACGACATTTTCGCTGGCTCTGCAACATCACTCCTCGTGGGCGCCGCTTTCTCAGCTAGGGTCGCACTCAAAGAGAAGCAGGTCGACTGGTTTCAGCTGAAGTCAGCCTTGGGCGATCTAGGGATTGGCTTAGCTACGGCAGTCGCGCTGGACGCTATGTTAAGCGATCCTACGACCGCTCTTTGAACCTCTATGGGGCGGGGCGTGATCAATCCGGCCCTTATTAGGAAATCTTGACCTCAAAGCGGGGTTGCCTGCTTCTCTCTCCTCATGTGGACAGGCTTTTCGACAGAGGTTTCATAAGCTTCAGCGGCGAAGGCGAACTCATGATTGCACCGAATTTGGACCATCAAGTCCTTAAGGCCTCGGCAATTGACCCATCGAAAGATGTTGGGGCATTTTTTCAGAAGCAGTCTGAATATTTAGACTTTCATGGGTGGGAGGCCTTCCATGGCGCTCCATGGGGCATTTCTGAACCACTCTTTGCTTCCTATGAATGTGTGGGTCCCCAAAGTGGACGCAAGCCGCGAAATTCCTATTGTCAAAAGTACACAGAAGTTGTATACGCAGCCATCTTAATCCGAGCGCAAGTAACTGAAATATAGACGACTTTAGTGGATTCTGGGAAGTCCTCTTCTGGGCACCATTTATCTTAATAAAAGTAATATAATTCAGAGATCTGGTGCGCGTGAGGGTATTCCTATCCACCCTTTAGGCTCTCATGGTTTCGCGGCGCGAGCCTTTATCGAGCCTCATCCTGCTTTCAGAAATTCGGGCGGCGGCAGAGTGACTTATGGCTAGCTATTCGCATGTTCGAAAACGCTTTTAACAACGTCGACTGAGCCATGCGAAATGACGAGGGCCTGGCTTCCGAATTCGATTATGCTGAGCGGGCTGGCTGCTGTTCCTCAAGTATCTCGATCACCTGGAGATGGAGCTGCAGGATGAGGTAAAACTAGAGGGTGTATTAGCGGAGTGTTGGCCTCGCGCTAACGTCGTAGTAAAAAATACATTTATTCCATTGGCCGCTGCCTTTTAGGGCGGTTATCCTCTCAATGCCTGACCAATCAGTCCCAGGCGTTTGAGCTCTTTGACCTCTAATATCGCCTGGGTTCGATTGCTGACCCCGAGCTTACTCAGTATCGCCTTGACGTGAGCCTTAACAGTAATTTCTGTTATGCCAAGCTCGTGCGCGATCTGTTTGTTGAGCTCGCCTAACGCCATCGCATTGAGAACGCGGAGTTGGGCGGGTGTTAATTTTTCAACGCGCGCTAAGCGGTCCCTGAGTTGGGCTGAGTCAGCCCCATCGATAAGGCTATCGAACGCACCTTGCCCAGCAAGAGCCGCGCTGAGCCCCCGCTCGATCATTTCTATTGGTTTTGATTTTCCAATATATCCAATAACTCCCATTTCACGCACGAGGTGCTGCACCTGAAGATTTTCAGTCCCCGAAAGAACAAGTATCGGCACAGAAGGCCAGCCATTTCTCACCCGTTTTAGAGTGTCGATTCCGGTCGAATCTCCGAGCGATAAGTCAAGAACCAACAAATCGCATCGCGAAAGTTGATCGAGTGCACCAGACAACTCAGCAAAACTAGAGACGCCGAATAGACGGAAATTTCCATCCATTCGCTCCAGACAGATTTGCACTATTTCTTTGCAAAGAGGATGATCATCGGCGACTAATACGAATTTTTCAGAAGTTTCAGGCATAGACAAATAGGCGGATTCGCAAAATAATGATTTGATTGCTGTTACCAGATAGCGTGCCGAACGGCTGCTGTCAAATCTAAGGCCAAGTTGAAACATACAATTCTTAGTTTATTGATTATTTGAATCTACGTATTTGTATTATCAGTTTTATATGATGTAATTTTTTTATTTGAATAGTAAATTGAATCAATCCTAGTTTTTTGTTTTTATATAAAAAGTCATCATTTTATGTATATTGGCTGGATCAATCAAGCTCCATTGATCTCACGTCGTTTGTCTTTCGTGGTAATGGCTCGCTGCGGGCAATCGCAATTTGTTCTCCAGGTTTTCTGGATTTTGTATCTTTTCTGCTTTAATGACCTTTTTAAGGGCTTGGTTGAGGTCGCGCCTATCTGATGATAGGGCGTATTAGATTTGGTTGATCGAAGCCTGAGTTGAGGGGTTGCTGTGAGCGAGTTTGAATCACGCATAGGCAAGTTACGCAGACGGTTCCAGTTGGGCGCGTCGGAAGACGCGATCGATCTCGAATCGGCGCTTGATCAAATCGGAAAGGGTTGCTTGCGAGCGAGCAGAGACATTTTAGACCGGGTTCATAGGATCGCTGGCATTGCGGGAATGCTCGGCTTTGCTGAAATTCACGAACTTGCTACTTCGATCGAGAGCGAATGGGATGAGAAAAAAGATATCGAAGGCGATGTTCGCAATTTAATTTACGTACTTCGTGCAATTAATAATGACAAATCAAGTGATCCCCATAAAATCATTTGAGGTTTTTAGTAGATCTTTTCTTACTGAAATTGGGATTGAGCTACTTCTCTGCGCATTTTTAAGTGGGGTCGATAGAATTTTCGGCGTAGCCAGCAGAGACCAGTATCGCAGTTTTCTTTGTCCATGTTTGAGGGTCACCACCTCAAGCTTTGTTTTGCTTTCCAAGGCCGCGATTTTTATACGGTCATAGGGGTAGGCCTGAAACAGCGGTCTGGTTAGGGACTTGCGACGTTCAGGGCATTGAAGCGCTTAACCTAGGCCTTAAACTCATAAACGGGATTCCCAGAGCGGCGAGTTTCTGATTCAGTGTCGGCATGAGCCGATATGAGATGACCGAGTTTGAGTGGCGGGTGATTGAGCCGCTTTTGCCCAACAAGCCCAGAGGTGTTCCTCGTGTTGATGACCGGCGGGTGCTGAACGGGATATTCTGGATATTGCGATCAGGCTCGCCGTGGCGCGACCTGCCCGAACGCTATGGTCCGCACACGACTTGCTGCAATCGCTTCCGGCGCTGGACCAAGGCTGGCGTGTGGGATCGGATAATGGACGCGATTACAGATATCTATGGCGGCGATGTGCGGACGATCGACGGCACCAGCGTGCGTGTTCACCACTCGGCTGCGACTTTAAAAAAGCCACCCGGATCGCTGTCTTGGACGAAGCCGGGGAGGTCTTACTACAAAAATCCATGCTCTGACCGACGACGACGGCCTGCCGGTCAAGCTTGCCATCACACCGGGCCAGACCCACGACATTCAGGCCGCTGCCGAACTGTTGGGCGACATCCGGAAAGGCCAGATGGTGCTGGGAGACCGTGCCTACGACGCAGACTGTCTGCGCGATCTGGTGTTCGAGCAGGGCGGTTGGGCCAACATCCCGCCAAAGACCAACCGCAAATCCCCCATCTGCTTCTCCCCCTGGCTATACAAACAGCGCAACCTTGTTGAGCGCTTCTTTAACAAACTCAAATAGTACCGCAGGAAAGCTACTCGATATGACAAGCTCGGCTCGTCCATCCTCGCCATGGTCAAACTCGCTTGCATCAGGCTACGACTGCGCCATTATGAGCCCACGGCCTAGTTTTTCCGCATCGACCTATCTCGAAATATGTCAAGCCAAAGCCGGCCGTTATAGTCGAGCCCTTTAGATTGAGCCTACACCTTACTTATCAGCAGATTTACGGCCGAAGTTAGCTGAGCCGGGGCGGTGATTATTGGCCTGCTTCAGTAGCGGCCAGCAGCCAAGCGCATCATCGGCGGATGCAGAATCCTAGCACATAATTTTGCGACGAGTATCGCCGACAAAATTCATCCGCCCATCCTGCGCGTGGTGCGCTTGATGTTGGGGAAGCGCTCTTCGCTCGGCTGTGAGCGCCAAAGCAATAAGCCGGTAAATTCTATAGGACTGACAGCCTGGGCGTAGGATCCTCAATGGCCTTAGCTACTCGTCATGAGCCGCGATTTCATCCGGGTTTCTTGCACAGGATGCCTTTGGCGCATCATAATTCGACTGAGGTCTGCAAACAATCACTCCCGACAAACCGCGCCGTCTCTCCATTAGAAATGCCGTAACCGTGCCCGCTTAGGCATCCTTCAAGAACTCTGGCGCTTACGATTTGCCATGCATCGAAATGCCCCCTCACTTGAGGGCGGCAATCGAACTCATCTCGCGTCGAGTAGGCATGACCCCAAAGGGTCATAAAATGACTTCTAGGGTTATATATATATTACATAATAGAAAATAAAGTAACTTATTACCAATATACGCAGAAGTGTGAGCCTAGTAGACCCGACCTACTACGGCACGAAGAATGCAACACTGCAATATCAACTATTTGGTAAAAAATTATTTCGCAGTTGTTGTAATAACTCTCGTTTATAGCCTCAAAAAGAGGCTGTGCCGTGAATTGGCGGAGTTCACGGTGCTTTTCACGAAAAAATATGGCCTCAATTATTTTTTGGCATTCTTGTGCCTAGTCTCGGGTGTCGTGCTTTTTGCCGGTCCGGCCCGCGCATCATCGATCGACACAGTCGCAGAAACATCTGCGACCCCTGATATGTTCGGAACCGTTCTGGTAGCGCTCGGGAAAGGTCCGAAGGCAAAGGAATGGGCGAGCGTGCGCCAGGCTCCTCTGTCACTCAATGGGGACTGGGCTCGCTTCGCTGGCGAAGCGCAGCTGCTGTCGCCCCTTGAAAGGGTTCAAGCCGTTAATTCTTGGGTAAACCGTCAGATCAGTTACACAAAAGATTCGTATAACTATGGCGCTCTCGATCATTGGGCGCCTGCTAATGTAACACTGGCATCTCGCCGCGGTGATTGCGAAGATTTTGCTATCGTCAAAATGCAACTTTTGAAGCAGCTGGGATTTGATGAGGCTGATATTTTTCTCGTCTTGGGTCGGGAGCTCGTCTCGGGTGCGGATCACGCCGTCCTCATTGTTCGCGCAAACGGCAAATGGGTTGGTCTCGATAATTTTACTAATACGCTGTTGGACACGAATGACACGTCGTATTTTCGCCCTGTGATTACATACAGCTCCACAAAATCGTGGATTAACGGTAAAAAAACTCGTTTTGCTGCAAAATGACGCAAATACAAATATGTGCCGCCGAAAAGTCTAGGGCTGTGGCGTGGCCTTATTTTGCGGTCAGCTCAATGACTTTATACGAATATTCGCGCGCCTTTGTATGCCGCAGTACGTAGTTCTCCGTCGCTTCTACAAAATTCCGTAATCTGATTAAGATGTATTCGTTGCGGTCTCGTGCCAGGATGCCTTCTTCCGCTTGAGGCGGTTAAACTTTGCACCGAGAGACTTCCTGCCCCTACAACTACGCCACCCATTGTGAACGTAGGTGCCTTGAGGAGCGACTGGAGGTCGAACTTTCGGAGTTTGACTTCCGTCTTCGGAGAGGGCGGCATAGGCCGGCAAGTCTGGACGAGCTGGTTTGTATCGGCCTTCTGCTTTTAGAAACCACTGGCGGGGCTCTACCCAAGCACGCCCTGCCGTTTGACGATGAGCTTCTTATAAACAGGTATAGCCTGCCTCTGCTTGTAAGGTGGATGGATGAGCGGCTTCGCAACGCTGCGCAAACCAACTCCGACCAATGTGAGCGCTAGGTAGAAGAAGGAGGGAGCAAGGTCCCAGCTCACCAGGGGATCTGGAGAGCAAATTGCCAGAACGACCATGAGGGCGATAAAACGGGACGATCAAACTCCTCCGGTTAGCAGCGGTGATCGTCCCGGTACCGATCCAATTGCATGACGTCGCCAATCCTGATCATGGTCCAGCTCATATAGGCGCCATCCAGTGGGATGTGTGTAATTGACAAGCTCTGGACTGTCGCCCACGCTCCGAGCATGGGATTGCAAACAGATTTGGCTCGTGCAGGCAGCGGCATTGAGGCGTGGCAGCGCTTGTCGAAGATCGCTTTTTTCGCGATTGGCGCTGCATATTTACCCCTATTGGCTTTTCGCTATTTGCTCTTTCCTGACTTCGGCCTCGGTCCTAGTCAATCAATCTTCATATTGGCGGCTAGTTCAATTGTCATTCTTGGCATTGGCTTTCTTCGGGTCTCGAAGGCCGGTATCTTCTGGATGTATCTGATCTGCATTCTCGCGCTACTCGGTGTCGCGGGAAGTGCCTTGGGCGGCGGTGCGCCTACACTGTGGCCACTGCCTTCTTTCGCAGCCCTCTTTTCCCTTCTGATAGCCTATCCTGTTGTCTCTACGTCTGACAAAAGCCGCGAGGTATGGGGCCTGACGTTGAGGCAGCGAGGCCTTGCTGCG
>NZ_JAZDQV010000020.1:0-1501 GCF_036324225.1 Altererythrobacter litoralis
AGGCGGTCATCCGCTTCTCCAATCCGCTCAAAGGCAATGAGGCGTCGATCGGTCTCGATCTGCTGCAACTGCCTGAAGAGGGCAACGAGGTACGCCATGTGATCGCGACCGGTGAGGCGCACTGGACCGGACCGTTTGCCCTTGTTCAAGGTGGACAGGCTCTGATTTATCGTGCGCCAATCTACCGCTCCGGAGCAGAGCCCTCGAGGCAATCATTTGTGGGTCTTTTATCGGTACTTGAGGACCTTGACGGTCTGATCGCCAGGCGCATCGAATATGATGCTGAAAGCTACGGCCTGCGTGTCTGGCTCACCAACCCGACCATTCAGGGCCAGGAGGCAAGGCCACAACTGATCTTTGGCTCGGCTGATGGAGATGAGGCCTATGCCGGGTTTGGAGGCACAGCCCAGACAAGCGGTTCACCGGATGCTGACAATGACGCCCTGACGGTCACTGTTGAAGCATATCCGCGCAGTATCGAGGCGCTAGACACGCTGCCAGCACGCCTTCAGGGACTGCTTATCATGGTGCTCCTGCTTGGAGGAGGGGCGGCTCTTGTGGACGGCAGCAGACGCCAGATGCGTTCTGCCCAGCAGAAGATACACGAAACCGAGGCTTTCCGAGCAGCTCTTGTAGAGGGTGCGGGGGCAGCCATCATAGCAACAGATCCCAACGGCCTGATCACGCTGTTCAATCCGGCAGCAGAGGAATTGCTGGGATACAGCGCTGAGGAGGTCGTTGGCAAAGAGACGCCTCAACTGTTGCATGACCGTGACGAAGTAATCGCCCGCGCGGGAACCCTTTCACAGGAACTTGGCCGCGAGATTGAGCCTGGCTTTGGGGTATTTGTGGCCAAGGCCATGGAAGGTTCTCCAGAAACGCGAGAATGGACTTACTGGCACAAGGACGGGACACGGATCCCGGTACTCCTGACTGTCTCGGCGATCAGGAATGCAAGCGGAGAGATCACCGCATTCCTTGGCGTGGCTCGCGATATCACGGATATCAAGAATTTTCAGGCGAGTTTGCAAAGTAAGGACGCTCAGCTTGAGCAAATGTTCAAGGGTTCTGAGGCTGCGCAGATATTAGTGTCGAGGTCTGGAGGTATCGTCGATGTCAACGACGTCGCCTTGTCATTGTTTGGATATACAAGAGAGGAGTTACTCGAGCTCAACGTCGATGAGCTAGTGCCAGTGTCTTACAGAGGGCACCATGCGCAATTGAGGGAAAGCCATTTTGCAGCCGGTTGCCCAAGAAGGAAGGCCTCCGCAAGAGAACTTGAGGCTTGCGATAAGAACGGCCAGGTTTTCCCCATACAGTTAGGCTTGGCACATATTGCCGGAGAACAGCAGGATCTGGTTTTAGCTACGATCATTGACTTGAGCGATATCAAAGCAGGCGACCGCGCCCGGACACAGTTTATCTCGAACATCAGCCATGATTTGCGCACGCCGCTTAGCGTGGTGATTGGCAGTGCGCGGATGCTTGAGAATGCACCGCT
>NZ_JAZDQV010000021.1:0-1477 GCF_036324225.1 Altererythrobacter litoralis
TGCTTCCTTGCCATTCCATTCCTCCTTCGTGGCCATTCCTAAAATAGAAATTGGACCATTCAGAAGGGGGCAGATCACGAGATAGACGCCGCCCTTGGCACTGTGATCACGAATGCCTGGCGGGTCTTCGACTGAGGTTTCACCATTTGCCAAGCCAGCACTTTACCAGGCATCACCTTACCGATTGTGATTCCATTCCCGGAATTGGTGGCACTCTTACCAAACTGGAAGAGCATGGAACCTATCAGGGCAAACCGCTTAAACACGTGGTCTATGAAATCATCTGAGAAGCCTTCGAAGCAGGTTCATTAAGATTACTCTGACTTTACCTGAACAAAATATTCAAAGGCGGTTCAGGCTTCCACCGCAATGTTTCCCATGGATTGAATGATGCGGGTTGGGGAATTGGGTGATGAAAAAGACAATCGGAATTTGCACGCTCATATACGCCGGTTCGGCTTTGCAAGCAGAAACATTGCCTGTGGAAGGCATCTTTGCGGGAGAGGCGAATATCGATGCCCGGGTTCAAACCATAGCGTTTGAAGGTTTTGGCGGTGATGCCGGACCCGAGCTTTCATTCTTGCTCTCTGACATACTTTCCGCCGTGGAGATTAACGGGCAACCTTGGTTCGCGATTGTACCGGCTGCGACGCTCGCTGAATTGCATTCTGGCGTAAATGAGGACGCTGAGGGCAAAGCAATAGATACGGGACCTACGGCTGTATTGCAGGGTTCTGCCCGAACTGAATTTTGGGAAGAATCGGCGGGTGTCAAGAAGGTAATAAGCTGCGGCAAGAAAGAGCGAGGCGATTGCGTCGAAAAGCGCAAGGAAGTGTATGACTGCCACTTGCTGAGCGTCGGTTATCGCCCAATGCTGCGTCTGGTCGCATCGGATGGCACGCTGCTTTATGAAAGCAACAAATACCTCAAGACGTATCAGAAGTATTGTGAAGATGAGGCGGCCGCACCCAATCCTGATGATTTGTTGAATTCGTTGGCCGCGCAATATGCATATTCTGTAAGGGTAGACCTGGCGCCGCAATTCAGGTCGGACAAATTTCGTATTAGTGAAAACCGCAAGGGCATGTCCGGCGACGATGCCCGTTCGTTCAAGAAGGCTATCCAGCTGACTAAAAGCGATCAACTTGCCGCATGCGTGGCTTTCAATGAACTGGAGGCGGCCAACCCAGCGCATGTGTCGGTTTTGTTGAATATCGGGCTTTGTCATGAAAGTCAGGGTGATCTGCAGCTGGCTCGCGACTACTATAATCGCACGCTTGATCTAAATTCGGGAAAAGATGAGGCTCAAGCCGGTCTGGATCGCGTTGTGAGCCGCCTTATTGCAAGGCAACAGGTTTCAGAGCATTTTTCCAGCTACTGAATTAGCTACAACTATCCTGCTGATCTGCCCCCTTCTGAATGGTCCAATTTCTATTTTAGGAATGGCCACGAAGGAGGAATGGAATGGCAAGGAAGC
>NZ_JAZDQV010000022.1:0-1321 GCF_036324225.1 Altererythrobacter litoralis
TGAACCGCCCCGGGATTGCCGGAGGCCCTAACTCCTGAGAGGAAGGGTCTACGATGAGCAAGACGACGAACAAGTTTGCCCCTGAGGTGCGTGAGCGGGCAGTCCGCCTGGTGCTGGATCAGGAAGGTGAGCATTCATCCCGCTGGGCAGCGATCACATCCATAGCCGCCATGATCGGCTGCTCGGGGCACACGCTGCTTGAGTGGGTGAAGAAGGCCGAGGTGAACAGCGGCAAGCGTGCCGGCGTTCCGACCGAGTTGGCAGACCGCCTCAAGGCTCTGGAGCGCGAGAACCGTGAGCTGCGGCAGGCCAACGAGATCCTGCGCAAGGCGTCTGCATATTTTGCCCAGGCGGAGCTCGACCGCCCATTCAAGCGATGACCAGCTTCATTGATGAGCATCGGGGTGAGTATGGGGTCGAGCCGATCTGCCGGGTTCTGCCGATCGCCCCATCCACCTACCATCAGCGTGTGGCGCAGCGTCGTGATCCGTCGCGCCTATCGCCACGTGCTCAGCGTGACGAGGCGATGAAGCACGAAGTTCGGCGCGTGTTCGACGCCAACTTCAAGGTCTATGGCGTGCGCAAGGTGTGGCGGCAGATGCAGCGCGAAGGCTTCGATATTGCGCGATGCACGGTGGAGCGGCTGATGCGCGATCTCGGCCTGCAGGGCGTGATCCGGGGTAAGCCGGTGAAGACCACGTTCAGCGACAAGACCGCGCCCTGTCCGCTCGATCAGGTGAACCGCCAGTTCCACGCCCCGGCACCGAACATGCTCTGGGTGTCGGACTTTACCTACGTCGCGACGTGGTCGGGGTTCGTCTACGTGGCCTTCGTGATCGACGTTTACGCCCGCTATATCGTGGGCTGGCGGGTGAGCAGGACGGCGCATGCCGGCTTCGTGCTCGATGCCCTAGAGCAGGCGATCCATGATCGGCGGCCTGTTCACCGTGGCGGTCTGATCCACCACAGCGACCGCGGCAGCCAATATGTCTCGATCAAGTATACCGAGCGCCTCGCCGAGGCCGGGATCGAGCCATCAGTCGGCAGCGTTGGCGACAGCTATGACAACGCTTTGGCCGAGACGATCAACGGTCTTTACAAGGCCGAGGTCATCCACCGTCGAGGTCCTTGGCGATCATTTGAAGCCGTGGAATACGCCACGCTCGAATGGTTGGACTGGTTCAACAACCGGCGCTTGCTCGCGCCCATCGGCAATATCCCGCCTGCCGAAGCTGAAGAGCGATACTACGCCATGCTGGACGACACCCCCATGGCGGCATAATTCAAACCAAATGGCCTCCGGCAATCCCGGGGCGGTTCA
>NZ_JAZDQV010000023.1:0-1254 GCF_036324225.1 Altererythrobacter litoralis
CAGAAGTTTTCCCTTGCAGCCTCCTGCAGGATCAGCTTGTCGAGCGTCAGGTCCGACACCGCTCGGCGCAACCGGGCATTCTCCTTCTCCAGCTCTTTCATCCGTCGGGCCTGATCCATCTTCAGACCGCCGTATTCTTTACGCCAGCGGTAGTAGCTCTGCTCGGTCACTCCGATCCGCCGGCAGGCATCTGCAACCGTGCCGCCTTGCGCTAGCACGATCTCCGCCTCACGCAGCTTCCCGATGATGTCTTCCGGCTTGTGCTTCCTTGCCATTCCATTCCTCCTTCGTGGCCATTCCTAAAATAGAAATTGGACCATTCAGAAGGGGGCAGATCAAATTAGCTATTCCATGAAACGAGACCTCCAAACTTGTCTACATGAGCGCGAAGATTGCAACCGCGATTGCGGCAAAAGAGGCCGTCGTTAGTCCCTGGCTCACCCGCCAGCGCTAGCCTCTGGGCATGAACGATAACTACAACATAACAGGTGGAAGGCCGCGGGCGTGACTTGCAAAATTCCTGCTTTAAGGGGGGGGCTATTGCTCTGCAGTATAGCAAAATTAATCCTTTTTAGCGCTGTTCGATCGCATGGCTTGCTCTAAGTTTGCCTATGAAGATTGTGATTACCTCGTTGTCACGCCTTCGTACCCGAGACCCCGATCGCTTCCCGTAGTGGCGGTCGGGGTCTTTTTACTTAGTCTTGCCCTGATCCATCGCACTGCTAATCTCGTCATATGCGAAAGATATCACTCACCACCGCTCTGGTTGTCGCCGCACTGCCTAGCGCAGCATTGGCGGAGAAATGGTTGCCGGTTGGGATTACTGCAAATCAGGATCAATTTAGTGTGGACTTCTCATCCATCCGCACAATGCCAAGCGGGCATAGGCGGGTTTGGGTGAAGGTGGATTTTGGAAAGCCCTCTGATGCCGGCGATACGGGCTACAAGACTTTCTCGGAACTCGACTGCCGAGAAGGGCGTAGTCGGACACTAAGCGCCGCCTTCTTCGCAAATGACACTATAACCAGAAAGAGCAACAAGCCCCGCGACTGGCAAGATGTCGCGCGAGGCAGCGTTTTCGAAAACGTACTCTACGCCGTATGTTTTGGAAGGCTGCCTCGATAACCCACCGCCCGGAGATGGGCCGGTAGGTCGCTAGATCGAAAATCTCTCAGTGCAACTCCGACCAATGTGAGCGCTAGGTAGAAGAAGGAGGGAGCAAGGTCCCAGCTCACCAGGGGATCTGGAGAGCAA
>NZ_JAZDQV010000024.1:0-1161 GCF_036324225.1 Altererythrobacter litoralis
TCGAACATCAGCCATGATTTGCGCACGCCGCTTAGCGTGGTGATTGGCAGTGCGCGGATGCTTGAGAATGCACCGCTTGAGGGTGCAGACCGCACCCGCCTCAAGCGTCTCCAGCAAGCCAGCAATGTGCTCTACAATCTGGTCAATGACGTTCTTGACTGGTCGAAGATCGAAGCCGGCGAGATCGATCTTGAGCATGAGCCTGTCAGCCTCACGGACGTTTTTGAGACGCTCATGACGGTGATGGGGGAAGTCGCAGAGGAGAAAGGCCTTACGCTTACCTGCGACAAGGCAGCAGACCTTCCCCATTATGTGATCGGGGATGCTGCACGTATCCAGCAGATCCTGTTCAACCTGGTGAGCAACGCGATCAAGTTCACCGATGAAGGCGAAGTGAGGATAAGAGCGAGCAAGGTCGCACCTCATGATCCCGACAATGTGCGCCTGAGGGTCGAGGTGAGCGATAGTGGTGTGGGGATATCATCCGAAGACCAGGAGCTCCTGTTCCAGCGCTTCAGCCAGGTGGACAAGAGCTCCACGCGCCGCTTCCAGGGCACTGGGCTCGGCCTGTCGATCGTCAAGCAGCTCGTAGAGCTGATGGGCGGGAGCGTGGGGGTAGAGAGCAAGCCGGGTGTTGGCAGTACATTCTTGGTCGAGGTGGAGTGTGCTCGACTTGATCAAGTGCCTATTAAGCAAGAGGCTGTAGGCGAGCAGCAGGAAAAGCTGCTGGCTGGTAAGTACGTCCTTCTGGTTGATGACAGCGACCTTGTGGCTGAGCTCGCCGAACTGATGCTTGAGACCGCCGGGGCAAAGGCCAGCACATGTGGGAATGGGCAGGAAGCGCTCGACTGGCTGGCCAACAACCCAGGCAAGGCGGATATCGTCCTGATGGACGTGCAAATGCCAATCATGGACGGCATAACTGCCGTCACCATCATGCGCAGCGACCCGGTACTCAAGGTGATCCCAGTCATCGCCATGACCGCAGGGGCCACCAAAACCAAAATCGATGAACTGCTCGATGCAGGCATGACCGACTACATCACCAAACCATTCACTGAAAAACAACTGGAAGACGTGCTGGTCGCCCACATCAAGCCGTGATGAGCGGGCAGCCCAAGAACCTCTGGCAAAAGCGTTGATCAGCGAAGTGTTGGCCTC
>NZ_JAZDQV010000025.1:0-1026 GCF_036324225.1 Altererythrobacter litoralis
GCCTGGTTCAGCCACGAGGGCGAAGCGCGCGAAGCGCATTTGCTGGTCAGGTCTGTCTTCTCAACACTGCTCGTAATGGTGCTGTGGTCAACCGCGATCATCCTGGTCCAAAAGCAATGGCGCATGGAAGATGTCAGGGCTGTTGTGCTGCGACTTTCTGCGGTTCTGTTTCTACTGTGGTCGACTTTCGCGATAACCTTTCATTCCGAGCTTTCGCGATACTCCGCCACTGATCTTGAAGGCCAGTTCTCGATACTGCGTGTCGTTGGATCTACTGTGATGACGTTAGCCGCCATGCTCTTTGCCCGGAATGTCATCGGTAAATCAGTCTTTGTGGCCGCGCTCCTTCTTTGGGCCAGCATACTAAGCGCCAATCAGGCCGTGGCGAATATTCCAGTATTGTCAGCCATAGCCCTTCTTCCCCTGGCGATCCGTTTTTCCAACTGGTGGACGGCAGGGGGTTTCTGGGCGGTGATCCTTGCGATCCTGGCCTTTGGGCTGGGCATTACCGAGCCCCTCTTCGTCATGCATGGCATGGCTGCGACGGTAATCTTTGCCTCTTCCTACTGGCTGGGACTGCGTCTTGAGGCGTTCGCGGCTGCCGCGGGGGTAGGGGAAGAGGCGGCGAAGGGGGCCCTGCTTACCCGGCTCGTGCTTGATCGCCGCTCGCTCGGCATTGGCCTTGCTGCCGGGGGCACCGTCCTGCTCATAGGCGGGGGCCTGCTTTATGCTGACTACATCCAGGAGCGCGAACTGGCGCGGGCGGACGCGCAGAGAGTAGCCGAGCGCCTGGCTGAGAGGATCTCAACAGAGCTTGAAGAGCGGGAGCGGATTACTGAGGCCTTGTCGCGCCTGCCGCTCGAGAGGATCACAAGCCAGGCCGAGTTCGAGCAGGCAACGACCCCCATCGCCGATCTTTTTCCTGCAGCCACTTTGCAATGGGCACCTCAGGCGGTCATCCGCTTCTCCAATCCGCTCAAAGGCAATGAGGCGTCGATCGGTCTCGATCTGCTGCAACTGCCTGAA